>JAJFFU010000077.1 GCA_021776465.1 Parvularculaceae bacterium
TTGCGGCCGCAATGGCAGATGGTTTTTAGCTCGCGAATATCGTCTGCGACCGCCATTAATTGCGCGCTGCCCGGAAACAGCACACCGCGAAAATCCGTGCGCAGACCGAAGCACATAACGGGAAGGTCAAGGTGATCAACAACGCGGGCAAGCTCAAGAACCTGTTCAGGAGAAAGGAACTGCGCTTCATCGACCAATATGCAGTCAATTTTTTTGCGTTGACGGAGACTTTCGATTTCGTCGAACAAATTGGTATTTTCGTCAAACACGCCTGCTTCAGCGCTCAATCCGATACGCGATGCAATCGTGCCTTGCGCACGCCGCGTGTCGATGGCGGCGGTAAAAAGCGCCGTTTCCATGCCGCGTTCGCGGTAATTAAAACTTGCCTGCAACAACGTCGTCGATTTACCGGCGTTCATCGCCGCAAATTGGAAATAGAGCTTCGCCATTGGCTAAAAATCGTCCGGCAATACGCCGTCGCCGTCAAAGCTGATCGGCCCGGTCATGATAATGTGATTGTCTTCGCGCCACTCAATCGCGAGATCGCCGCCATCAAGCGTGACCGTCGCCTTGCGCTCTGTCATGCGGCGGCGATGAGCGCAAACAAGCGCGGCGCACGCGGCCGTGCCACAAGCCTGCGTCATGCCGACGCCGCGTTCCCAGACGCGCAACCGGATCGCATGCCGGCTCGTGACTTCGGCGACCGATACATTTGTCCGCTCGGGAAACAGCGGATGATTTTCAACCAGCGGGCCAAACCGTTCGATCGCTTGCGCCGAAACATCCGGAACGAAGAATACACAATGCGGATTGCCAACATTGACCGCCGACGGCCCCCACAGAACGGGATTGTCGATCGGTCCAAGTTTGACGTCGATAAATCGCGTATCGTCCATTTGCTCAGCAAGGGGAATATCGCGCCAGAGAAATTTCGGCTCGCCCATGTCGACGGCGATGCGCGTTTCGCCAACCCGCCACGCTTTCAGTTTTTCCGATGCGGTGGAAAACTCAATGTCGTCACGGCCGTCTTCATCCATCAGGATGCGCGCGACACATCGCGCCGCGTTGCCGCAAGCCTCAACCTCGCCGCCGTCTCTGTTCCAGACGCCCATGAAAGGCCCATTGCGGTCTTCAATGGTGATCACCTGGTCGCAACCGGGCCCCGTTTTCGGGTCGGCAGCGCGCGCGGCGTCCGCTTCGCGCAGCGTTATCGGCGATCCGCGAAGATCGAAAATCACAAATCGATTGCCGAGCCCATTCATCAATCGATAGGCCCGGCCAGCTAATGGAGACATTTGATTATCATTCCGACCGCAGCGCTTCCGGACATACAAGAAGGCCGCGGCCTATTGCAATGATTATTGGGCCGCTACGTTATTGGCGACGGCGGGCCGGCGATGGGCCGCCATCGCGCTGATCATGTGATCGGTTTTTTCCCAATAATAAGGACGAAAAATGATTTGCCAGAGCGCCTTATAAGCGGCGATGGAGGTCAGCATCCAGTAAACTGGCGCCGTTAAGCCAAACAAACAAAGATGGCGCCAGCCGCGTTTTAACGGCGCGACCGCCGCGCACAGGATAAAACAAAAATTGCCGACGATGAGTGCGGTCAGGTTCAACAATTGCAGTGCAACCGGCATAGACGTTTCAAATGCGGTCTTGTTGAAAAGGTTCATATAAATGAACGCGCCCCACAGGATCGGATTAATGAGCGCGCCGGCGGCGTTTCCGGCGAGAAACAACTGAATCGATAATAGTCCGTGCCAACCGTTCTGCGTAACAAAAGCGCCCGGTTGGCGCATATGCACCAGCCAGGTTTGGAGATGGCCTTTGATCCAACGCGAACGTTGCCTGATCCAGTTTCCAAGCTTGCAATTGGCTTCTTCATACGTCGTCGAGTTCAGCATTTCGACGCGGTATCCGAGGCGGGCAAGTCGTAATCCAAGATCTGCGTCTTCGGTCACGTTAAAGGGGTCCCATCCACCGACGGCGCGTAATATATCGGTCCGGAAAAAATTTGATGTGCCGCCAAGGGGGATCGGCGCGTTCAGTTTTTGCAATGCAGGCAGCAACCAATCAAACCAGAGCGCATATTCAAGCGTGAACAGGCGGGTTAGCCAATTCTCATCGGCATTGTAGTAATTGAGGCGCGCTTGCATGCAGGCGAGGTTTTGATCACCGGCCGCGAAGGCGGCCGCCGCCTTGCGCAGTTGATCAATTTCCGGCTGATCTTCAGCGTCGTAAATAACAGTGAGGTCTCCGTTCGCCCGCAGCAATCCGAAATTGCACGCCTTTGGTTTGGTGCGCGGCCCGGTGTCCGGAACGACGATGACGTCGTATCGGCGATGCAATGCCAATTGCTTGGCAGCATTCAGTGTCTCTTCGTCATCCTCTTCCAGGAGAAGTTTTACGTCCTTTTTCCCGGGCGGATAGTCGAGTGCGTCGATGGCCTTTGAGAGTCCATTCAGTGAACCAGCATCACGGTAAAGCGGCGCCAAAATTGTTATTACGGGCAACGCGTCATCATTTTTGGCGCTGTGCAATTTACGCGCTGTGGCGAGCGGCCTGGCGCCGGCGAACATTAAAAATACGCGATATCCGACTGCGAGAATAAAGTACGATGCAAAAAATACGTTCAACGTGACGAACATCGCCGTTGGCGCAGTAAAAGCAAAGCCGGCAATGAAAACGGAAATCAAGATGAAGATGATGCGCTGCGACGGCGACAACACACCGACGGCGGAGTGCTGCGGCATTCGACGCTTCAAATGGTTGACGGCGAAATCGCGTTCACTTTCGGAAAACGGTCGCGAGTGCCTATTCGCAAAGGGCGACTTTGGCGTTGCATCAAACATCTAGAAACGCGTTCTCATGCCGAGAAAATACGTTGTGCCGAGGTCGAGATTGCGCCCGGCAATTTCTTCGGACAGCCCAATTTGTAGGGAGAAACGCCTGGTCGCGCGCCAGACGATTGACGGCTGAATTTTTACGACATCAAAATCTGCGCCGCCCGCGTTTTCATTTCGGAGGGACTTTACAGAATAAGTATCGAAGAGAAACGTCCAGCGATCGTTGGGTTCAATGCCGAACGTGGTCAAGAAGCGAAGTTGATCGGCGGCGTCGCTGAACCGTTTTTGCACGCCGATTTCAGCGGCGGCAAAGGTCTTGATAGGCGTGAACGTCAGGCTGCGGCCATAGAGGAGGGAGACTTCCAGATCGGCGCCGTCGCTTCGTTGTCCGGTACGTGCGCCGGATTCAAACCCCGAGGGGATACCGACAGCGACCTTAACGGCCCCGGCGTGCCGGTCGTTGCGAAAGATTTGTTGCTGTCCAAAAAACTCCAGTTCGGTGAAACCGCTTTCGCTTTCAACATCGGTTCCCCGCGTCAGCCAGCTCGTTCCGTAGAAAACTTTGCCGCCAACGGTCAGCCCATTGGTGACGCCATATTCAAGATAGGTATTGGACTCGATGCGTTCGAATTTTCCATCGACATCAACGCCGCCAACGCTGACATTTTCGAGATCGGCGCGAAAATAATCCGCGCGGCTGATGATCATCAATTCGCCGTTGTCACGTGACCACGGCGATGCGTTTGTTTGTTGAAAGGGCGCCAGCGCTGCGCAAGCAACGAGCGTCACCATTCGCCGGCCCAATAGCCGGGAATTTCCGTGGTCAATTCCCACGCTTTTGCTGCCCCCGCAATTATCAAGGGGAGAGCTTAGCGGGGACAGTCACGCGGCGCTATAAACCGAAAATTGTACGGCGGCGGCTCCGCAATCGTGGGTTGTCGCGGCGCCCCTTTGCGACCTTTAAGCGGCGAGTTTCCTGATCACATAGTGGAGGATGCCGCCGTGACGCAGGTAGTCGAGCTCATCGGCGGTATCTATACGGACAAGCGCTTCAAACGATTTTTGATCGCCATTTGCGAATGTAACGGTAACGCGCGCCATATCGCGTGGTCCTAGCTGATCTATATCGTGGACCGTGACGGTTTCGTCGCCCTGCATCCCGAGCGATTTCCAGCTTTCTCCGTCTTTAAACTGCAGTGGCAAGACGCCCATGCCGATCAGGTTTGAACGGTGGATGCGTTCGTAACTTTCCGCGATGACGGCGCGAACACCTAGAAGGATCGTGCCCTTTGCGGCCCAGTCGCGTGACGATCCGGTTCCATATTGTCCGCCGGCAAAAACGACGAGCGGCGTGTTCTGTTCTTTATATTTCATGGCCGCGTCATAGATCGGCATGACCTCGCCGGTCTCGGCGTATTTCGTAACGCCGCCCTCCGTGCCCGGCACCATTTGGTTTTTGATGCGGATGTTGGCGAATGTGCCACGCATCATCACGTCATGATTGCCGCGGCGCGAGCCGAAGGAGTTAAATTCTTCGACCGGCACCTGGTGCGATTTCAAATATTCACCCGCCGGCCCGTCTTCCTTGATCGATCCGGCCGGTGAAATATGGTCGGTCGTGATGGAATCCCCAAAGAGCGCGAGGACGCGAGCATTGTTGATCGGCGCAACGGGCGCAGGTTCCTTTGTCATCCCTTCAAAGTACGGCGGATTGGCGACATAGGTTGACGGCGGCCACTGATAGGTCTCTTCGTCGGAAACGTCGATAGACTGCCATTTGTCGTCGCCCTTGAAAACGTCGGCGTAGCGTTTTGCGAACATCTGTGTCGTTACATGCGCACGCACGACATCGGCGATTTCTTTCGACGATGGCCAGATGTCTTTCAGATAAACGTCCTTGCCGTTCTGGTCTTTGCCCAGGGAATCTTTCGCGACATCGACATGCATTGAACCGGCGATGGCATAAGCGACGACAAGTGGCGGCGATGCAAGGTAGTTTGCACGCACGTCCTGGCTGATGCGGCCTTCGAAATTGCGATTGCCCGACAAGACCGAGCAGGCAACGAGATCATTGGCGTTGATCGCGTTGGAAATCGGTTTTGGCAACGGTCCGGAGTTGCCGATACAAGTGGTGCAGCCATATCCGACGAGGTTAAAGCCGAGGGCGTCGAGGTCGTCGGTGAGGCCCGCCGCATCAAGGTAATCGGTGACAACTTGGCTACCGGGGGCGAGCGACGTTTTAACCCAGGGTTTAGCGGAAAGGCCTCTTTCGCGAGCATTTCTTGCAAGTAGGCCGGCGGCAATCAGGATCGCCGGGTTTGAGGTGTTGGTGCAGGAGGTAATCGCGGCGATTACGACCGATCCGTCATGGATTTGATAGTCGCACCCATCGACGGCGTAATGCGGCACGCCGTAATCCTTGGGCTGAGTATTCTCCATATTTGCACCCTCTGCCTCGAAGCGTGCTTCGCCCATATTTTCCGGGGCCTTGTCGTCGGCGACAGCGCCGCCTTTGATGGTCTTGACGTCCCTCTTGAACGCTTCCGCCGCATCGCCAAGCGCGATGCGGTCCTGCGGGCGCTTCGGACCGGCGATAGAGGAAGATACGGTAGTCAGATCCAGTTCAAGCGTGTCAGTGAAAACCGGGGCCGGCGTGTTTTTGTCGCGCCACATGCCTTGCGCTTTTGCATAAGCTTCGACGAGGGCGATGCGGTCGTCGTCGCGCCCTGTGGCCTTCAAATAGCGAAGCGTTTCGCCATCGACCGGGAAAAAACCACAGGTCGCGCCATATTCCGGCGCCATGTTGGCGATCGTCGCCTGGTCTTCCAAGGCCAGATGATCAAGCCCCGGGCCAAAGAACTCAACGAATTTTCCGACAACGCCTTTCTGACGCAGCATTTGTGTGACGGTCAGAACAAGGTCCGTTGCTGTCGCGCCTTCCGGCAATTTTCCGGTCATTTTGAAACCGATGACTTCCGGGATCAGCATGGAAATCGGCTGACCGAGCATAGCCGCTTCCGCCTCAATACCGCCGACACCCCAACCGAGCACCGACAATCCGTTCACCATGGTTGTGTGGCTGTCTGTTCCCACAAGCGTATCGGGATAGGCGTAGGTCTCGCCCTTGTAGTCCGCAGTCCAAACGGTTTGCGCCAGATATTCGAGATTGACCTGATGGCAAATCCCTGTGCCCGGCGGCACGACGCGGAAATTGTCAAAGGCGCCCTGGCCCCATTTCAAAAACTTGTAGCGCTCGCCATTGCGTTCATATTCGCGTTCAACGTTCTTTTTGAATGAATCGGGACCGCCAAAATAATCCACCATGACAGAGTGGTCGATGACGAGATCGACCGGCGCCAAGGGGTTAATTTTTTCCGGATCCTCGCCGAGCGACCGCATGGCGTCGCGCATGGCGGCGAGATCGACCACGGCTGGCACGCCGGTAAAATCCTGCATCAGGACGCGGGCTGGGCGATAGGCGATTTCGCGGGTGGATTTGCCGGTCTTCAACCAGTCGGAAAACGCCTTGATATCGTCGACCGTTACGGACCGACCGTCTTCAAACCGGAGCAAGTTTTCTAACAGAACCTTCAGGGAAAAAGGCAGTCTGGAAACGTCGCCGATCGCTGCGCCGGCCGCCTCCAGGCTGAAATACTGGTGGGTGCGACCGCCCGCGGAAATCGACTTCTTCGTATTCAGCGAATCGTGGCCCGGTATCATTCGGTGTCTCCCGTCAGGTAACTAAATATCAGATTTTCCCGGCCCTTATGGCGCAAGGGCGGGCGAGGCGCAATTCTTCGATCCGTCATGCTCGCGACATAATACGAACTATGATATGGGCCCATCTTCAGTGCCATGGCGTATCTAAAGGAGACTGCGACCGATGATCCGGAATTTAACGTTTGCGGCTATTTTGCTGGCTGGTTTTGCTATGGGCGATGCGTTCGCGCAGGAGCCGCGGGCGGTCGCGACTTATAAAGACTGGAGCGTGTTCGTGCGCGATGTGGATAACGACAAAATCTGCTTCGCCGCCGCGGAAGCCTCTGACAAGTCTCCGAAATCTGTCAATCATGGCGACGTCTTCTTTCTGGTCGCGACGTGGAAGTCCGGCGCGTCGAGCGAACAGCCCAGCTTGATGACCGGCTATGCCCTTGACCAAAAGCCGGAGCCCAGCGTTCGGATCGGATCGGATAAGTGGGAACTCTATACGTCAGAGAACGAAGCCTTCATCGAATCCAGCGATGAGGAGCAACGGCTCTTGCGGGCGATGCGCCGCGGCTCGGATATGCGGGTAAGCGCCGTATCCAAGCGCGGCACCGCGACCAGTTACATTGTCAGCTTGCGCGGCGTGACGGCAGCGCTCGACCGCGTCAAACGGGAATGCAACTAGTCAGGCGCGAACGACGCGGCTGACTATATCGGCGCTTTATACTTTTCGCGCATTGTGACCAGCTCTTCGGCAATCGTCGGGTGGAGCGCGACGGTTTGATCAAAGTCAGCCTTTGTGCATCCAGTCTTCACGGCGATGGCGATACATTGGATCATTTCGGCCGCCTCGGGCCCAACGATATGGCAACCAAGGACGCGGTCATTGTCAGCATCAACGACGAGTTTCATCAAAACGCGTTCTTCTGAACCCGTCAGCATATTTTTCATGGGCCGGAAATTTGTTTTGTAGATGTCGATGTTTTTGAATTCATTCCGTGCTTCGAATTCGGCATATCCGACCGAGCCGACCGGCGGCTGTGAAAACACTGCTTTCGGGATAAAGCGGTAATCCATCTGTGTCGGCGTATTATTGAATTGTGATTCTGCGAACGCCGCGCCCTCGCGAATAGCAACCGGAGTTAAGTTGACCCGATCCGTGACATCGCCAACGGCAAAAATATTGTCGACGGATGAGCGGGAATATTCATCCACGACAACAGCGCCGGCCTTATTGAGTTCAACGCCGGCCTCTTCCAATCCCAGACCGCCTGTCGCGGGTTTGCGGCCGACCGCCCAAAACACGAGATCCGTCTCCAGTTCGGCGCCGTTTGATAAATATATGCGCTTCCTGTCGCCTTCGTGGGCCTCGATTTTATCAAAGACCGCCTGTGTGATGACGCGGATGCCTTTGCGTTTTAATTCGCTATGGACCTGAACGGATATGTCGCGATCAAAATACCGGAGAATATCCTCGCCGCGGTAGACAAGACAGACGTCGCATCCGAGGCCTCTAAAGATGCACGCGAATTCGATAGCGATATACCCGCCGCCGGCAACGACAATATGTTTGGGCAATGTCTTCAGATGAAACGCTTCGTTCGACGTGATGCCTAAATCATGACCGGGCACCGTGTCGTCAGTCCATGGCGCGCCGCCTGTCGCGATGAGAATTTTCTCCGCTGTGACGTCTCGATCTTCAGCATGGAGATGAATGGTGTGGCGGTCTTTGAGGGTGGCGCGGCTCTGGTAAATTTCAGCGCCGGCGTTTTTCAAATTCCGGATATAGATGCCGTTTAGCCTGTCGATTTCGTCGTCTTTGTTCTCGATCAATTTCGACCAGTCGAACGATATGTTCTCTGTGGACCAGCCATATCCGCGCGCGTCCTCAAATCCGTGACCATACTCGCTTGCGTAGACCAAAAATTTCTTCGGGACGCAGCCGCGGATAACGCAGGTGCCGCCGACGCGATATTCTTCCGCGACGCCCACCCGCGCGCCATATTGGGCCGCCAGGCGGGACGCCCGCACACCGCCGGAGCCAGCGCCGATCGTAAATAAGTCAAAATCAAAATTAGACACGCATCACACTTTCTTTATGGGATGAACCCGATCCCCGTTTCAAAACGCTTGTCGTTAAACGCCATCACCTGAACTTTAAAAGTCTGGAGAAATTCCTGGTAAATGGCCTCAAGCGCCGGTTGCAGCTTGTCGTCAAAGTCGAAGGGAATATGGATGACCGGTTGTTGTGCGACAAACACATCAAACGTATCGCCGGTGATTTCGATCGCCATCGCTGTCCTCAACCAAAGCGAGCCGGAATCCTCAAAATTTTTGACCGTTAAAGCAATGCCGAACTGTATCGGCTCAAGGGCGATCACCTGCCGGTGCGCATAGGAAAATGCCTGATCACCATAATCCTGGCGCGGGTCAAATGCGCCTGTCGGCGGCACCGCTTTTACGCATTCCGCGGTGCACCCGATATATTCGGGAAACGCCTGAACGATGGCGTTGGCAAAGCCTTTACAGCGAATGAGGTTTTCGAATGCGGCGGACCCGTACGTTTTGATCGCCGCCTGCAGTTTCTCAAACCGGCTGCGGCCATTCTCATCTGCCATGTAGGCCAATCCTGCTCTTGCGACGGGTTGATGTAACGCGACCGTGGGGCGAGTGCAAAGCTGATGACTGCCCGCCCCATCAACTTTTTGGGATCACGCGTTCAAGGTCGACGTCTCATCGCCGTCGCCAAATATGACGATGTCGGTCATGCCGCAAAAGAGACCGCACTCGATAACGCCTGGAATTTCGAGTAGCCGCGCCTCAAGTTCGGCGGGATCGTTGATCGCGCCGATAGCGCAATCGACAATCAAATTGCCGCCGTCGGACACAAACAGACCGCCATTGTTTTCACGCAAGTCGATTTTTTGCGGGTGAAACCCAAGGGTCTCAATAGCGCCGCGGATAGCGCGCACGGTCAACGCGTTGGCAAAGGGTTCAATTTCGACAGGCAAGGGGAATGCGCCCAGCGTTGCGACATTTTTTGAATTATCGGCAATCACAACGAACCGGCCTGCTGCATTCGCGACAATCTTTTCACGGAGCAGGGCGCCGCCGCCGCCTTTGATCAAATTAAGGCGCGGGTCGACTTCATCGGCGCCGTCTACGGCGAGGTCAATTATCGTCGCAACATCCGGTTCGATGATTTCAACGCCGGCAGCGCGTGCAAGCTCACTCGTTTCCGTCGATGTCGGCACGCCGCGAAGCGAAAAGCCCGCGGCTATTTTCTCGGCAAGTGCGTCGATGAAGAAACGCGCGGTCGATCCAGTGCCGATGCCGAGCGTCATGCGGTCTTCAACCAGCATTGCCGCTTCCTGTGCGGCGCTCTTCTTACTGAGGTCGGCGTGACTGGTCATTTTGTTCTCTTTGTCGAATGGGCGGCGCGAAAGCGAGAAGCCCAACCTTTAATGGCCGCTTGCCGGCCGCGCGCCACGGCGAGGTCGCCGGGGAGGACGTCTTTTGTGATCACTGACCCAGATCCGATGTAAGCGTCGTCGCCAATGCGGACCGGCGCGACCAATGCAGTATTCGAACCGACAAAAGCGCGTTCGCCGATAATGGTTTGATGCTTGTGAAACCCGTCATAGTTACAAGTAATCGTTCCGGCGCCGATGTTGGCGTCACTGCCAATATCTGCATCACCGATATAGGAGAGGTGATTGATTTTGGCGTTCGCTCCAATTTGCGCGTTTTTGATTTCAACGAAATTGCCGACGCGGGCGCCGTCGCCAATCTTCGCGCCGGGCCTCAGCCGTGAAAATGGGCCGAGCGTTGCATTCGGCGCGATCGTTGCGCCCTCAAGATGCGTGTATGGTTTGATGACAACATTGTCGGCAATGTTGACGCCGACACCGAAAACAACATTCTGTCCGACGACAACGTCGCGCCCAATTTTTGTGTCATAGGAGAAGTACACAGTATCGGGATCAAGCAGTGTCGCGCCGTCAGTCATTGCAGCGTCGCGCATACGTTGCTGAAAGATGTTCTCGGCGGTCGCAAGTTCGCGTCTTGAATTGACGCCGAGCACGTCGTCCGCGTCGCTGTTGACGATTGCGCAACGTTGGCCGGCTTGCCGTGCGATGGCGATCATGTCGGTCAGGTAGTATTCGCCCTTCGCATTATCGTTGCCGATATCGCCGATTTTTTCGTGCAGGAATTTTGCATCAAACGCCATCACGCCTGAATTGCACAACCCTATTGCGCGTTCTGCGTCCGTCGCATCGGCGGCTTCGATGATGGCTTCCAGATTGCCGCCTGCATCTGTCTTCAGCCGTCCATATTGGCCGGCGTCGGGCGGGGTAAATCCCAGAACGGCGGCTGCGGCGCCGCCTTCAATTTTTTCCGCCAGCGCTTTGAGCGTTTCGGTTCGGATAAGCGGCGTATCGGCGAATAGCACCAGCACGGCGCCGTCGAAATTTTCCAAAGCGGGCAACGCCTGTTGGACGGCGTCGCCAGTGCCGCGAGGCGGAGATTGCACAAAAACGTTGATGCCGTCGCAGACGGCGCGGGCGTAGTCGCCCGTCTCCGGTGCGTGATCGCCAATGACGACTGATTGGGAGATCGGGTTTAATGCGGCGGCGGCGTCAATGACGTGGCCTAGCATGGCGCGCCCGCCAATCTCGTGCAGCACTTTGGTCCGCGCTGACTTCATGCGCGTTCCGAAGCCGGCCGCCAATATTACCGATGAAACCGCAATTCCGCTCATGCGGCTTAACCTCAATGTTCGATGCTGGCGCTAAAATCAGCGCGCCGGTTCAGAAAGGCAGATTGATGCGGCGATTCGATGAAACCGAATCAAGGTTTCGCCGTAATGAGAAAATTATAAAGAGAATGCCAATCGCGCCACTGCCTCAGGGTGCGTCACGGAAGGGGGCGAGTGGTAAAACAGCGTGTGTCAGCGCGTTTACGCGCTTAAAGTATCGATGGTGCAGAGTCAGGCCGGCTCAGCCATTAATTGTTTGGTGGGCATGCCGTTTATCATATTTGAGCGCACGTCAGTTCGTGACGACCGCATGGTCGAGACGAATCCTTCGTCGCGCATCTCGACGACGACGTCGAAGCCTTGTTTCCGCCAGAAATCCTGAATTTTTGATGCAAGGCGGTCTGCGCCGTCGCGGTTGCAAAGATCAGCCATACAAACCTCATCTCGTTGATTATGCCGGTTTATGAGCTGAGAATATAAGAATATCTGATTTAATCAAGGCGGAAACGAAAACAAATAAACGCCTGAGTTTACTAGATCGGCTAGAAATTTGGAAAATCCGGCGAATCTTCACGCATTAAGCAGTGCGATGTGTTGCATTTATAGGAATAACTAATATTCTCGACCGGTCATGTCGAGCCAATCAGATACAGAAAACCGGGGATCAATCGGCGATCGCGTGCGTCAGGCGCGAAAGTCAGCGGGCCTCAGCCAGGCCGATCTCGCCAAGCGCATCGGCGTCAGCCAGCCGGCCATCGCCACTTGGGAAAGCGGCGTTCATGATCCTCGTCGGGTCGTTATGGCGAAGCTCGCCGACGCCCTGTCGATTTCCCATGAATGGCTGACTGCCGGATCGCGATCGCGGTCAGAGGCGGACCCGCAGCCCGCGGCCGCCTATTTGCGACGACCGATCCGCCACGTACCGGTCATCAGTTTTGATTCAGCAGCAACGTTTGCCGACGAACCAAATGCCGATCCGCACCAGGTGGCGGAAGACTATATTTCCGTTACTGCGAGCGCGTCGCTTTTGTTTGCGCTGTTTGTCGATGACGCAGCGGTCGATTTGGCGTTCCCCAAAGGCACGCTCGTTGTCATTGATTATGGCGACCGTTGGCCGGCGGACGGAAACTTTTGCCTTGCGGCGGTGGACGGGGCGCCAATTGTACGACGCCTTCGGCGCGACCCGTCTTGCCTTGAGGCATCATCCATGGGGGGGACATTTCCATCAATCGAAATTGACGAAAGCGTCGAGATTATCGGGTGCGTGCGCCTTTCAATTCGCTTCCACTGAACCGGAATTCAATTGCGCCTATGCGACTTGCCGTTCAAAGCTGTTGATCAAATCGGGTATCGCTTTTGCTGTTTCAACGTAAACGTCGATAGCGGTTGCAACGTATTTTCTGAGTTCGTCCATCGATGCGCCGTCTTTCGCGCGCGATTCAATTGTGCTGCAAATTTCTCCAAGCTTCACTGCGCCAATATTGACGCTTGATGATTTCATCGCGTGCGCGGCTTTGGAGAGGCTTTCGCAGTCTTGACCTTTCGCACAAGATATCAGGCGTTCTGCAATTTCTCTGGAATGTTCTTGGAACAACGTCAAAACTTTTACCGGCAGATTTGACGCGCCACTTTGCATTTGCGCCAATTGGCCCAGTACGTTTGTATCGATCAGGTCTGGCGTTTCTGCGCCCGGATGAAATTCCGCAGTTTCTTTTTTTTCAGCGTCATTAGTCGCGCACTGCGAGGGCGGGCTATCGATATTGGCGTCAACGCGCATGTGCTCGGCTTTATTCGAATGTTCGCCGGCGCTTAGATATTGTTCAAGAACACGCACTAACGCTTCGATCGTGAACGGCTTTGTTAGATAATCGTTCATGCCGGCGTCGCGCCAGGATGTATCGTCGCCTGCGACATGCGCTGTCAGCGCGACTATTGGTGTTTGATTTCGGTTATATCTTTTTTCGATTTTGCGAATGGCGCGCGTCGCTTCAAAGCCGTCCATTTCCGGCATGGAACAGTCCATTAAAATGAGGTCGAATTCGTCATCGTATACTGATTTGACCGCTTCGCGTCCGTCGACCACCAAAGTCGGCGAGAGGTTTAGCCTTTCGAGGGCCTCGCGAACCACTTCGCGATTTACGGCGCTGTCGTCTGCCGCGAGGATGCGCTGTCCATTAAAGCCGTCGCGCTTGTCCAAAGATTTACCGACGAAAGCCAGCGCTTCTTTCCCGCGCAAGTTCCCGTCTATGATGCGACCAATCTGATCCATCACATCGCGGCGGGATAATGGCGCAAGCATCAAGTCTTCAGCGACGCCGGTTTCCAGAAGTCGATCAGGCGCCGCGTCGCCAAGTTCGCTGACGCAAATTCTTGCCGGCGTCCATTGATTTGGATCGCCTTTTACGACATTGCGCATTGAATCAAGAAACTCAGGCGTTGCAAAGATCGCGTCTGCATAAATGATATGCGGCCCAATTTTTTCGCCCTTGGCGACGATTTGAGATGAAATTCCGGCTTCAGAAAGGTATTTCGCCAACATCTTCGGCGTCGCGGTGCCGGCGATCGCAATGATCGCACGTTTTTCCTGCTGGCTTTCCCGGCATTTGGACGCCGGTTTCAAAATTCGCGTCGGGAACGAGAACTTGAAATTCGAGCCTTTTGATATGCGGCTGGAAACGCTGATATCGCCGTCCATCGCTTCAACAAGGCGTCGACAGATGGCCAGACCCAGCCCAGTGCCGCCGAAACGCCGCGTCGTAGTTTGGTCCGCTTGCGAAAAGGCATCGAAAATCTTGGCTTGCTTTTCTTCCGAAATGCCAACGCCTGTATCGACGACGCTGAATTCAACCATACACGCGCCGCTCTGCAGTTTTTTCTGCGCGACATTGACGACGACGTGTCCTTGTTCCGTAAATTTGAGCGCGTTGTTCACGAGGTTGGAGATGACCTGGCTAATGCGCACAGGGTCGCCTTCGATTTCATCAGGAACGTCGGGGGCAACATAAGCTGCGAGATCGAGCCCACGGGACGCAGCGCGTTCCCAAAACAGGCTGACGATGTCGTCAATGATTTCCGCCGGCCGGACTGGGATTGTCTCAAGGTCGAGACGCCCGGCCTCAATTTTTGAAAAATCAAGAATGTCATTGATGATCGCAAGAAGGCTTCGGCCGGATTTCGCGATGACATCGGCATACCGTTTTTGCCTTGGTGGAAGCTGCGTTTTGCTAAGCAGCTCCGCCATAACCATCATGCCGTTCATCGGCGTGCGAATCTCGTGGCTCATTGTCGCCAGAAATTCCGACTTGGCGAGGTTCGCCGCCTCTGCGGTTTCTTTCGCTCGTTGTAGTTCTTGCGTGCGTCGCTGAACAATTTTCTTGAGGTCGCGTTGATGGGCCTGCAATCGATCGTCGCGTTCCTGCAATTGATCCAGCATCTCGTTAAACGCAAGAACCAGTTGCCCGGTTTCGTCGTTGACGTTGGGCGAGCGGGCGCGCAACGAAAAGTTCCCAGTTTCGCGGACGCGGCCCATAACGCTTGATAAATTGAGAATAGGATCGGTAATCGTTCGTTGCATTCGCAGAGCGATCAACAAGCCAATGCCGGCTGCAAATATGCCGGCGGTAAGAGCATCGTAGATCAAGGTGCCAATTCGCTGATGGAACGGGCCGGTGTCAGCATGAATAGTCAACGTCCCTACGTGCTGGCCGTCATGGAGTATCGGCGCCTTCACGATTTCATAGCGCTCGCCGATCACGTCGGAGAGAAAGTTCCGTTTTTCGCGCGCGTCGATAGCGTCATCCGAAAGAACGGTGTTGCCGTGCTCCACAAACAATTCGCCCTTGGCGTCGTCAACGCGGACATATTGTGTTGAGGGGATCTGCGCGACACCGCGTAGTGCGCTTTGAACATCCGGCTCGTTCGCCAACGCGACGTGATTGCCGATCGCCGATGCAAAAACCTCGGCAGTGGCGCTGAGTTCAGCGTTTGCGTTGACACGGTAACGTAATGTTTCACGCCAGACAGAAGATATCGTGACGATCGTGACGGCGCCAAAAATTGCAACGATCACGAGTGTCGTCAAACGACTACGCAAGGACCAGTTTATTCCAGGGGATGCCCGCAATTGTTTCTCGCCAGGTTAACGCATTATTAACGGCGATATTGTGAACGAAATTGCTTTCTATTCGATTTCATTGACCCACACCAAAAACACTTTTTAACAATTTTCTTTTAAAAAAACTCCAGGATTTCGCGCGCAGAGAATGCTCGATAGTTTAAGGACGTGCTTGGAATTGTGTTAGCCGGCGCCAAAATATTGTTAGTTGACGATGACCCGGTGATGCGGGAATTGGCCTCCGCCAAACTGACGGAGGTCGGTTACGATCCTATTGTCGCGGAAAACGGTGCGGAAGCGCTGGCGAAAATTCGAACGACGCACATCGATCTCGTTATTTCGGATATTGAAATGCCGATCATGGACGGCTTTCAGCTGACCCGAAGCATTCGCAGGGACCGCGCTGTTTCAGACATCCCGATCATTGTGATTACCGCCAGTGATAATCCACAAGTCGTGGAGCGTGTTTTCGAAGAAGGCGCAACATCTTTCCTGGCAAAGCCGATAAATTGGACATTGTTTAATCAGGCGGTGATGTTCGTGCTTCGCGCAAGCTCGGCCCAAAAAGATTTAACCGCTGCGCGCGATCAGGCAGAGGCAGGGGCAAAGTTCAAAGATGCGCTAATGTCCGTCATGAGCCATGAGCTGCGAACGCCGCTGAATGCCATTATAGGTTTCGGTCAGCTCCTGGGTGCGCAGTTCGACAAGCAAAACGACCCTCTTCATCGGGAATATGCCGGCTATATCGTTGACGGTGGCAATAAGCTCCTGGAAACGATTTCCGATATGCTGCTGGCATCTGATGCGCGCTCCGGCCCCATCGCGATCAACGAATCCGACACGACTGTCGCGGATGTGATTGCCGGTGCAAAAAATCAATTACTGAAAGTGAAGGGCGCCGCTGACGCAACCGTTCGCGTGAAGTTGCAAGATCCGGAACAGGTAATACGTTGCGACCGAGTGTTGATGTCCAAGGCGTTATCGAAACTACTCGAAAACGCGGCCTGCTTCTCGCCGGAGGGCGCCAAAATTACAATCGGCGCAGCGCTTACAAAATCCGGAGAGCTTGCGATACTGGTCAAGGATGAGGGGCCGGGAATTCCAGAATCCAAGCTTGAAGAAATAAGCGCGCCATTTACGCAATCCAATATGTCACTGAATCGATCGAAAGAAGGATTGGGCCTGGGCCTGCCCATGGCCAAAGCGATCGCTGCTGCGCATGGCGCTCAATTTCGGCTGCATTCAAAAGTCGGCGAAGGCACCCGTGCGGTCATCGTCTTGCCTGCAGGGCGGATCATTGAACCGAAAGCTGCAGACCAGTCCGCTGCCTGAATATCGAAATAAACATTGGCCTGCGCGATTTTGCGCCCACCAAACATTATCCTTTCCCGGATCAACTCGTTTTTTGAGCGTGAGGAGACGAATTGGCCTGTAAAACAACACTTTTCCTACACGGCGGGTGCAGCGCCCATAAATCACCGATTTCCGTGATTAATTAAACTTTTACTCTACTCATTCACGTTGGATCCCATCACGATGTTGCAGTTGCGAACGTCGTGATTGTGGTAAAACGGTAACGCTGGCGCGGCATGTTACAGGGTCACCGCATCGAACGCTGGACGCCGTATCGCCGCATAGTAAAACTAGAAGAACTGGCGCTTTCGTTGATGACGCCGAAAACGCCCCAGGGAGGGGCATTCAAGGGGCTAAAAACATGAGAAAACGTATGAATAATGCGACGATTGCGAAGAGCATGCTCTCTGGCGCGGCCGTTGCGGCGCTGACAGCCAGCGGCGCCCTTGCGCAGTCCGATCAGATTATCGTGACAGCGACCAAGCGCCCACAAACGCTCCAGGAAGTTCCTGTCGCCGTTAGCGTCGTCGATGCCGAGTTGATCAACAACGCGCAGATCACTGACATTCTCGATTTGCAGGCCTCCGTTTCGTCCTTGCGGGTTACGCAGCAGCAAAACGCATCACAAACAAATTTCGTCATCCGCGGCTTCGGCAACGGCGCTAATAACCCGGGTATTGAGCCTTCGGTCGGTGTCTTCATCGACGGTGTTTACCGCTCGCGTTCAGCCTCGGCGATCCTGGACCTACCGACCCTGGAACGCGTCGAAGTCCTGCGCGGCCCGCAATCAACTCTTTTCGGTAAGAACGTGTCGGCCGGCGCGATCAGCCTGACCACGAAATTGCCCAGCTATGATTGGGAAGGGTCAGTTGAAGCGACGGTTGGCAATCTTGGCGCCGTACGCTTTCGCGGCACGCTTTCCGGTCCGATCTCTGAAACACTCGCATTCAGAATTTCGGGCAGCACGAACAGCCGGGACGGCACTTACACAAACGTCCTCAACGGCGCTGACAATATCAACGAACGTGACCGCTGGGCCGTTCGCGGACAACTCCTTTGGGAACCAACAGATTCGCTCTCCTTCCGCGCTATCGGCGACTACAACAAAATTGATGAAGTTTGCTGCGGCGCGCCGCTCATTGCTGTCGGGCCGATTACCCAGGGCGTAATTGTCGCTGGACTGGGCGGCGTAATTCCGCCGACTACTGAGCCGGACGCACGACAAGTTGCGCTCAACCAGGATCCCCTGAACGAACTCACCGGTAAGGGCCTTTCGCTTCAAGGTGACTGGGACTGGGGTTGGGCGACGCTTACCTCCATCACAAGCTATCGCGAACAGTCGGACTTCAACGATACGGATGTCGACTTTACATCGATCGATCTGGCGACACAGCCGCAGACGGTGAACTATGAAACGTTCACGCAGGAACTGCGTCTCGCCGGCGAATTTGAATCCGGCCTTGGCGTATTCAATTGGTTGGCCGGTGCATTTCTCTTCGACGAGAAAGTGAATTTCGCCCAGCAAACGACGTTTGGCGATGATTTCCGCGCCTTCGGCGATATTCAGCTTGGTGCATTGGGCACAAGTTTCCTTGAAATTGAAGGGGCGACCCAACTCGCTCAGGCGCTAACCACAGGACCGGCCGCTTTGTTCCCGGAATTCCTGCCTGCCACGGGCACACAAGCCATTCCGTTTGGCGCCGGCTACGCAAGCGGCACCGGATTTACCGGCGACTTTGATATGGACAACCGGTCCTATTCATTGTTCTTCCAGACTGATTGGGAAGTTACCGATCGGCTGACACTGACAGGCGGCGTCTCCTACGTGAGTGACCGCAAGGAAGCTGTTGGCGACGTGATTCAAACCGAGCCATTCCAAAATCTTATTCTGTCGCAGTTTGCGACATCGGGCGGATCTTTCGTCGCCGCGAATATTTTTGGCGGGTTGATCGGCGAGCCGTTCAACCCAGCGAACCCGACGCCGTTCTTTGTTGCGGCGGGCACACTGGCGGCAACCGACCCGATGACATATGCGGCTACACGGGCGGGCGCTGTTGCGGCCGCTCAAGGAGCGCTTGCGGGCGACCCAACGTTGAACCCGTTGTTAGCATTTACTGGCCTTGGCGCTCTGCAGTTCATTCCGATGCAGACGCCGTTCCCGAACCCGGCAGGCGTTGCGCCTGATGATGCAATCAGTCTTGTCGATGACGGTTTCGCCACAGACGATGCGATCAACGTCACGGCGCGATTGGCCTATGACGTGACCGATGCGTTGAATGTCTATTTCAGCTACGCAACGGGTTACAAAGCGCCGGCGGTCAACCTTTCGCAGGACGCCCAACCGCCGGTCATCGGCACCAACGGGCTCGCTGTGGGACGTTTTGCAGCGTCGGAAGACGTAACGCTTTACGAAATCGGACTGAAAGCCCGATTTAACGGCGGCTACATCAACCTCGCTTTGTTTGATCAAACGATTGACAATTTCCAGTCAAACACCTTCACAGGAACAGGCTTCGTATTTGCGAATGCCGGTCAACAATCTGTGCGGGGCTTTGAAGTTGATGCATCGGTTTCCCCATGGGAGCCGCTGGACCTCTTCTTCGGTCTGACTTATCTCGATCCGGAATATCCGTCCTTTGTTGCCTTCCCATGTCCGTCGTCGGGTCTTGTTGCAATTGCCCGCGCAGACGTCTTGGCGACTTGTGCGGCTCCGGGTGTTTCAACGGTCGATATCTCAGGTACGGATCCGTCGGGCATTCACCCGATCAGCATCACAACCGCGGCGACCTATACGCATCAAATGGCGAATGGATCGATCATTACAGGCCGTGTTGAATATCTCCACGAAAGCGAAACATCGCTTTATGAGCTCGGCAATGGAACAGAACCTTCGCGTAAGGTTTCGACCATCAATGCGAACCTAAAATATGAAATGGAGAACGGGTTCAGCGTCAACGTTTGGGGTCGCAACCTCAATGATGACGATGCGCTCATCACGTTCTTCCCGTCCGTGGCGCAAGCAGGCAGCTATAATGCTTACATTACGGCGCCGCGTCAGTGGGGCGTGTCAATCCGGAAAGACTTCTAACGCAGATAGCGTCGAAGGGGACTGAGAATCGGGCGGCCGTAATTGGCCGCCCGTTTTTTTTGCGTAGAATTTTAACGGTGCAAGGGAGTGTGCGATCGTTACAATTTTAGACGCGGACTTTAGCCGATCGCAATGCCCGTTTCCGAATGTGAAATTTGGTAATGGGAAACGCGGGTTCGGCGATGGCATTTGGGTCAAAAAAAGCCAATGTTTCAGGCGTGGGCGGTGATCGTCTGGCTGCGGTCGCAGGAACGTTGCCGCCCATGACGAGTGCGGACGCCGCCGCGGCGACCTCGCCCATGCGCTACGCCGCCCCGCTTGACCCAGACCCATCGCGCATCAGACCGCGTGGGATTGAAGAAAGCCCTGAAGAACGAAAGCGTCGATTGCGGGCGAAAACGGTAAATTTCACGGCGACCATAATCGCCCGTATCGTGATAATCGCCGGGGCGGGTTTTTGGGCGTGGAAACAATATGAATTTACGGGACAAATACATCGCGGCGTCGCCGTCGGCGCTTTTGCCATGTTCGGCGATTTTGGGCGAGTGCTCCTGAAGGCGATCGAGCCGGGCACGAAATAGGCCGGGCTATTGACGGTTAGTCGCCGCCCCTATTGTCCGTCTGTGTCATCTTGGTCGTTGTGATGCGCGCGCGCCATATTATAGTCGCCCCCATATAGCCAGCACCAACGAAACGCACGTCACCATGGCCAACGCCGCCATACCGGAAACTGTGAACAGCAAACCTGCGCCGCCGGATTGTTCGTTACCTAATGATATTCGCCCGATACTCGGCGCGCATCTGGATCTGGCGGATGTTTCCGATCTGGAACGCGTCATGCTGGCTTGTGACGGGACATTTACGTTCCAGTTGGAAGCGTTCGTTCAAGAGTCCATTGAAATCGAGATTCTCGATTATACCGAACGTCCGATTGACGGCGTTGCAGCTCAAATCATGAAGTCGACGCCGGGCGATGTCGTCTGGGAGCGGAAGGTCTTGCTGCGCGGGGCAAACTCGGGCGAGGCGTTCGTATTTGCGCATAGCTATGTCGACGCCGCGCGCCTGCCGAAGGCGCTTGCCGAGGATTTGCAAACATCGCCGTCTGGAATCGGACGCCTGTTTGTTGACTACCGCCTGTCAATTTATCGGGACCTTGTCGGATATTTCTTCGAGGATGGCGAAGCCTATGCGCCCTGGTTTCCGAAAAGAAAAAATCTGCAATTCCTGGCGCGTGTCTATCGGGTCTTCTTTGAAGACCGCCCGGTTATGATCATAACGGAAAAAATGCCGCGCGATCTGTTCAAATAATCGAGACGGCGTTGCGAAAAGATCAGCGTCGGTTTGCGGAGAACTCGCACGCGTTCATAAATTCGGAAAATGCGGCGGGATCCGGTGTTGGCATAACGTATTCGTGTTTGCCGTCCCCATGTCGGCGTGGATCAATGGTGATTGTCTCGCGCAGAACGATGGCGTTGTACAATGCTCTCGTTATTTTGTGGTTGGCGGTTACGATCACGCGATGGCGGACAATGAGCAGCCAGTCCTGAATTTCAGGTTCGGCGTCTTTTATGGAAACGTACACACGCACCGGTTTTTGCCGTCCGTGCGCGGTGAACGCCGCCATAACGTCGCCGGGCTGTAATGCGACCGCAGCAATGAGATTACCGTCAAAGCATCGAAAACCGGCGCCGCGACCGTTCACGCTTGCTGCTATGAGCGTGTGTCCTAACGCTTCGCCCTTTTTCGTTTGCAGGGTTGAAAACGTCCAAGGAGTGTCTGCGGAAATTTCGGAGTCGAGTTCTGGTTCACCGGCGACGGCGATGATCGGGGCTAGCACCAGCGCGAAAATTGTCGCGATTGTCCCGTATCGAATTTTAAACACCGTTGTGTCCCCGCGCCGTCTTCGCGCGTAAAGCATACGCCAATCACTGCCATATATGACATGGTGATCGTTAGCGCCATGCCGCGCCGGGAGACCGACTGGTCGCAAATAATGGCAATCGGGTAGTGCGTCCGCATCAGCCCGCGCGACAAGCCAATCGCCGCAAAAAGACCTTATTTCCGCCCCTTGAACGGCGGGCGCGGCATCCTAGATCGGTATTAGAGACAAGCGCTCAAAAGGGGAGAGTTGAGCATGATAGGGTCTATCACCCTTCTATTTCTGATCGTCGTCGCGATCGTTAGCCTTTTCGGCTATTTCAGCATGCCGAACCGGTAACCGTCGCTGGCGTTTGCTTCATCGAAAAGGCGCGGCCAGCCGCTTCGTCCAGAGATGGTCGAAGGCGATGCCGGCTTCAACGCCGCTTTGCCATTTCACTTCAGCAACAACAAACCCGTTGAACGCGGGCGAGTCGATCAAAATGCTGGCCGGTAAATAATTCGGCCTGGCAAATCGAAGGCGAAGGCCGTCCTTTGACATATCGACGATCGTTGCCGGCGTGTCTTCGTCTTCCTCGCAAATCACCAGCGCCGGATAATCGGCGACAATGCGCGCCCGCGAGCGATTGTCGAATTCATCGAGGGCGCGGGCCACCGGCGCGGACTGGCGTGTCGGCGCTGCGATGCGAGAAAGACGCGCAGCGGCCCGCGTCTGCAATTCGGCGAATTTCGCTTCTTCATCGCGCCGGGTTGGTTTGCGCAAGATCTGCGGCATTGTCGGTCTCCCCTTCATCGGGGCGTTCCAGAACGCCCCGGTTCCGCAATTGTGCCAAAGGGCGGTTTCGAATTGCTGAAATCACGTCTGAAAATCGAGCGGATTTGACGGCCCGGCGATTGCACAGATGGGGTCGTATCGGCATATTTATTACGACAAAGTAATGGGGGCGTTTCATGGCGGCGCAATTCAGCAAAATCTTCGGCGCGGAAGGCGAATCTTCAGGCGAGGAGCGAAAAACCGCCGATGAATTGGTGGAAGACTCTGCCAATGTTACGGGCGTTTCTCCGTCAGATTTGTCGCAAGAGCCGTCTCAATATGAGACATTTCTGGGCGCTGGTTGCAGCGTTGAAGGTCGGCTCATCTGCAAGGGTCCCGCCCGGTTGAGCGGTTCGGTTAAAGGGGAGATCGCCGGCGACAGCCTCGTGGCGATCGACGAAGGCGCAATCGTGACCGCCGATGTCAATGTTCGCGAAGCCTCAATCAGCGGCCGCGTCATCGGCAATGTCAGCGCGGCCTCGCGGGTGACGCTTGGCGCGACGGCGCTGAT
>JAJFFU010000078.1 GCA_021776465.1 Parvularculaceae bacterium
TCGGGCATGCACTACGCCTCTTCGTTTTAGCGGGCCGCGGAAACGAAAATAGCCGGCGCGAATACCGCGCCGGCTAACATTCTCGTTATATCGTCAAGACATGCGTCCCGTTATTGGTTCTTCGCCGCCTCAGCTTGCGCCTTCGCTGCTTCACGCAGTTGCTTTTCAATTTCAGCAAGCGAGATTTTTTGCACTTCGACCGTATCCATTTTCTTGTCGAGCGCCGCGATGACTTCTTGCGTCACATCAGTTTCAACAGCAGCGTATAACACGGACGTCGTATCAAGCATGACCGTCGCGCCGCGTCGTTCGATAATGTCTTTCATGATCGGTTGCGCTTCGTTGATAATTTTCACTTGCGCATTCTGGATCGCAACGCGGAATGCTTGTTCCGCAATTTGCTGGCGCTGCGGCATTGCGTATTGCGCCTGCGCTTGCAGTTCCTGACCCGTTTTCTGGCGAACTTCTTCAGACATCAGTTCAGCGTTTTTCTGAAAATTCTCGATGTCTTTCTGAAGCTTCGCCTGTTCGGCTTCCAGCTCTTTGGTAACGCTATTGCGCACTTGTTCGGCCTGACCGGGGATCGTCTTGCCGGCCTTCGATTGCGCGATGACAGTTTCCATGCTCACGGTCAAAATCACCGGCGCTTTCGCGTCGCTCTGCGCTTCTACGGCGCTAAACGTTGCCTGACCGGCGAAACCGGCGACGCCGAGCAGGGCCGCGCCAGTTATTGCAATAATACTCTTTCTCATGGGTACACCTCTTACCTTGTTAAACCGCTGGCCCAGCCCAAGGCCATACGGGGCAATCCTCTAGAAACTCGTTCCGGCGCTAAAGCGGAAACCTTCCGTCCGGTCATACTCTTCTTTGCGAATAATCTCTGCAAAATCAAATCTGACGGGCCCAAAGGGCGAATCCCAGCTGACAGACACGCCTGCAGTGAGGCGGAACGCGAAATCATCCTGGACAGGCGCCAAATCGCCAATACCGTCGCCATCCGTGTCGAGAAACAGCATCGGGTCGGAATTCAGGATTTTCGTCGCATCGTCAACGAGCCCGACAGCGCCAAAATCACTGAATAGCGCGGCCCGCAGGCCATATTCTTCCGGCAGCGGCAGCGGGATCAGGATTTCCGCGGTGCCGATGGCGTAAGCCTTGGCGCCAATGGCCTGGCTGAAAATATTGCCGTCGCGATCAAGTCCGGGTTGAATGCCGTCTATGGCGAAATTTGAATCCTGGGGCGAGATAAACCGTGGGCCAACGCCGGCGACTTCGAAGCCGCGGAAGGAATTCGCTCCCTCGAAGAACCGGTCCGACAGTCGGACATCATCGCCGCCATATCCTTCGATATAGCCAGCTCGGCCCTTCAGCGCACCGACAAGACCGAACAATAATGGGCGATAGACCGCACCTGTGACTTCGCCCTGATAATACTTCACGTCACCGCCAAGACCGGCAAAGCGCAGAGACGCACCGGCGCGCCAGCCGCGACTCGGTTTGATCGGATCGTTCCGCGTGTCAAAATTAAGCGAAGCGCCAATAAGCGACGTCAGGAAATTACCGCGCGACTGACAGGTCGGCGACAAAGATTGAATAAGGAAATCACACAGGTTGGCCGTCACGTTGAGCGCTTGCTGGCCATTCGTACCGAGCGCAGGCACCTCGACCGCCATTCCGGTGACCGGGTCAAGCTCAAACGTCGTGGCAGGTTCGATCAACGTCGCCATGGCGCCCGGTATAAGAATTGACGCCGGATCCCCATCGCTTTCGATTTGCGCGACGTTGAACCGTTCGATTTCCACATCATCTTTGCTGAGCAAATAGGAAAGTCCGCCGCGGCCGTATTCTGAAATGAAGAACCCGGTGTTGATGCCGAAACCAATCCGGTTGCGAACAAAACCCGCCTCGCGGAAATTGGTTCGCTGATTAAACGCAGAGAAACCAGCGTTCAAATTACGGCCAAGGAAATATGGCTGATTGAATTGCAGATCGACCAGGCGCGTGCGCGAACTCGCCTGAACGCGGAACGTCAGCGATTGACCGCGCCCCATCAGGTTTCGTTCCTGGATGGAAAAATCGATAATGAAATTGTCTGTCGACGAAACGCCGACGCCAACAGAGAAAGAGCCCGTCGATTGTTCTTCGACGTTTACGTCAATCTCTGTTCGATCAGGCGCTGATCCCGGCTTCTCTTCGATTTCCACTTCCTGGAAAAACCCAAGGGCGCGCACGCGCGCGCGCGAGCGGTCGACCAGCACGCGATTAAACGGATCACCTTCAGAAATTCGAATTTCCCGGCGAATAACTTTGTCGAGCGTGCGCGTATTACCCTTGATGTTGACCCGCTCCACATAAACGCGCGGGCCTTCATTGACCTGGAATGTGAGGTCAATCGTCTTGGTGTCTTCGAAGCGCTGCAACTGCGGATTAACGTCGACAAACGCGTACCCGGTTGCACCGGTCGCAAACGTTATCGCTTCAGTCGCTTTTTCAAGCTTCTCGGAATTGTAAGTATCGCCTGCCCGGATCGGCACAAACCGCGCAAGCGCGTCGCCATCGAGTTTCGCCAGTGTCGTTTTTACGCGAACCTCTCCGACCGTATATTTTGGGCCTTCGTCAACGGTGAAGGTGATGAAGAAGTTTTTCCGGTCCGGCGTCAGTTCCGCGACCGCCGATACGACCTGAAAATCTGCGTAGCCTTCCTTGCCGTAATGCTGGCGCAGGAGTTCGCGTTCATATTCGAGCCGGTCCGGATCGTAATTGTCGTTGGAGCTGAAGAACCGCCACCAGCGGCTCTCCTTCGTCAAAATAGCGCCGCGTAATTGATTGTCGGTGAAAATTTCATTGCCGACGAAATTGACTTTCGCGATCCCGGTTTTCGGTCCCTCGTCAATCTCGAAAATGACATCGATGCGGTTTTGATCGAGCGGCGTCACCTTGGGCGTCACCAGCGCAGCGAACCGGCCTTTGGCGCGATAAAGCTCAATAATGCGCTGCGTGTCCGCTTGCACTTTCGCGCGGGTATAAATGGCGCGCGGCGTCAGTTGCACTTCCTCGGTGATCTTGTCGTCTTTGACCCGCTTATTGCCTTCGTAAATGACGCGGTTGACGATCGGGTTTTCCTCAACGGTGATCAGCAGGACGCCGTTAGGCTGCATCTCCAGCGACACATCCGAAAAGAGGCCAGTGTTGAACAAGGTCTTAAGCGACAGGTCCAGCAATTCAGGATCGGCCGGCATGCCCGCTTGAAGCGGCAGATACGACCCAACCGTTTCCGATTCGATGCGCTGATTGCCGGTAACCCCGATCCCCTGGATGATCGGGGCCTCCCGCGAATGAAGGAGCGCGCCATCGCCAAACGGCTGTTGCGCGGCAGGTGCGGGTTGTTGCGCCGTCGCCAAGCCAGCCATCGCCGCAATAGCGGCGGCAGCGGTAACGATAACGCGGCGGAAAGTCCCCCCGGACAGTAAGAAACTCATTCGGACGCCCTAGCTGATTGAAGAGATCAGATTATTGATGTCGTTCCACGTGACGAAAATCATGAGCGACGCCAACAAGACGATGCCCACCCTGAACCCGAACGCTTGTGCCCGAGGCCCCAACGGCTTACCCGCGACCGCTTCATACGCGTAATACACAAGATGCCCGCCGTCGAGAACCGGCACCGGTAAAAGATTTAGAAACCCGATTGAGACCGAGACGACCGCGGCAAGCGAAATGAAGTCGAATAGGCTCACCTTGAGCATCGTCCAGAAACCTGGAGGCTCACTATATGACGACTCGTCAAAGCCTGACATCGCCGATTGCCCGGCATATTGGGCCATTTTGAGCGGGCCGCCGAGCTGGCGCGGGTCTTCCTGTCCGGTGATGATTTTACCCAGGAACCGCACGGTCACTGACAAAACCCGCCATAATTCGTGAACGCCCTGGCCCAGCGCTTCGCCGAATCCGTATTTTTTAAACGCGACGGCGTTGGCGTCCGGGCTGATCCCGAGCTGCCAGACCTCGATGGGGTTGCCATATCGGTCTTCGGATTCGACCCGGCGCGGCGAAACAGCGATGAGCGACGTCTCGCCGGTGCGCTCAATTTCGAAGCCCAATTCCTTGCCGCCGCTCAAGAGGACGACGTCATAAATCGGATTGAATGAATCCAGGTCACGGCCGTCGATGGAAACGATGCGATCGCCGGCCTCTAAACCGGCCTCCGCAGCGGCCGAATTTTCCGCGACGCTTCCGATGACAGCGTCAAGTTCGTAGCGCCCGACCATCATGAAAACGCCGGCAAAAATCGCCACCGCGAGTATGAAGTTGAAAACCGGACCGGCGGCGACAATCAGCGAGCGCGCCCACACCGGTTTGAAATGAAAGCAAACGGCGCGTTCTTCCGGCGTCATATGCCCGGCGACGTCATCTTCATTACCCGGACGCGGAAATTGCGTCGTGACCGGACGGGCGTCATCACCGGACGCGGCCGCTTCCGGCGGCGCCTGCGAGGCGGCGTTCATGTCGCCGAAAAACTTCACATAACCGCCAAGCGGCAACATCGCGATACGCCACTTTGTGCCCTTGCGGTCGACCCACTGCAGCAGCGTTTTACCGAAACCGATCGAAAAGACGTCGACCCGGACGCCCAGCAATCGCGCAACGGAGAAATGCCCGTATTCGTGAATGAAGACGATGATCGATAACAAGATCAGGAACGCGACCAAGGAAATCGGCAGAATGAAAATCGATTCAAGCGATACGCCGGCAATATTCATTACGTTCGTTCCGCCCTGCTACGCCGCTGCACGCGCCGCTGCGCATTCTTCTGCGCGCCGCCTAGCTTCCGCATCGGCAGCGACGGCGTCATCGAGCGCCGTCAGTCTGGCGGGCGCATTCACCCTGGATACTTCCTCGAGTACCTGCTCGGAAATTGCGGCAATATCAAGAAATTTGACCTGACCGTTTAGAAAAGCCGCAACCGCGATCTCATTGGCGGCATTCAGGCTGGCCGGCATCACACCGCCGGCGGCGATTGCCTCACGGGCCAGTCGAAGCGCGGGAAACCGTTTTAAATCAGGGGCTTCGAAGGTCAGCTTGGCGACTTCGGCGAAGTCCAGTTTCGCCGACGGGCTGGGCGTGCGATCCGGCCAGGCAAGGGTTGTGGCGATGGGCGTGCGCATATCCGGCGTCCCGAGCTGCGCCAGCACCGACCCGTCCGTATATTCAACCATTGAATGGATCACCGACTGCGGATGCACGAGTATCTCGATCTGCTCGTGCGGCGTCGGGAAGATATGCGCCGCCTCGATCAGTTCCAGGCCCTTGTTCATGAGCGTTGCAGAATCGACTGAAATTTTCGCACCCATGGACCAGTTGGGATGCGCAACCGCCTGGGCGGGTGTTGCGACCGCCATCTCCTCGCGCGACCAGGTGCGGAACGGACCCCCGGAAGCCGTCAGGATCAACCGCGTCACGCGGTGCGGTCGCTCAAAATCATAAACCTGAAAAATCGCGTTATGTTCGGAGTCTACAGGCAACAACCGACCGCCGGCTTTAGCAATCGCGGCGGTCACAACATCGCCGGCGCAGACCAGACACTCTTTATTGGCGAGCGCAATATCAGCGCCGCGCATCGCCGCCTTGAGCGTTGGTTTCAAACCGGCCGCGCCGACAATCGCAGCCATCACCCAACCGGCGTCCCGCTCTGCCGCCTCTTCGATTGCAGCCGGCCCAGCGCCCGTTTCGATTCCTGTTCCCGCGAGTGCGCACTTCAGATCGTCGCCGAGTGACGCATCGCCGATAGCGACAAATTGCGGGCGAAATTTCTTCGCCTGCTCAACCAGCGCTTCGAGGTTACGATTGGCAGTCAGCGCGATGATTTCGACATCAGCGTCGCCCTTGCCGCGCGCAAATTCAATCAGATCGAGGGTGTTAACGCCGATCGAACCCGTCGATCCGAGAATCGTTACGGTTCGTTTTTCCGGACGTTTTTGATGCGGCGCATTTGCGCCGGCTGCGGTCTCTCCCATGCCCACCCCTTACAGCTTTTCAAACACATTATAGAGCAAATAGACGCTCGTCATGGCGACCGTCGCGAAAATCATTCCATCGAGCCGATCAAGAACCCCGCCATGGCCGGGTATGAAGCCCGAAATATCCTTGACACGAAAGCGCCGCTTGAACGCCGATTCCGCCAGATCGCCAGCGACAGACGCTGCGCCAATGACCCCGCCGGCCAGCAGGAATGCGGCCACGGCCTGTGCGCCGAACAGGAAATAGCCCGCCGACGCGCCGATCAGCGCGCCGCCAGCAACGCCGCCGCCTATCCCGGCCCAGGTTTTTGAGGGCGACAACGCGTAAGAAATTTTCGGTCCGCCGATCAGCTTGCCAAAGATGAAGGCGCCGGTGTCCGCCGCCCAGACTGTCGCGAAAATGAGGATCGTCAATGACTGGCCATATGCCGGATCAAATCGCAGCCAGATCAACGCCGCTGACGGGGCTATGATGTAAGGCGCAGCAATCGCTGGCCAGAAAGAAAAGCCGCCGATCGGCAGGAGACTGAGCGCACCGGCGGCAGCCGCGGCGCCCAGCGCCAGTTCATACGATCCCATGCTTGCGAGAATAAGCGCGGCGGCGGCGCCAGCGCTCAGCAGAAAAAACCGCCATGAATAAGCGCGCCCCTCGACCATGCGCGTCCATTCAAACACCATGATCATCGCGACAAACGCGACCATCGCCGTGAAGATGCGCCCGCCCATGACGACACCGGCGATTGCCAGCGGGATCATACAAATCGCTGAGATAATCCGTAAACGGAGCGCGCGACGAACCTCGGCGCTGCCCTTTGCGACAGATTTTTCAATTGCAGGCGACGCCATCAGGCGCCGCCAACGCCGCCGTAACGCCGCTCGCGCGCGTTATATTCCGCGATCGTGTCGGCGAACGTGCTCGCATCGAAGTCTGGCCAGAGCACGTCCGTGAAGACATATTCTGCGTAAGCAGCCTGCCAGTTCAAAAAATTCGACGTGCGCCGTTCGCCGCTCGTTCGAACAACGAGGTCAGGATCGGGTGCGCCGGCCGTGTCGAGAAAACCGGCAAACGTCGTTTCGTCGATCTGGTGCGCTTCAAGATCGCCGCGCTTCACCGCCTCGGCTGCTGCGCGGGCTGCACGCACCAGTTCGTCGCGGCCGCCATAATTAAACGCGATCTGCAATTTATATTTTGAATTGTTCGCCGTTTCCCGTTCGGCGCGGCCCACCAGCGCTTTCACATCCGCGGTAAGGTTTTCCTTATCGCCGATGATGCGCACCTTGACGCCCTCGCGTTTCAGGCTCGGCAAATCGTCAACGATAAATTGTTTCAAGAGGCCCATCAGGTCACGGATTTCGCCGGCCGGGCGGCGCCAGTTTTCCGTCGAGAAAGAATAGAGCGTCAAATATTCGACACCGAAATCGCGGGCCGCTTCGACGGCGCGTCGCGCTGCTGCAACGCCCTCACGATGGCCGGCGGACCGCTCAAGACCGCGCGCCTTCGCCCAACGGCCATTGCCGTCCATGATGATCGCAACATGACGCGGCGGCGCGCCGCCGCCAGAAGCCGGCGCAACACGTAAGGATTTCTCCGCGGGGCTCAAACCTGCATGATCTCCTCTTCCTTCGCGGCGAGGCCTTCGTCGACTTTTTTCACATATTCGTCGGTGAGTTTTTGAACTTCCTCTTGCAGGCGCTTTTGTTCGTCCTCGCCGCCTTCAGCGGCCTTGGCTTGCGTCATGCCGTCATGGCGGACATTGCGCACGGCGACGCGCGCCTGCTCGGCATATTTCGCGGCCACTTTGGTCAGCTCAACGCGGCGTTCTTCTGTAAGCGGCGGGATCGGAATACGGATGCTCTGGCCGTCAACAACAGGGTTGATGCCTAGACCGGATTCGCGGATCGCCTTTTCGGTGGCGCCGACCAACCCCTTGTCCCAGATTTGAATTGTTATCATCCGCGGTTCCGGCACCGAAATTGTGCCGACCTGAACCATTGGCATTTTCTGGCCATAAGCGTCGACGTCGATCGGCTCGACGAGACTGGTCGACGCGCGGCCCGTTCGCAGACCGCCGAACTCTGATTTCAACGCCGCAATGGCGCCGTCCATCCGCTTCTTGATGTCTTTTAGATCAATCTCGCCGCTCATCGGTCTATTCTCCTGATTGGTTCGTCTTTTCCGGGATAATACGCCGGAATTCGGGCGAAAAGGGGTTAGCGATCAGAAATGATCGTCGACGGCCCGGTCCCTGTCAGGGCGCCGACAACGCCGCCCGGCGACCCGATCGGAAACACAACGATGGGAATACCGCTTTCACGGGTGAGCGAAATGGCGGCCTGATCCATCACTTTCAAGTCGCGCATCAGCACTTCGTGATAGGTCAGTTGTTCAAAGCGCTCCGCCGTCGGGTCTTTTTTCGGGTCAGCCGAATAAACGCCGTCGACTTGCGTGCCCTTCAAAAGCGCGTCGCATCCCATTTCCGCAGACCGCAGCGCTGCGGCTGTATCGGTCGTGAAAAACGGATTGCCAGTGCCAGCCGCGAAAATCACGATCCGACCCTTTTCCATGTGCCGCAAGGCGCGGCGGCGAATATAAGGCTCGCAGATCGCAGTCATTTCGATTGCTGACATGACGCGCGTGTAGAGCCCGATTTTTTCAAGCGCATTTTGCACGGCGAGCGCATTCATCACCGTCGCCAGCATGCCCATATAATCAGCGCTGGCGCGCTCCATGCCTTCAGCACCCGGCGATACGCCGCGGAATATATTGCCGCCGCCGATGACCAGCGACATCTCAACGCCAAGCTCCTTGGCGTCTTTGACCTCGCCGGCGATGCGCCCGACTGTCTCGGTATCGATGCCATAGGACCCCGGTCCCATGAGCGCTTCGCCGGAAATTTTTAAAAGGACGCGCTTGAAGCGCGCTGGTTTGGCGGTGGCGGCTGGGCTGGCGTCAGTCATGGGTCAAACTCCAATCGCGAACGCGCATTATCGGGATTGCGCAAAAACGCCGCGGGAAGAGCCGTTCGCGCTCTTCCGCGGCGTTGTTCTAACCGTTTGATCCGCGGCGTCAAATAGCGCCGTCCGGGTCACGCGGACGCCTAGTCGTCGTCCTCGGACGCCTCGACGCCCTCGCCCAGCTCCAGGCGGGCAAAGCCGGCGAATTCGATCGGCGCGCCGACGTCTTTCGCAGCATTTTCGATGACTTTGGCGACCTTCGTCTCGCCATCGATCACGAAGACCTGCTCAAGCAGAACCGATTCTTCGTAAAATTTGCGCAACCGGCCCTCAACCATCTTCTCGATGATGTTTTCCGGCTTGCCGGAACTTCTCGCCTGATCCGCAAGGATCGTTTTCTCACGCTCGACAACCACCGGATCAAGGTCCTCGACCCGACCGGAAAGCGGCCGCGCGGCGGCGACATGCATCGCAATCTGTTTGCCGAGGGCGGCAAGCTTGGCTTTATCGCCGGACGATTTGAGCCCAACGATGACGCCGATCTTGCCGGCGCCGTCTGTGACCATGCCGTGAATATAAGAGGCGACTACGCCCTCATCGACGACGATGCCTTCAGCCCGGCGGAGCGCCATGTTCTCGCCGATCTGCCCGACCATCTCCGCGATATGCTCGTCGACGGTTTTATCCGTGCCCGGATATTTGGCCGTTTGCAGCGCCGCAAGATCGCCTTTTACAGCAATCGCCGTCGCGGCGATGTCGCCGACCATCTTCTGAAATAGATCATTGCGTGCGACAAAATCCGTTTCCGAATTCACTTCGACGAGAACGCCGATCGCGCCAGCGCCTTCCGCTTCTGTTGAAGACGCAACAAGACCCTGCGCGGCCGTGCGGCCTGCCTTTTTGGCGGCCTTCGAAAGACCTTTTTTGCGCAACCAGTCGACGGCCTGTTCCACATCACCGTCAGTTTCTTTCAACGCCGCTTTGCAATCCATCATGCCTGCGCCGGTTTTGTCGCGCAGTTCCTTGACCATGCTGGCCGTAATTTGAGCCATCTTTGTTTGCTCCTGTCTTCGATCGAGCGGCGCGACGGGCGATCCCGAAGCGCCAGAATAAATTTTAATTCAAGCCGCCTTCGCTGGCTCGCCGGGGCTGATAACCTGCGCCGGCGACAATTTTGCGAAGGCGGAAAATCCGCGATAGCGGATCAGGCGCTTGCCTGTTTGTCGGTTGCGTCCGCCAGCGTTTCCGCGGTGGCCGGTTCAGCGGCCGGTTCAGCCGCTGCTGCTTCCGGCTGCGCCGGCGCGTTTTCAAGCGCCGGTTCGAGCGGCGCGTCTTCGGAAGCGCCGATATCAACACCCAGCGCCGCCTGGCCTTCGCCGATCCCGTCGATCACCGCATCGGCAACGAGGTTGCAGTACAGCGCGATCGCCCGCGAAGCGTCGTCATTGCCGGGGATGACAAAGTCAACATCGTCAGGCGAACAGTTCGTGTCCACAACGGCGATGACTGGAATGCCAAGTTTTTTCGCCTCTTTGATGGCGATTGCTTCTTTATTGACGTCGATTACAAACATCACGTCAGGCAAGCCGCCCATATCGCGAATGCCGCCAAGCGAGGCGTCGAGTTTTTCGCGCTGGCGCGTCAGATCGAGCAGCTCTTTCTTGGTAAAGCCTGAGCCGCCGCCTTCGAGCTTTTCTTCAAGATCTTTCAGACGACGGATCGAATCCGAAATCGTTTCCCAATTGGTCAGCGTACCGCCCAGCCAGCGCACATTCATATAATATTGTGCGCAGCGTTGAGCCGCTTCCGCGACCTGGCTCTGCGCCTGTCGCTTGGTGCCGACAAAAAGAACGCGGCCGCCGCCGGCGACAACGTCGCGGACTTTGACCAACGCCTGATGTAACAGCGGCACGGTTTGGGAGAGATCGATAATGTGAATACCGTTGCGATCGCCGAAAATGTAATGCTTCATTTTCGGGTCCCAGCGGTGGGTCTGGTGACCAAAGTGTATGCCAGCTTCAAGTAGCTGGCGCATGGAAAATTCTGGCAACGCCATCTTTATTGCTCCTGTTCGTTTAACCGCCGCGAGGCCGACTGAACCGGAAGAAGCGAAAAAGCTCCGACCGGCCACGAAAGGATGGCCTCGCGTGAGAGATGGCGCGCCCTATACGCGCCCTTTAGCGGGTTTGCAACTGCGAAAGCCGGCGCACCGGCCTCTCGATTTCAGCCGCCAAACCCGTTCCCCTAAACCAGCTCTACATCGGCGACGCCCTCAACCCCCTTCAGGGCGCCGCGCATGGCCGGCGTGCAGGCCGCCGGCGCCGGCAGGGTAATCTCGACGTCCCGCCCCTTTTCGCCGACACGCATAGCGATAATCACATCGCCGCGCTCGCGCGGATTCGCCGGCTTAACGGCGGCGAGGCGACGGCGAACACCCTCAAGGGCGCGTTCCGAGGTAATGGATATGCGAAGCTGCGACACGGCCGCTGACGCCGCGAGATCAAGGCTTTTGATCCCGTTGCAGGTAAAGCGGATATCGCCGCTTCCGTCGCGATCCTCAGCGGCGACATCGGCGAGGATCAGCGTTCCCGGTTCCAACAGCGCGTCCGCGGCCTTCAAAACTTCCTGGAAAATCGTGATCTCGTATTCGCCGGTCGCGTCCGAAAGCTCGACCCAGGCGAAGGGCTTGCCGGTTTTTGAGCGCCGCCGGCGCACGGTCCGGATAACACCCGCCATCTTGAAAGCGTGCCCGCCGGACTTGGCGCGCTCAACGCCCTCAGCGTGCGTTGTAACACGCATGCGCGCCAACTCGCGTTCATAGTCGTCAAGCGGATGGCCAGAGAAATAGAACCCGATCGCGGCGCGCTCATGATCGAGCCGGGCGAGCGCGGTTTCGTCTTCAACAATCGGCAATCGCGGCTTGTCGAGGGCCGGCGCAGCATCAATGGCAAACAAGGCGCCCTGATCGCTGGTCCGTTCTTCGGCGGCCTGGGCGGAATAGCGGATCATCAGATCGGCCGCCGCAAAGGCCTGCCCCCGGGAGGCGCAAAGCCCATCAAGCGCGCCGGCTTTGCTGAGGTTTTCAAGGGCCCGCTTGCCGACCGCTTTCAGATTTACCCGCTCTGCAAAATCAAAGAGATCAGTGAACGGGCCATCCGCCGCGCGCGCCTCGGCGATAAGCACCATCGCCGCCTCGCCGACATTCTTGACCGCTGAAAGCGCATAAACGACCGCGCCGTCCTCAACGGTAAAATCGCTCGACGAATAATTGACGTGCGGCGCTTTAACCTCAACCTCGGTCCGGCGCGCCTCTTTCAGGAATACCGCAAGTTTGTCGGTGTTCGTGCGATCAAGCGACATGGACGCCGACAGGAACTCCGCTGGATAGTTCGCTTTGAGCCAGGCCGTCTGATAGGCGATCAACGCATAAGCGGCCGCGTGTGACTTATTGAAACCGTAGCCGGCGAATTTCTGGACGAGGTCAAAAATCGACGATGCTTTTCCTTTATCGACCTCCTTCGCTGCCGCGCCCTCGACGAAACGGACGCGCTGCTTGTCCATCTCCTCTTTCTTCTTCTTGCCCATGGCGCGGCGCAGGAGATCGGCCTCCCCCAACGAATAGCCGGAAAGGATCTGCGCGATCTGCATCACCTGTTCCTGATAGATGATGACGCCATAGGTTTCTTTAAGGACATCTTCGAGGAGCGGATGCAGATAGTCCGGCTCCTGATCACCCTGCTTTCGCTCAATATAAGTCGGAATGTTTTCCATCGGCCCCGGCCGATAGAGGGAGACAAGGGCGATAATGTCTTCAAGCGTGTCGGGCTTTAACGAACGCAGGACCGCGCGCATGCCGGCGCTCTCAAGCTGGAAGACGCCGGTCGCCGCACCCTCGCCAAGCATATCGTAGGTCGCACGGTCATCAAGCGGGAGCGCAGCGATATCAACATCAATGTCGCGCTGTTTGATGAACGCCACGGCCCGGTCAATTACGGTGAGCGTTTTCAATCCGAGAAAATCGAATTTGACGAGCCCGGCCGGCTCCACCCATTTCATATTGAATTGTGTCGCCGGCATATCGGACCGGGGGTCGCGATAAAGCGGCACCAACTCGTCAAGCGGCCGATCGCCGATTACGACGCCCGCCGCATGGGTCGACGCGTGCCGGTAAAGCCCTTCAAGACGCAGCGCTTTTTCGATGAGCGCAGCGACGGCGCTATCTTCGTCGCGTTGCTCGCGCAGGCGCGGTTCGCTTTCCAGCGCCTCGGCCAGCGTCACCGGATTGGCCGGATTATTGGGGATCAGCTTGCAGATACGATCGACCTGCATGAACGGCATATTCAGCACACGGCCGACATCGCGCAACACGGCGCGGGCCTGCAGTTTGCCGAAAGTGATAATCTGCGCAACGCGGTCGCGGCCATAGCGCTCCTGCACATAGCGGATCACTTCATCGCGGCGGTCCTGACAGAAGTCGATATCGAAATCGGGCATCGACACCCGTTCGGGATTGAGAAACCGCTCGAACAGCAAGCCGAAGCGCAACGGATCAAGATCGGTAATGGTCAGCGCCCAGGCGACAACCGAGCCAGCGCCGGACCCCCGACCCGGCCCCACCGGAATGCCCTCGCCCTTGGTCCATTTGATGAAGTCGGAAACAATCAGAAAGTAACCCGGAAAGCCCATACCATTGATAATGTCGAGTTCGACTTTCAAACGCTTCCAATAGTCTTCTTCCGGCGCGGCAAGCTCAATATGAGCGAGCCGGGCTTTCAGCCCTTCACGCGCCTGGCGTTCCAGTTCGGACTGCTCGGCCTCGACTGCCTCGGCGCCGCTGGCGTCGGTAAAACTCGGCAGGATCGGATCGTGAAAACGCGGTCGATAAGCGCATCGCTGCGCGATCTCCACGGTGTTTTCAATCGCCTCGGGCAGATCGGCGAAGAGAGCCGTCATTTCCGCCGCGCTTTTGAAATAATGATCCGGCGTAGCCTTGCGGCGGTCGTCCTGATGGACATAGGCGCCCTCGGCAATGCAAAGCAGCGCGTCATGGGCTTCATAATCGTCCGGGGACGGAAAGAATGGCTCGTTTGTTGCGACGATCGGCAATTCCAGATCATACGCCAGATCAAGTAGGTCGCCTTCGACACTTTCCCTGGCGCGTCCCAGGTGTCGCTGTAACTCCACGTAAAGGCGGTCCGGGAACAATGTCTGTAATTGTTCGAGCGCTTTGCGCGCCTCGTCTTTGCGGTCTTTTCGCAAAAGGCAGTCAATTGGACCGTCAAAGCCGCCCGTCATGCAGATGAGGCCGTCGGACGCCCCTTTCAGGTTCGCCAATGACGTGCAAACGGCATCGTCCGCGGCGGAGTTGAGGAATGCCGCGCTCGTCAATTTTAACAAGTTGCGATAGCCGGCGTCGTTCTGGGCCAGCAGCACAAGAGACGGATGGCGCTCGCTGCGGCCAAGCGGCAGATCGAAGTCGGCGGCGGCGAACGCTTGCTGGATGCCGATGATCGGCTGAATGCCGGCGGCGGCGAGGCTCGTAGAAACCTCAAGCGCACCGTAAAGATTGTTGGTGTCCGTAACGGCGACAGCCGGCATCCCGGCCCGCCGACACAGCGCGCCGAGCTTTTCAACCCGGATCGCGCCCTCTGAAAGGGAGTAAGCCGAATGCAAATGGAGATGAATAAATTGCGCGGCCATCGGCGCTCGCCTTCCAGTTAATCAACAGTATTACGCGCCCAGCAACGCCCCCCAGAATTGCGCCGCGCCGATTACCGTCAGAAGTACGCCGAGTCCGACGACGTCACGCAAGGTTTCGTTTTCCATAGGAATTCTCCCGTTATTGGCTGCGCCATGTTCGTCTTTTGTTCTATATTCCCTTTTTGTTCTCCTGTCCAGTAAATTTCATGGGGAAATTTATCGGCGCGGCGCTAAGCCGGCGTTCAGCAAGATTGAGAGTGGCTTCGTGGCGCTCAGGTCAGCAGTAGATACAGCGCCCGGCCTGCGAGCGGGAACAGCAATGCGGACCCCGCCAGGAACAGATAGAAACGGATCATCACGACGTTTTTGGTCGCCTGCCAGATCGAATGCGCAATGCGGACGGCGACATAGGCCGAGGCGAGCCAGACATCGATCGCGGCCGCCTCGCCGCTGATCGCGATGACCAACGCGACGGCGTAGAAAATCGTCGGCTGTTCCATCAGGTGGTTGTAATTATCCGCAACCTGACGAACTTCGCTCGGCAAGGCGCTCATGGCTTCGCTGCGCGCATGTAGGGCTTTTTGCGGGTGTATTTTTGCCGCTTTCATGGCCGGAACGCGGGTCGCGAGCATCCAGACCGCCATGACAAGGGTCCACGCAACAAGTGTGGCAACGGGGAGCAGCATGGTTTGGGTCATCGAGGCCTCCGGCGTTTAAAGGAGGCCTTCGTTATTGCGCTTCGGCGTCAGCGTCCACCGTTCTTGACAGCCGCCTAGCCGATGGCTGCGCGCGGCCGCGCCAGGAATGTAAGTACAAGCGCGACGAGCGCCGGTGCGGCTTGCGTAAACAGGATCGTCGGTTTCGCCGTCGCGGCGCCGAAGACGCCAGCGACGATAACGCATAGGAGGAAAAAGATGACGACGTCGCGCTTGGCCGCGATCAGTCCCCATAACAGCCCAGCGGCGAGGAAGCCGTTATAAAGCCCCTGATTGGCGGCGAGCGTTTTGGTCAACGCCGATTCTTCCGCCGTCATGGAGAAGACTTCCCGGCCTATGTCGTGATCCCAGAAAAACATCTCCAGCGCGAGAAAACCAAGATGTGATACGGCAACGAAAAGGACGGCGATGGCGGCGAGTGTTTTCATTGGACCTGTTCTCCCTTGTCCGCGTCGTGCGCAGACCCACGCGTTTTATCAAGCGCCAAGGTTACAATCAAATGCTCGTCTTTGACTACAACGTCCTTCAGGAGCAGACGCGCAGCAAGCTGTTTCGGGTCGCCGCCGCCCATGCGATAGATTGGCCGCGACCGGTAAAATGCCGACAGCGCCTTTGATAATGCCTCATTGGCCTTATTTGCGTAGACATCTGGAATCCCCTGAATTGCAATTTTCTCTATTGTCGGATCCGTCAGGTAAAAGGCGCCTTCATCACTGACATACCGCACACCGCCCGTGAGGTCGATCGCGCCGCCGAGCGGTTTTGGGTTGTCGTTGACGAAAATATTTAGCGTCGCATCAAGACCGCCGGCGACACGGTCGCTGCCCTCAATGAGATCGATGCGCGGATTGTCGAGCGTGACTTCGAAAATGAAGAGATAACGCTCCGACCACGGAAGGTGTTCATTTAGCCGTTCGTGCAGCTCGGGTTCGGAGAAACGGAATATGTAGTCTTTGTCACGAAGAAATAATAAGGCGGCAGCGACAAGGAGCACGAAAATAGCGACGAATGCAGCAATATACTTCATCAACTTTACCTACGCGCTTCCCGGCAAATGCGGGGATCCAATTGCTTACAATTCTGGACCCCGGCTTTCGCCGGGGGAACGGCATCCGGACTATTCCTAAAACTGTCCATAATTGATTGGTTTGGTTCGGTCCAAACTATTGGTGACCGCCGGCATCGGATATTTCAATCCCGTGGCGCAGTTGAACAAAACGACTCTATCGTTTTTGCCAACGCGCCCGTCTTTCAGCGATTGTTCGTAGGCAGCGTATGTCGCCGCGCCCTCGGGACACAAGAGTACGCCTTCTTCGCGAGCAACCCGGTCGCGCGCTTCGAAAATCTTTTCTTCGTCAACCGCGATGGCGAAACCGTTCGAGGCGCGCACGGCGCGCAGGATCAAGAAATCACCGACCGCGATGGGCACGCGAATGCCGGCGGCGGCAGTGTGCGCATTTTCCCATAGGGGCGCGTGCTCTTCGCCATCGTCATAGGCTTTCACGATTGGCGCGCAGCCCGTCGCCTGCACGGCGATCATATTCGGGCGCTCTGAACCGATCCAGCCAATGGCTTCGAGTTCGTCGAAGGCTTTCCACATGCCGATGAGGCCTGTGCCGCCGCCGGTCGGGTAAAAAATCGCGTCGGGCAATTCCCAGCCGAGTTGCTCTGCGAGTTCGAGACCCATCGTCTTTTTGCCTTCGATCCGATAGGGCTCTTTCAGCGTCGAGACATCAAACCACCCGGCTTTTTCCTTTCCTTCGCCGACAATCTTGCCGCAATCATTGATGAGACCGTTGACGCGGTAAACATCGCCGCCCTGGAGCGCGATCTCTTCTACATTCACGGCCGGCGTATCGTCCGGACAGAAGATTGTCGTCTTGATGCCGGCATATGTTGCGTAGGCGGCCATGGCGGCGCCGGCGTTGCCATTGGTCGGCATGGCGAGATGACCGATCCCGAATTCCTTCGCCATGGAAACTGCAAGCGCTAACCCACGCGCCTTGAACGAGCCCGTCGGCAGACGCCCTTCGTCTTTGACGATAATTTCCGCAGCGCCCAACATCTTCTCCGCATGCGGAAGACGCATGATCGGCGTGACGACTTCGCCGAGTGAAATGCGATTTTGCGCGTGCTGGACTGGCAGGAACTCACGATAGCGCCAGAACCCTTCTGTCCGCGCGGCCAACGCCTCTTTCGAAATCGCCTTGCCGATAGCGTCCAGATCATAGCGGACGAGAAGCGGCCGGCCGGCCTTGGAAAGCCCATGAGGAACGCCGGCTGGGTAGCGTTCGCCAGTATAGGAGCACTCTAAATGTGTAACTGTGGTCAATCTGATACCTTTTGCTGTGCGCGCGTCAAAATCCGGAATAAATTCGAGCAACTTGCGGCAGGCCGCTTGTACATTTTCAGGTTCGTTTCGCGCATCGTGAGCGAGGCCAATATTGTACCATGTATCACCGCGCTTTCTCCACCAGTTTTATTCACAGCACTGCCGGTCGATCCAGATCAGCATTATCCAATGCCGCCAACTTGCCGGCCGGCCCTCACCGCCCTTTCTTTAAATTCACCGCATTGATTGCGAATCGCGCTTCACGCAGAGTGCAAGTCTTTTATAAGGCGGCTACAAGATCAGGTTGACGGTGCCATTTTTTTCGAACCCCGCCGAACAAGCGAACGAGGATTAGATTTGATGGATACGAAACCTTTCGACAAAATCAAGGCGATCGGAGAACTCGTCGAAGGACGTAGCTTCATCGATGTTGGCGGCCTGTGGGGTACAAAACAGGAGATGGTGACCCACGCTGCATTGAAAGGCGCGTCTCGGGCTGTGATGTCCGACGCAATGCTGTTCAGTTCGGAGTGGTGGGGCAAATTTGAAGAACGGTGCGCCGAACGCGGCGTTACAAACTATGAAAAAATCGTCCATGACATCACGAGGCGTGATACTTTCGAAAGATTAGGCCGTTTTGATGTCGTTCACTGCACCGGCGTTTTATATCATGTTCCAGACGTTATCAGCACGTTAGCGAACCTCGTCGCCATCACGAATGAGTATCTCTATTTTGGATCGCAAGTCGTTCCGAAAGAAATAACCAACAGCGAAGGCACCTTAATTGTTGAAGACGATTGCCCACTATGCGTTGCCTGGGCAAGCGACGAAAAATTACGAATCGTAAAAAAGCACTACGAAGAAATGGGCGTCACAAGGGGCGTTGTCGGCGTGACCGAAGAAGCAGAGTTCTTTTGCGGCGACGCGCTTACCGCGAAATTCGGACCTTGGTGGTGGCTATTGACCAAAGAAAACATGCTGCGGTTAGCAGCGCTATTCAACTTGGAAATCGTCCACGAATTAAGCGCGCCAAACGGGCGGGCGTTTTCGATTCTCGCGAAAGTGAACCGCCCATAACTGGACCGCTCCGCACACGTATTATCGATTAATTGCCGACCTTTTGCTGTGCCAGGTAAAAATCCGGATTGAGTTCCAGAGATTTTCGGTACGCGGCCTGCGCTTTTTCGGTCTCGTCGCGCGCATCGTGGACGAGACCGATATTGTACCACGCCGCCCACGGCTTCGCGACACCGCGCGTGAGCGCCTCTTCATAGTCGGCGAGCGCATCGTCGAGACGGCCAGTGAAAAACCACGTATTGCCGCGATTTAAATAGGCTTCGGCGATATCTTCATCAATTTCAATCGCCGTGTTGAAATCTTGTAACGCCGCACTGTAGTCGCCCCGCCGATTGTAGATGAGACCGCGATTGACGAGTGTTTTCTTGCGATCACTGCGCGACATGGCGCGATCATCCAGCGCCCTGTCGCATGGTCGAACATTCTCTGAAAAATCATCGCGCGCGTTTTCAAAGCAGGCCGCAGCGTCGGTCGCGCCGATGGTCGTCACCGCCATTTGCGCCTGCGCGCTGGTAACGACAAAAAGCATCGGCATGGACGCTATCAAGGCGGAGAAAATCGTTTTTCTGATCATGATGGAGATAGCATAGCGCAATTCGCACCGCGCCGTCAGTCGTGAGTTGCGTTTTGCGCTGCAGCAAATATGGTCCCGGAAACTCCACCACCCACAAAGCGAGGAATTCCCATGCCTGCGCCCCTCAACGCCGTTGTCACAGGCTCCACCTCCGGCATCGGCCTCGGCATCGCCACTGCATTCGCCGAAACCGGCATGAACGTCATGCTCAACGGTTTTGGCGACGCTGACGAGATCGAAGCCGTTCACGCGGGTCTGGAAGAAAAGCACGGCGTCACCGTCCGCTATAACGGCGCGGATATGACAAAGCCGGCGGAAATCCGCGCACTCATGAAAGATGCGGAATCCGCCTTCGGACAGGTCGACATTCTCGTCAACAATGCCGGCATTCAGCATGTGGTGAAGATCGAGGAATTCCCGGACGAGAAATTCGACGCGATTATCGCGATCAACCTCGTCTCCGCCTTTCATACGACCAAGGCCGTCATGGCCGGCATGAAGTCGCGCGGCTATGGACGCATTATCAATATTGCGTCCGCCCACGGTCTTGTCGCGTCGCCGTTTAAATCGGCTTACGTCGCGGCGAAACACGGCATCGTCGGCATGACCAAAACTGTCGCACTGGAAGGCGCCGAATTTGGCGTCACGGCCAACGCCATCTGCCCTGGCTATGTGAAAACACCGCTGGTCGAAAAACAGATCCCCGCAACCGCGAAAGAACGCGGCATCTCTGAAGAAGAAGTGATCAACAACGTCATGCTCGGTTCGCAACCGACAAAGAAATTCGTCGAAGTCGCGGAAATCGGCGCGCTTGCGTGTTTTCTGTGTACGGAGGGCGCCGCTTCAATTACCGGCACAGCGCTTCCGATAGACGGCGGTTGGGTTGCCCATTGACGTGGCGAAACCGATAAACCTCGCTTTGCAAGGCGGCGGCGCACACGGCGCCGTATCCTGGGGCGTCGCTGACAAATTCCTTGAAGACCCACGTATTGAAGTCGCCGCCATTTCCGGGTCGAGCGCCGGCGCGGTGAACGCTGTCGCCCTCGCCTATGGACTGCATAAAGGCGGCGAGGTCGGCGCGCGCGACGCGCTGGAAAGCCTGTGGCGCGAAGTTTCCAACGCCGGCGAGTTATACAGCCCCGTTCGCGGCAATCCGTTCGCGTATTTTTTCGGCGGCGGCGATGTCGTCAAGACGCTTTCATATCAGATGTTCGACGCCGTAACGCGGACATTCTCGCCTTACCAGCTCAATCCGTTCGATTTCAATCCACTGAAAGATATCCTGAAACGCTGTATCGACTTTGACAGCCTGCGCGCTTGCGAAACAACGAAGCTGCACATATCCGCAACCAATGTTCGAAGCGGCAAGGTCCATGTCTTCGAATGCAAGGACATGACCGCCGACGTTATCTGCGCATCGACTTGTCTTCCGTTTCTGTTCAAAGCCGTCGAAATAGACGGCGAACATTATTGGGACGGCGGCTACATGGGAAATCCGGTTCTTTTCCCGTTCTTTTACGATGCAACGTCGTCAGACATTGTCATTGTTCATGTCAATCCGCTTGAACGCGACGATGTTCCGACAACGGCGCCGGAGATCATGAATCGCGTCAATGAAATCAGTTTCAACTCGTCGCTCCTGCGTGAACTGCGCGCGATCTCGTTCGTGCACAAGCTGCTCGACGATGGATGGCTCAAGGACGAATATCGCGATCGCCTGCGCGATATACGAATTCACTCGATCCGCTCCGATCTGGCGCTCGTTGATTATGACATCTCCTCAAAATTCAGAACCGACTGGGCCTTCCTGAAGGAACTGCGCGACAAGGGCCGCGCGATCGCTGCGGCGTGGATCGACGAAAATTACGAAAAGATTGGCGCGGAATCTTCGGTGGATTTGCGCGCCATGTTTGACGGCAACGCGAAGATTCCCACCAATTCAGGCGCCTGATACGGCCAAACGCGCTGTTTTCGCACATATTTCGCGTTCTTGACTTGTAATTAACCAATGACCCAGTCATATGACGCGCGCAGGCTGCGTGTATGTGGAAAATTTTTCCAAACGGCCGCTTTATCCAACCATTCGGGCGCCCTGACACGCGGGTTCTCTATTAGAACCCGGACGTGCGCGCGGAATCTCGTATTCTGCGCCTGCGCCCAGAAAGTACGTTTTGACAAACTTTAACGAATTCGGCCTTGCAAAGCCGATCGTGGCCGCGCTTGCGAGCGAAGGTCACAAGACGCCGACACCAATTCAGTCGGACGCCATTCCCCTGCTGCTGAAAGGCAACGACCTTCTCGGCATGGCCCAGACCGGCACCGGCAAAACCGCAGCCTTCGCGCTGCCTATTCTTCATCGCCTTTATGAAGCGCCGGCGGGTCGACGCAGCAATGCGCCGCGCGCGCTCATTCTGGCGCCAACCCGCGAACTCGCAGGTCAGGTCAAGGAACGCTTTTCCGCTTACGGAGCCCGCACCGGACTGAGCGTCGGCCTCGTGATTGGCGGAGCGCCCATTGGCAAACAGAAAAACATGCTCCGTCGCGGCGTCGACATACTTGTCGCGACGCCGGGCCGGCTTGAAGATCTGATGAAACAGCGCGCCGTGTCGCTGGATGCGGTCGAAGTCCTCGTTCTCGACGAAGTCGATCAAATGCTCGACATGGGCTTCATTCACGCGATCCGCGCGATCACCGGCAAACTACCGAAGGACCGCCAGAGTTTGTTCTTTTCCGCGACCATGCCGCGGGAAATTAAGCGGCTTGCCCAAGCGCTCCTGAACGACCCTGTGCATATCGAAGTCAAACCCAGCGAACGGCCCAAGATCGATCAGTCGGTCTTGTTCATTACGAAACCGGAAAAACTGGGTGCGCTCATTAAAGTCATAAATGACGACGCATTTAAAAGCGGATTGGTTTTCAGCCGCACCAAACACGGCGCCGACAAAGTTGTTCGCAACCTTCGCGCTGAGGGCGTCTCCGCACAAGCCATTCACGGCAATCGCTCGCAGGGCCAGCGTGAACGAGCGCTAAAAGATTTTAAAAGCGGTAACGCCTGCGTTCTTGTCGCGACCGACATTGCAGCGCGGGGCATCGACGTCAAGGGCGTAACCCATGTTGTCAATTTTGACCTGCCGAATGTGCCCGAAACCTATGTCCACAGGATCGGGCGAACAGGTCGGGCCGGCGCGACGGGCATAGCGATTTCTTTTTGCAGTCCGGAAGAACGCGGCGATTTGCGGGCTATCGAAAAATTGACCGGCGAACAGTTCGGCGCCACGGGCGGCCGTGACAGCTACCGCAGCGATGACAACAAGAAGCCGCGCGCCAAACGATCCCCGCGCCACAAACCGCGCCGCCCGGCGCGCGAAGATCAACGCAAGCCCAGCGGCGATGCGCCGCGTAAATCACAAAATGGAACTGACGGTCCTGCCTTTAACAAGGCCGGCGCCGCCGCAACAAAGAAGGTAAATGACAATGGCGAAAGAGGAACTCCTCGAGTTCGACGGCGTCGTCGACGAAGTGCTGCCTGACGGCAATTACCGGGTCAAACTGGAAAACGGCCATGACGTGCTTTGTTACGCCGGCGGCAAGATGCGGAAATTCCGTATCAAAACGCTGGCGGGCGACCGCGTTACAGTCGAAATGTCAGCCTACGACTTAACGAAGGGACGCATTACGTTCCGCCACAAGGAAGAAAATCCTGGCGGCGGCACAAGCGCTCCCAAACG
>JAJFFU010000079.1 GCA_021776465.1 Parvularculaceae bacterium
CTTTGTGTGATGGCCGGCATCTATGTTGGCTTTGCGCTGACCGGCCTTGAGGGCAAGGATTTTGTCAGTCGCGGCGATTATTCCGCCGTTCTCGTCGAGGGTGTGCTTGCGCTTGGGTTTGTATTCGCCGGCCTTGCAGCGCTCGGCTCGCACCGGCCCTGGCTCCTCGGCGCGCTCATCTTTGCCCACGGGGCGACAGATTTCTTTCACCTCATCATTGACGGGTCAGTCGCGCCGGCCTGGTACGCTTTCGCCTGCGTCCTCTATGACGCGGTCGTCGGGGCCGCGGCCGTGCTGATGCTGTCGGCGCAAACGTCGCAGAAACGCTGAGGCCGTCAACCCTTCACTTTCGCGCTGATCATGCTAGAGCGGCTTCTCAGGTAAGGAGAGCCCGATGGACCACGGCAAAAATGAATTCGCAACCAATGAGAGCCTGAAAGCGCGTCGCGACGAAGCGTGCCCGGCGGGCCTGCCGTCAAAGTCCGGGATATACGCCGCACGCGCCAAGGGCGCCGAGCTATGGGACGTCGAGGGCAAGCGCTATATCGACTTTATCGGCGGCATTGGCGTTTTGAATGTTGGCCATGCCCACCCCAAAGTGGTCGAAGCGATCAAGGCTCAGGCTGACGATTTCATCCACACTGCCTTCGGCATCGCTCAGTACGAGGAATATGTAGAGGTATGTGAAACGCTCAACCGCGTGGCGCCCGGCGACACGCCGAAGAAAACGGCGCTTTTCAATTCCGGCGCTGAAGCCGTTGAGAATTCCGTGAAGTTCGCGCGCCAGATTACCGGCCGGCCCGGTGTTATTGCATTTGAAGGCGCCTTCCACGGCCGCACGTTGCTGGCGACGACCCTTACCGGGAAATCAAAACCCTACAAAGTCGGGTTTGGCCCTTACGTGCCGGCTATCTTTCACGCGCCTTACCCGGACGCTTATCACGGCGTTTCTGTTGAGGCATGCCTTTCCGGACTCGATCATGTTTTTAAGACAGCGATCAATGCTGACGAAGTTGCAGCGATGATCGTAGAACCGGTGCAGGGCGAGGGTGGGTTCAATCCGGCGCCACCGGACTTCCTGAAAGGCTTGCGTAAGAAATGCGACGAGCACGGCATCATGCTGATCGCCGATGAAATTCAATCCGGCATGGGACGGACGGGCAAATATTTCGCATTTGAACGCGCCGGCGTCGAGCCAGACTTCCTCTGCGTGGCAAAGTCTATCGCCGCCGGCCTTCCCTTGTCGGCGCTCACTGGCAAGGCCGACCTGATGGACAAAGTCCTCGCCGGATCTATGGGCTCGACATATGGCGGCAACCCAGTCGCTTGCGCCGCCGCACTCGCCGTGTTCCAGATCATCGAGGATGAAGGCCTGTTACAACGTGCGGAGGAGGTTGGCGCGCAGACCGAAAAACGCTGGACCGAATTACAAGCCAGTGTTGGCAAGAACATTATGGGCGATGTGCGACGGGTCGGCGCCATGTGCGCGGTAGAATTCGTCAAGGACGGCGACGCAAATAGTCCCAATGGCGACATCGCGGCAAAAATCCTGCTCGAAGCACGCGCACGCGGTTTGATCATGACGACAGCTGGCGCATACGCCCAATGCCTGCGTTCGCTCGTGCCGCTCGTCGTGTCAGATGAATTGCTGAACGAAGGCCTCGACATTTTTGCCGATGCCACCGAAGCGGCGTTGAAGACCTGACGTGGACGATCGTCGCAAAAAGCTACTCTACCGCGCGAACTATCGAGGGTTTAAAGAGGCCGACCTCCTGATCGGTGGGTTCGCGCGCGCCTATCTTGGCGAAATGAGCGAGATCGACCTGGACGAATTTGAAGCCCTGCTGAAGCTCAATGATCGCGATATATACGCCTGGGCGACGGGCAAAACAGAGCCGCCAGCCGATATCATAGGTCCTGTTTTTCAGAAATTACGCGCATTTGATCTGCAAAATAATTGAACCACGGATTGCTCAGCGGAAGCTGACCGCTTAAATCTCAATGCCGAGAACGCGGACCCTCCAATCAGGGCTCCGCGCATTTTGCGTTGAGGAATATGTCGAAAACCGAACCAGAAATGACGTCAGGCGTTGCGCAGATCAACGCCGCAGCAGCATGGGCGATGGACGGCAAATTGCCCGTATACGGCGCGCCCGAGGGTGCCGACGCAATTTGTGTTGCAGACGCCGCACGCACGCGCGCCGATATTGTCGTTCATATCGCGCGGGATGGCGCACGCGCCGCGGCGATGGTTCAGGCCCTTGGGTTTTTCGCGCCGGACATACCGGTCGTCGAGTATCCGGCTTGGGACTGCCTTCCCTATGACCGGGTTTCACCATCTAACGCAGTATCAGCCCGCCGGATGGCTGCGTTGTCTCTGGTCGCAGCGCACAGGGGAAAAGGCGCGCTGATTGTCGTCACGTCGGTCAACGCAGCGATCCAGCGAACACCGCCCAGCGATGTCGTGACTGCAGCCTCGATGTCGTTGGCGCCGGGCGCGACTGTCAAGATGGACGATCTGATCCATTATCTAAGCGCGAACGGATATGCCCGCTCGTCAACTGTACGCGAACGCGGCGAATTTGCCGTGCGCGGCGGCCTTGTCGATATTTTCCCGCCGGGCGCCGACGAGCCGGTGCGGCTGGATTTCTTCGGCGATCATCTGGAAACGGTGCGCAGCTTTGACGCGGAATCCCAGCGAACGACGAAACAGCTTTCGCGATTCGATTTAAATGCGGCGTCGGAAATTCTCCTCAATGAAGATACGATTACCCGGTTCCGGTCCGGTTTCGTCAAAGCATTTGGCGCCGCCGGCGACGATCCGCTCTATGAGGCGATCAGCGCCGGGCGCATGCATGCCGGCGCCGAGCACTGGCTACCGATATTTTATGAGCGGACGGAAACGTTGTTCGATTTTATCGGCGACGGTTTGGTCTTTCTGGATCACCTTGCGGACGAGGCGGCGACAGAGCGTTTGAACGCCGTCGTTGACCATTTTAACGCGCGTGCAGAAGATGCAGAAATGCGTCGACCAAAAAATTCCGAATTTTCGGCGCCGGCATATCGTCCGCTCGAACCGGCTGCGCTATATTTAGTCAACGACGATTGGAAGGAACACCTGACGGCGGCGAATCTGCGCCCGTTGTCACCCTTCGCGCCGCATCCGAATGAGCGTTGTTTTAATTTTAGCGCCAAAATCGGCCGAAACTTCGCCGCGGAGCGCGCTGGCGACAAAATCAATGTATTTGACGCCGCAGTTGCGCATATCAATGACAATGCAGACCGCAAGACGGTAATTGCCTGCTGGACAGCCGGGTCTGCGGACCGGCTGCGTACCGTGCTTGCCGATCACAACGCCGGCGAAATTGTTCATGCGAAGAGTTTCAAAACGTTAGGCGCCGGCGTTTCAACCGCCATCCTTGGACTTGAGCAAGGCTTTGAAACGGCTGATACGGTCTTTCTATCTGAGCAGGATATTCTCGGCGACCGGCTTGTGCGCAGGACACGGCGGAAGCGCGCTGATAATTTTCTCACCGAAGCGTCCGGCCTTTCGATCGGTGACCTCGTTGTGCATGTGGACCATGGCATTGCCCGATATGACGGATTGAAAACGCTTGAGGTGCAAGGCGCGCCGCACGATTGCCTTCATCTTGCCTATCACGGCGGCGATAAGCTTTTCCTGCCTGTAGAGAACATCGATCTATTGTCGCGGTTCGGCCCGGAGGGCGCCAATCAAAACCTCGATAAACTTGGCGGTGCAGCGTGGCAGGGCAGAAAAGCGAAAATGCGGGCGCGCATCAAAATGCTCGCTGGCGAACTCATCAAGATCGCGGCTCAGCGCGCCATGCAACGCGCCGATGCATTAGCGCCCATGGACGGCCTTTACGACGAGTTTTGCGCGCGCTTTCCGTTTGCTGAAACGGACGATCAGGAAAACGCCATCGCCGACGTCATCGAGGATCTGGCGAAAGGCCAGCCGATGGACCGGCTAATCTGCGGCGATGTTGGCTTCGGCAAAACAGAGGTCGCGCTTCGCGCCGCTTTCGTTGTCGCTATGACCGGACGTCAGGTTGCCATCGTGGCGCCAACGACATTGTTAGTGCGCCAGCACTACAAGAATTTTTCCGAGCGCTTTAAAGGCTTCCCGGTCAAGGTGCGTCAGTTGTCTCGCATGGTGTCCACGAAAGATGCGCAACTGGTCCGCGATGGCGTCGGCGCCGGCGATATAGACATTGTTATTGGCACCCATGCGCTGCTTGCGAAGACAATTAAATTTCGCGATCTAGGACTTCTTGTTGTCGATGAAGAACAGCATTTTGGCGTGAAACATAAAGAACGCCTAAAGGAATATCGCGGCGATACCCACGTCCTGACACTCACGGCGACACCTATTCCGCGAACGTTGCAGCTTGCGATGTCGGGCATTCGCGATCTATCGCTCATTGCGACGCCGCCTATCGACCGACTGGCCGTGCGCACGACGGTCGGGCCGTTTGACCCTATTGTGGCGCGTGAAACGCTTCTGCGGGAACATTATCGCGGTGGCCAGAGTTTTTATGTTGCGCCGCGGATTAAGGACCTGACCGGGATTGCTGAGTTTCTCCGGGATGAATTGCCCGAGCTTAAATTCAAGATCGCACACGGCCAGATGAGCCCCAGCGAACTTGAAGACATCATGACGGCCTATTACGAAGGCAAATTCGACGTCCTTGTTTCCACAACGATTATTGAATCCGGTCTTGATATCCCGACCGCCAATACAATGCTGATCCATCATGCCGATATGTTCGGCCTCTCACAACTTTACCAATTGCGCGGGCGGGTAGGGCGCTCGAAACAACGCGCATACGCTTATCTGACAACCAGCCCGCGTAAAAAATTGACCGAAGGCGCGGAGCGCCGCCTCAAAGTAATGCAATCTCTTGATACGTTGGGCGCTGGATTTACGTTGGCAAGCCACGATCTCGACATTCGCGGCGCCGGCAATCTGTTGGGCGAGGAACAGTCCGGCAATGTCAAGGAAGTCGGGGTCGAGCTTTATCAGCACATGCTGGAAGAGGCGGTCGCAGAATTGCGCGAAGGTGGCGCCGCCAGTGACGACGCCTGGTCGCCGCAGATCAATATCGGAACGTCGGTTTTGATTCCGGACACTTATGTCGCCGACCTTGACGTTCGCATGGCGCTCTATCGCCGCCTTGGCGATGTCACGTCCGAACCGGAAGTCGATACGTTTGCCGCAGAACTTGTTGACCGATTTGGGCCAATGCCGACAGAGGTCGACCATCTTCTGGAAATCGTCATGATCAAGACAATTTGCCGCCGCGCCGGCATTGCGAAAATCGACGCCGGTCCAAAAGGCGCGGTGGTCAGCTTCCGCCATAATCAATTCGTAAACCCGGCCGGTCTGGTGGAATTCATTTCATCATCGCCATACGACATGAAAGTCAGACCCGATCAAAAAGTTGTATTTCGGCAGGACTGGCCCGGCGACACAATGCGTTTAAAGGGCGCCCGCCGCGCGGCAAATATTATTGCGGAGATTGCTGCCGAGGCTGTTTAGGCTTTTCAGTCCCGGGCAGTTTACGTATTCCGGCTGCAATGGTTTCACTGATAGCCGCGCCTTGTTTATGCGTGGCAACGCCGACATCGATTTTTAACGATTGCGGCGCGCCGTCATTGTTGCGGCGAAACGCGGTGTTTGAGAGGACGCCATCAATCCTCAGCGCAATGTGATTGGCGTCAACTGGCGTTGTCGCCGGGCAAATCACGGCGAATAAACCTGGCGCGATGCGCGCAACCATATCTTCCGCGCGCGTGATACGCCCGAGCAACCGCGCACCTTGACGCAAGGCGCGTCGATCGTTTTCCCGCCGTCCTTTGCTGTCATCACAGAGGCGCGTCAGGATAACGCTCAGGGGGCGGCCGGTTTGATCGGCTCGTGCGGCGATGCGCGCGCCATGTTGACCGAGAAATGTCGGCGTAAAAACACCTGATGCGACGTCGCGAACGCCTTCACCGGAACACGCGCGCAAGAATCCGCGCATCGCATGCGTTAATCGTGCACGCCGCGCAATCAACGTGGCTCGCTGGCCAAGCGTTTCAGAAATATGAGCGCGCAATACGAACTCGCCGCCGCCGCCACGTCTCGACGCCGTCGCTAAATCATTGACGTTTTCACCGATATGCAAGAGCGCTGTTCGTCCAAGTTTCGGATGTCGGCGCAGCGCCCGCGTCAAGGCAGGAATTGCACCGTCTTCTTTTGTCGGCAGAAATATCGCAAGGTCAAATGGTTGATGGTCAAGGGCGCGCATGGCCTGTCCGGCGGTTAAGACACATGCGCAAAAATCTGCGACATTGCCGATCGCATTGATTGCATCAATCGCAGCCGGGCCGGGCGCACCAACAATCAGGACACGCGGCGGCGAGGCATCAGTTGCGATCACAGGAAAATCGACGGAGCGATTGATCGCGGCCAATGATTTTAGCCGTTCGCCAGCTTCCTCCGCGATATTGCGCAATCTTATGGTCTCGCGCATTCGGCGGCCCACATGATCGACCGCATCCGCCGCCGGCGTCACTTCACCAAATCGGCGCAATGGCGCGAATTCATGCATTTCCGGTTTTGGATCAACAACAAATAAAAGAGCTGAGTCTGGTGACTTTCGTCTGATAGCGTCAGCAAGTGACGACGCCCGGCGCGACGTAATTTGCACGCCCCGTAAGTCGACCAAACCAAGGTCTGCTTGATCAGCGTCCGTAGACCCGAAAATCTGGTATCCCGCTTTGGCGCAAATTTCGGTTAACGCCTGATCCGGCGCCGCGCCCACAGTTACACATGCGATGCGCGCGCGGGCGCGCTGATCTGTTAATTTCGTCATGGTCGGTCCGGTTGGCGCAGCTCGCGTCGGTTAAGCTACGGATCGCCCCGCAGCTTACTACCAATCATTCAAGATGCGGGCCGCACCGGACTGTTCCCGCACAGGTTGCGTAGCTGAAACTTCAGCGAGCTTCGTCTGCGCGCCATCAAGGCAGATGTCGTGCTCGCCAGCCGTAGGGAATACCCCGCTTGCAGCACGTTCCTGAAAGCACGGAAGGGCCGCAAGAAACTCCTGAGGACGGTTATAGGGACCGGCCTCGCGGTAGAGTTGCGCAGTTTGAATGCCGACATAACGCCAGTGCCATGGCTCGTAACTGTCCTTTCCCGGGAGATAGTCATTGCCGGGAGGATAGGAGAGAATAAACCCAAATCGAAAGGCGTTTTCTTCAAAACACTGAAAGGCCCGGTCGCTTTGGCGCATGAACCGGCTGTCAACGTTTATGTCGGCGGCCAGCCCGGTTTGATGTTCAGAAACGCCGGGCGGCGTTACCGTCCCGCGCGCGCCATTTCGGTCATGAAGGACAGCTTGCGTGCGATAGGAGCGATAGCCAGACCGGAGCGAAATTGCATCGTCGGATTCCGAACGGCACAGGGATATCAGTTGAGCGAGGCGGGCGGGCAAGTTCTCCTCGCGGGCATCGCTGTCCCGATCTGCCGCAAGGCGAAGTTTCATTTCGTCGATATTCGGGACTTTTGCTGTCGGTACAAAAAATTCCGCCGCAGACACGAGATCCCTCGGTGCGTAGGATGCGTCCAGCGGAAAGTGTTGAGACACCGGGCGGTTTATATTTTCGCGCCTGTCGATGTTCCGATTTACAGAGTATCGTTGTTCACCGAACGCATCGCGAAATAGTCGGCGCATATGTTCATATAACGCCTGCGCTTCGGTAAACCGTTCCTGCTTCTCATAAACGCCGGCAAGCAGTTTGATATAGAGACTGAGATCCGGGCTATTGGCGCCTTTTGAACGTTCCTGCGCGTGAAACGCTTCGAGATAGAGAGCCTCTGCGTCATGCAGTCTGCCCATCTTTGTATAGAGCGGGCCAAGCATCAGCGTCAGTTGCACTGTGTCTTGATGATCAACGCCGCGAATACGTTTGCGCGCTTGATAAGCCGTTGCGAGCAGCCCCGCCGCGGCGTACTCTTCGCCCTCTCGCATTCCGTAAAAGCCGCCAAGATCGGCAAGCTGCGTTGCGCTCGCTAATGTATGTTCCGGCGTCGCGCCCGTGAGCGTGCGCGGTTCGGCGTGATTAACGACGCGCAAAAATGCATCAGCTGCCCCAACAAGTTTATCTGCGTGAAGTTTCGCCGTTGCATCTACATCTGTGTCCTCCGGAATCGCAGCTGCGTCGCCCGCAAGATCAAGGAACGTCGTATAAATCGCTGTCGCTCGTTCAAGGTCGCCATTAAGCAGATAGGCGCGGGCAAGCCGGTCTTCGAACTCTATACGCTCTATCGTCGGCAAGCTTTGACCCCATTTGGCCGTCAACGCTTCCTTCAAAAGATCAGCCGCGCGCTGATAGTCACGCCGCGCTGTTTGCGTTTCGGCAACCGCCGCCTTCAAGGGGGCCAGCTGATCACCGGTGGCGCCGGCCTTCAAAGATAGCGCAATCGCCCGTTCGCCGTGCTTGGCGGCGCGGCGCGGCGCGCCAAGGTCAACAAGTGTATGAAATCGGTCTGTAGCGGCGCGTGCATTTGTTCGCACGGCGACGTCAAAATACGTCGCGTACAATACCGCGAGCAGCACGAATGCGCCCGCAAACATCACCGGTGAGCGCAACCTGATTGCGGGCACTCATCCCCTCCAAAAGTCCAGACCCCAAATAAGGTGTTACCGTATCACTCACAAAAGCCGGAGGCGAGCCTTGACGGGAGAAAAACCGGGCGACGGTGGCTTTTTGCCCTGCCTGGCAGTAAGGGCGCAGGAAAGCCCTTGAAATGGAGAGAAAATTTTGGCGATTGGGTCTGGACGCCGACGCATATATTTGATGCGACACGGCCATGTTGATTATTTTGATCCCGAGCTCACTGAACCGCGCAACGCGCCGCTGACCGATGAGGGGCGCGATCAGGCGGCCGCCGCGCGTGACGCGCTTGCCGCCATTACCTTCGATGTTGCGTTGTGTTCGGGCCTATCGCGAACGCGCGAAACGGCGGAAATCGTGTTGTCAGGCCAAAATGACCCAGCGGCGCTCACAACGGATGCACGCCTAGTAGAACTTCAAAGTCAGTGGCTTGAAGCGAAGTCGCGCGAGGAACTGGCCGCGCGCCTCGCATATTCGTTTGAGGCGGCGCACGAACCCGGCGCCGCGTTCCTGCCGAATGGCGAAGCTTTTGCCGACGCTGAGGCGCGGATCGTGGCCGGCCTGAGCGATTTCATCACAAAGGGCGCCTGGCGCACCGCCCTTCTGGTCGCCCATGAGGGGGTCAACAGAATTGCCCTCGGCTGGGCCTGCGGTGGTGGACTTCGAACGATCGCGTCTTTTGAGCAGGATCTAGCCTGCATCAATGTCATTGACGTTGACATTACGCCGGCAGCGTCAGGTGAGGGGCTATCGATCGAGCGCGTACTCATCAAGGCGATCAACGTTACGCCTTATGACTTTGTGAAACATGGACTTTCGCGAACGAGCCTTGAACATTTATTTGATATCGACTTTGGCGGTGCGCCACCGCGGATCGCAAGCTAAAGCCGCGAAATTAATGTCTCCTATTTTCGGCGCCGTCTTAAATACGGCGGGAGATTATGGTTAACTCGCGATAGGGATCAAGTTCAGGAGTGTGGGAATGTACGGTGTAAAGCGCGGAATAAAGGCGCCTGGCGACTTTGGGTTCATGGATATGACCGGCCTAGCGCTTGCGGGCTCGGCTGGTATTATCGGCGCCATCATTGCCGACTACCAGCAGAAAGGCGAAGCGGCGGCGCTGTTCAAGATCAATGAATGGGTCGTTCAACTGGGCTCGCTGGTTGGCTTCACCGAGATACCGCTGTGGATGGTGGTTATCGGGCTTGTTATCATCGGGGCCAGTTCGGTCTTTTATTTCCAGCCGATTACAAGGCAGGGGGCATTCGCTCAAGGGTTTGGCTTGCTGGCGGTCTTGCTGACCATGACGCCGCCCAATCTCGCCAGTGGCATAGAGGGTTTTAACGACAGTTTGCCCGGGCTGGCGCCAGCGGCGCAACGAGAAGCTTCAACGCAACCGCGCATCATGAATGCGTCTTTCGATCAGGGCGATGCGCGTGTCGTGATTGTGCAGAACGAAGGCGAGGCGGCAAAGTATGATGTCCATTTGAAGATCGTCTTTCCCGAGGGCATTCGCGGCGATATCTCGACGATGATTCGACGAGGCGCCATTCGCGGTCGACTCCACAACGAACAAACAGATGAAACGTTCAACCTTTTCCGCGCGACTGAAGGCGCCACAATACAGCGGGAGGGTGATGCGCTGATTTTTCATATTGGTGTGCCAGCGCGCGCAGATACAGCACGGCTTTGGGTTCGGATCGAATGCGCCGGCTACGCTATTGAAGAGCAGTCAGCAACAGCAGCGCTTGGCGAAACACTGGATTGGGCGGTCGAAATGCGGCCATCAAACATGCCCTTAGCCATTCAACGATTTGGCAAAAGCTACTGGTACTAGCGCTCAGAGAATTAGCGACTGCTTATTTCGCGCCTTGATACATTGTCTGTCTAACACGTGCAGCTTTTTCCGGCTGCGCCGTTTCGTCGTAAAATTCAGCCGCTATGTAAGCGGCGCGATGGCGATGCCAAAGCAAATCGAGACGCAATTCACCCGAAAGGAGGCTGTCATTGCTCGTACGAGCCTCTTCGATAACGTTTATCGCTTCGCGTCGTTTGCCGGAAAGAAAGAGCGCCTCTGCCAATTCAATTTGGTAGATTCCGTATTCATAACCGAATTGTTCGACTGCCTTTTGCAGAAAACCTTCAGCTTGTTTTATGTTGTCGGCCTTCAGCGCTGCGAGCCCCTGCAAGTGCGATATCGCCTTGTCTTCGGTTCGGTCCGGATTGTCGTCGGGCAATTTGTATTCCGCCAGTTCGACAGTTTCTTCATCAATAGACGCGCCGGTTTGCGCATTGATAACGCCCCGTAAATGGAGAAATCGCGTTGGAACGCCGCCTGCCGGATTGTCGCGCATGCCGTTCGTCAAATACTCGTAAGCGCGCGCCGTTTCTCCCAAGTCATACGCGCCTTCCGCCAAGACATACCAATAAAGCCCGGTGCGCACGCCTTCATTGCGAATGAGTTCCAACACAGGTGCAAGCGCAGCTTCAATTTCGCCAGGTTTCCCCGATGCGCGAAGTACGTAAACGAGATTGAATGCCGCATCGATACGATGACGCGGCGGCAGCGTCGCATCGTTTCTGATACCTGTAAAACCCTGCGCCGCCACATCAAGCTTCCACTCAACGGCCTGTGCGTTGGCGAGGCCGATCCGCGCGGCCGTAAACGCCGGGTCAAGTTCCAGCGCCTTTGTAAAATCCGATTGCGCGGCCGCGATTTCGGCACGTCGGAGTTTTAAAGAACCGGCAAGCTCCCAGGCGTTGGGCACATCCGGATACAGGCGAATATACTCCTGCAAGACCGCATCGGCTTCATCGAGCTTGCCGATTGACGTTAGCTGATACCCAAGCGCGCCCAGCACATGCGGGTTTTCGGGCTCCTGTAATTTCAATTGTGTGAGAACATCGATCGCTTTTTGCTCTTGATACGTGTCGAAGTAAGCGCGCGCCAGAAGCTGCTGCGCTTCTATTTCGTATGGGTACTCTGCCAGTATTTCGTCGTAGACGATTATCGCTTCATCGGAGGCGCCGGCAAGGACATGACGAAAGGCTTCGATATAAAGCCGTTCGCGCGGATTAAGGCCCGCATCCGCCGGGATTTCTGCGAAGACGTCCTGCGCGCTGTTGCGCCGACTTGTCGTATTAAGGATATCGGCCAGACGATAGCGCGCGATATAAAAGTCCGGGGCAAGCGACAAAGCTGTCGTCATCGACTTTTCGGCTTCCTCATATTCAAACCGGTTATAGTGCTGAAGTCCGTCAATATAGGCCTCGTAAGCCGTAATATTTTTCGTAACAAAATCAGCAGAAAGAGACTGCAACTCTTTTTCGCGCGGGATTTTCATCGCCTGTTTTATATTCACCGCAATGCGCGTCGACGAACTCACCAATTCCGTTTCAGAGAGTTCAGGGTAGGTTTGCGACATGACGTCGATACCGGCGCGCAAATTTGTAACGCGCACCGTGGCGAGAAGGTCATCGTCGCTGCCAAGGAGTTCGCCGGAAACGAAATAATCTATGCCGGCGTCAGATGCTTTCGCCATCAATTCAGCATCCGTATCGACGCCCTCCGCCAGGCTCAGCCAACTGACAGGCGATAAAACAACGGCGTAACGCGATGACGACAGTTGATCGCGGAGTAAATTCGCAAGACCGTCGCCGACCCAGTCCAACCCGTCATCTCCGCTGACATTTTGTAATGGCTTAACAGCGATCCGCACCGGCGCTTCAAGCGTCGGCGTAATATCGATCGCCGCTCTTTCCGTGGCCGGATCGCTAGTGCCCGTCTGAGCGCCGAAATATACCAACGCCGCGGCGAGAGTTACAGCAGCAAGCACGCCGATTCCGAGTTGCCGGCTTTTGCGCGGCGAAATTATCCCAAAGAGCTTTTCAGGATTGCCGATGAGCGTTTCATGGACCTTCTGTCGAAACGTTTCGTCATCATAATGGTCCGCGAACACGGCCTGGTGACTGCCCAGACTAAAACTAAGCGCGGGCGGCAACGTAACATTTTCAATGTAAACGACGCGAACTGGAACGTTTAATGAAAGCGCATAGTCGATTTCCCGCTCGCAATTGGGACTATCGATCGATTTAGCCGAGGCGATGTAGAGAACTTTTTCCGCGTTCTGGATGGCGGTGGAGAGTTCCTCGCGCCATTTGCTTCCCGGTTCAATGCCCTCATCGTACCAAATCTTGACCCCGCGATCGCGCAGATCGACTAGCAGCGGGTACACCTTTGCCGAGTCAGCGTGAGCATAGCTGACGAAGACATAAGGCTCATCGCCTTTATACGCTGGGAAAGGTCGGTTGTTCATGAGAGAGCGCTCTTATAGCCCCTCATAATATGCGAGCGCGCCTCATAAATCCAGCAGGCCCGGCGGCGCATATTCCGCGCCGTCGGGCTGATTTGGAATATCCTAACGAGGCAGGCGCACGGCGGAGCGCGAGGTGCCATCGCCGTCGTCGCAGAATTGGTCTTCATCATTTCCGTTGAGGTCGACAAAATTCAGCGGCGGGCATTCGAACGGGTCCCGCTCTTCAGCCAATGACGGCGTCGTCACAATATTGATACGGCGCACCGCCTCTTTTGAAAGCAACTTGTATTTCGGCCGTAAATCCGCCGCCGTGAAACGACCATCATTGTTCGTGTCGTCGATGAATTCCGGAGCGTCGCCTTCAACGACAACCGCCCTGATTTCAACTTTGAACTCACTCGGCGTCAGGGCGATTAATTCATTGATGACATCAGCGGGCGTTGTCGCTCCGGTGATCGTGAAGGTCTCTACGGGTCCGTCTTCGATCTTCCGCCATATGTCGAAAGCCGCGGGGATCGGATCGCCGCCAAACTCGTTGACCGGCATATCAATGTCGAAGAACGTCAGCGGCGTCAGCATGTTCCGTCGAATGGGCATATGGGCAACGACAGTCGTTGCGTTATTCCGGTCTAGATATTCGCGCGTCACGCCGGAAACAAAGCCAGCCATGTTACGAATACGCGTGTTGTCGTAGTTCAAATCAGCATCAAAAATTCTAGCCGCGCCGGTGTTGACCATCACCACGAGCGACGTCACATCCTCATCTGATCCGTAACCGAAGCAATCCAGATGTTCCGTGCCGCCATTATCGGGACCACCCGTAAACGGTCCAACAGGCGAGCCTGTCGCAAACGCCGATGCCGGATTTTTGATGACGTATGCTTTATTTGAATCGCGAAAATCGATGACATTGCTTTCAATGTCGTCGTAAGCGTCATCGACAAGACGTTCCTGTTTCGGCCCTTCGCAGCCGCCAAAAACATAATTATCGCGGACGCCAGGTGTGTCGTCATAATCTATGTTGAAGAGCATAAACGTCTCGTCTTGTATCGCCGGGCAATCGTCCTCGATGGGATCAAGGTCGGCCGGGAAATCTCCACCGTCATAAGTCGGGAGGGCGTGGCTAAGATCGAGACAGCCGTCGGGATCTTTCAATACAAGCGTTTCGTAGTTCGGCCCGCCCTGTGCATTTGAAAGGCGCGTGCTTAAAAGCGCTATCGATTCCGGCGCGGCCAGACGGAAGGACAAAACCCATCCATCTTCCGTCAACAATGGTAGCTTTTTGCGACGCTTATTGCCGTATCCATAGCCATAATTTTGCGGCAAATAGATTGGAAATTGTGACGCGTAGCCTTGAGCTTCACCGCCCGGTTCTTCGATAGTCAGATCGATCAGCGGTTTGCGACCGTAACCATATCCGTTCGACAATGCTGGCGTAATAGCGACGCTAATTGCAATTACACTCACTGAAATCAATTTGATATCCACAAAACACTCTCCCAAAAACTTGTACGCAACAAAACGCAGCGAATCCGATGTCGTCAGAATACGGTGCATTTGTGTATACGTAAACTAAAACGCCATTTACACGTCATGGGCGAATTTCACAGGCAGTGGGTGGGCATATGTGTGACGTATTCCCGCTATGCGGGAATGCACAAAACGACTGCCGGTTGTTTGCGAATTTAACTAAACCGTATGTCAAAAGCAGTGCGCGTACGTTCGTGGCTGGCGTTTAAGCAGAGTAACGCATCAATCTGAAGGCGATGAAACAAGGCGCGCTGGCCCGTCCAAAATATCGGCGCAACACGTAATGCATTGCGCCGCAATTTTTATGAGAGAGGGCCTGGCGGAGGGGGTGGGATTCGAACCCACGGAACGCTCACACGCTCAACGGTTTTCAAGACCGCCGCATTCGACCACTCTGCCACCCCTCCGGCGGCTGGAGGCCGTTTAGCCGCTTCCACGCGTGGCTGCAACGCCAATGCGCCCTTAGCCGGGGCCAGATTTGATTTTTGTCGTTTTTTCCGCGGATTGGCGAACGGTTAACACAAGATTAAACTTTGACCGTCTTTGTTCCTCAGGCGACTATCATCCCGCTGTCGTCTATTCGTTGTAACCCCAAGATGCGTAATGGGTCATGTCAAAATCCGTTTAGCGCTTGCCGCGACCGCGATTGTATTCGTGGCCGCAGGGTGCGCCACGACGACCCGCGAAACACCGGCGCCGTCGGCGCATTTCAAGGTCGGCAAACCATATAAAATCAATGGCCAATGGTATCGGCCGGCTGTCGATCCGTCCTATGACAAAAAAGGCGTCGCGTCCTGGTACGGCGATGATTTCCACGGCCGCCCCACAGCGAACGGCGAAATCTTCGACATGCGCCGGATGACGGCGGCGCATACGACGTTGCCGCTGCCGTCGCTTGTTGAGGTTACCAATCTGGAAAATGGCCAAAAAGCCGTCGTTCGGGTGAACGACCGCGGGCCATTCGCCCATAAACGAATTATCGATTTGTCGCGTGAGGCTGCGCGGGCGCTGGGCTTTGAACACAAGGGCCTTGCGAAAGTCCGCGTGCGGTATCTCGCGCCGGCGCCGTTGCCCGGCGCCAAGACGGATCCGATTTTCGCGAAGGCAAAACCGGTGGTCCAGCCAACAGCAGTAGCCCTCTCTGTCCGGACCGACGAAATGAACGCTGATCACCTGGCCACTATCATTGGTGATGCGGACCCAGGGCGGGAGCCGAATTTACCGCCGCCTTTGCCGATCGCAGCACCGGCGCCCGTTGAACAGCAATTTTACGCCATTCAGGTCGCCGTTCTCGACAATATCGAGGAATTGCCGGTTCTGCGCGCCCGGCTAGCCGATGAGGGGCCTTTACGCATTGCCCGCACCGACGATCCGGCAGAAGCGGCCCGCTACCGCATTAATCTCGGCCCGTTTCCCAGCGAATCTGCAGCGACAGGCCGGTTGGAGAACATTCGCGAAGCAGGATATGATACCGCGGTCGTCGTCGCGATATCGCCTTAAAGGCGGCTTAGCCGGGCCTTTTTATCAGGAGCAAGTTTGACCGTGCGTATTGGCAATTCCCTTATCAGTCTTTTGATGTTGATTGGCTTTGGCGGGATAGCCTCAGCTCAGCCAATCGAAACGCCCGGCGAATATGCCGTTTTAATGGACTATCGCACAGGCGAGATCCTTTACGAGAAGAACGCCCGAATGCCGACGGCGCCGGCATCGATGTCAAAACTGATGACGGCCGCGATTGTTTTCGAACGCCTGAAAGACGGTTCAGTACAACTCTCCGACACGTTCGACGTCTCCGAGAAAGCCTGGCGCATGGGCGGATCGAAAATGTGGGTGCGCGTCGACACGGAAATCTCGGTCGAGAATTTGCTGCGCGGCATTATCGTGCAATCGGGCAATGATGCCTGCATCGTCGTCGCGGAGAATATCGCTGGCTCAGAAGACGCATTCGCTGACCTCATGAACAAGAAAGCGCGCGAATGGGGCCTGACCGATTCAACGTTTGCGAATGCGACGGGCTGGCCAGACGAAAATCAGAAAATGTCGATGCTCGATCTTGCCGTTTTGACCCGCAAGATCATCCGCGATTTTCCAGAATATTATGGTTTGTTTTCCGAACGCGAATTTACCTGGGAAAAAATCCCCCAAGGAAACCGCAATCCACTGCTCGATGCCTTTGACGGCGCTGACGGACTTAAGACCGGCCACACAGAAGAATCTGGATACGGACTTGTTGGCTCGGCCGTGAAAGACGGCGAGCGGCGCATCGTTGTCGTCAACGGCCTTGGGAGCACACGGGAGCGTTCCAACGAAGCCGCGCGCCTGATGCGGATATCATTTAACGACTTCACCCGAAAAACGTTCTTTGAACCAGGCGACATTGTCGGCGATGCACTCGTCTTCAAAGGCAAGGACAAAACAGCGCCATTGATCGTTGGCGATCCGATTTCCGCGATTGTTCATCGGTCTTTGATCGATAAATCCCGCGCGACGGTCGTTTATGACGGGCCCGTGGCGGCGCCGATCAAGGAAAACCAACAGATCGGGTATTTACGCGTAGAAATTGAAGGCGGCGAGGCGAAAGATTACCCGCTATATGCCGGCGTCGAGGTCAAGGAGATGGGCGTCTTCGGCAAGATCGGGCTGGCGGCGAAAATGCTTCTCGCCAAGCCGGAGGCAGCGCCGGAAGAGTCTGCGTCTCTTGCGCAATAAACTGACAGTAAACGACGATGACCAATAACAGCCAAGGCGTCTTCATCAGTTTTGAAGGCGGAGACGGCGCCGGAAAATCTACGCAAATCCAACATCTGGCCCGGCGATTGACGGGCGCGGGACACGAAGTTGTAACGACAAGAGAGCCGGGCGGTTCTCCGGGCGCAGAAGAAATTCGCAAACTGCTCGTAGAAGGCGACAAGGACCGCTGGTCACCGATGACCGAAGCGCTGTTGATGATTGCAGCGCGGCGCGATCATCTTGAGCGTATTATACTACCGGGGCTATCGCGCGGTGCTATTGTTATCACTGATCGGTTCGCAGATTCGACAATGGCGTACCAGGGCATCGCCGGCGCGCTTGGCCGAGATGCCGCCGCCTCGCTTCATTCGATTGTCGTCGGCGACAATGATCCGGATTTAACGATCATTCTAGATGTCCCTATTGAAAAAGGGCTCGCACGTGCAGGTGGAAGGGACGGCGTAGAAACACGGTTTGAATCGAAAGGCGCGCAATTCCAGACACGGGTTCGCAAGGCCTTCCTTGAGATTGCGCAGAACAACCCGGCGCGATGCCGCGTCGTCGATGCGACCGGCGATATAGAACAAACCGCGGAAGCTGTCTGGGGTGTCATCGTCGATCGGTTGCCGAAGCTCGCTTGAAAATTGGCTATGGGCCTTTTGCCGATAGCGCTGATTAAGCTATGACTGGCGCGATGAGTGACTTACCAACACCTCAGCTACGCGCGCGGCAGATCGGCCGGGCCGTTCTCGAATCCTCGCTGCGCCAGACAATTGCCGCAGGCGCATTTTCTCATGGATGGATTATTGCGGGCGGCGTCGGCGCAGGGAAGGCGACCCTGGCCTATCGCATTGCCCGCGCCGTTCTCGACCCAAAGGCGCTGCTCAACGACGACAGCTTCGATATTGATGAGGAAAGTCAGACATTCCGACTGATCGCACAGGGCGCGCATCCCGACGTTTTTGTCGCTGAGCGCCTGTGGATCGAGAAAACATCCAAATATCAATCTGAAATCACGGTGGAAACTATTCGCCGTCTCACCCAGTTTATGAACCATACCCCGGCTTTTGGCGGCGCGCGGGTCGCCATCATCGATACCGCCGATGACTTGAACCGTAATGCGGCTAATGCACTCCTGAAAGTATTGGAGGAGCCACCGGCCAACACGCTCTTGTTGCTCCTCAGCGCAGCGCCAAGGCGGCTCCTCGCGACGATCCGCTCTCGTTGCCGGTCGATGGAATTACGCCCCGTTGATCGAGACGCGATTTGCGCACTGCTCGAAAAGGAGGGCCTGGCGACAGACGCCGACGCTGAACGCATTGCTGACCACGCAGACGGCCGTCCGGGTTACGCGCTACGCCTTGCCGCGGACGGCGGTGCGACAGCGTTATCGCTGGCCCAAGCATTTGTTAGCGCTGGACGCAAAGGGGGCGACTTCAGCGCGATCGCCTCGAAATTCTCCGCACGCACCAGCGCCGAGGAATGGGAATTTTTCATCAGCGCCGTCACTAATGCGCTTAGTGATGCGGCGCGGGCCGCCGGTCGCGGTGCATCGCTTGACGGTCCGCTGGCCGGCGTAACACCTCCCGCTTTACTCGACGCATGGGAACAGCTCTCTGCGCTCGCCGCACGCGGTGATGCACTCAATCTCGATCGGTCGCAAATCGTCTCGGCCATGGGTCACGATCTGAAACAAATCCTCGGAGCGGCCTGACCCATGCTCGTTGACAGCCACGTCAATCTGCATAGCGAGCAGTATGCTGATGATTGCAGCGCCGTCATCGCGGCCGCGCGCGCCGCTGGCGTTACATATATGCTGACCATTTCCGACAAGTTGACTTCGACTGACGCGATCAAGAAATTTTCCGATGCCCACGACTTTATCTGGCGCAGCATCGGCGTTCATCCGCATTTCGCGTCGGACTATACAGACCTCAGCGCGCAAAAGCTTATCGATTTGGCGGTTGACGAAAATGTCATCGGCATTGGCGAATGCGGGCTCGATTTTCATTACGAATATTCAGACCGCGCCGCGCAACGGCCTGTATTCTTGGCCCATATCCTAGCTGCGCAGGCGACAGGTCTGCCGCTTATTATTCACACGCGCGAGGCCGATGACGAAACACGCGAGACATTAACGCGCGCGTATGGGGAGGGGGCGTTTACGCCCCTCCTGCATTGCTACACTGGCGGCAAAGAGCTCGCGGAGGCGGCAATAGAAATTGGCGGGTACATTTCTTTTTCGGGAATTATCACATTCAAAAATGCGGTGGATATCCGCACCATCGCGGAAGCCACGCCGCTTGACCGGATCATCATTGAAACGGACTGTCCTTATCTTGCTCCGGTTCCAATGCGCGGGCGGCGTAATGAGCCAGCGTATCTTGTTCACGTCGCTGAAAAGCTCGCGGAAATAAAAGGCGTTTCAATTGACGAAATAGCGCAAGCCACAACCGATAATTTCTTTCGTTTATTCTCTCGCGCCAAACGGTCCACAAAATGATAAATGATATTCGTGTGGTGATATTGGGATGCGGGTCCTCCGGCGGTGTTCCACGTTTTGGCGGCGCCGACGGGACGGGCGCGTGGGGCGATTGCGATCCGACTGAACCAAAAAACCGGCGCACGCGCTGTTCTATTCTCGCCCAGCGCGCGCATCCAAAACATGGCTTCGCTTACGGCAAAACAACCAACGTGCTGGTCGATACGTCGCCGGATATGCGCGCGCAGCTTCTCGCAGCAAAATGCGGGCATCTCGACGCCGTTCTCTTTACGCACGATCATGCGGACCAATGTCACGGCATAGACGATCTGCGGATGATCGCCATCGCCATGCGCAAACGCGTTCCAACTTATATAGACGAAGCAACGAGTGGCATTTTGTTGAAGCGTTTCGATTATTGTTTCGAGCAGGCGCCGGGCTCGCTTTATCCGGCGATCTTAGAAAAGCGCAACATGCCCGATTGCGGCGCGACGTTCGAACTAAAAGGAGCAGGGGCAACTATGCCCGCCGTCGCGTTTTTGCAGGACCACGGCAATGTTGATTCTCTGGGGTTTCGCTTCGGTCCGTTTGCGTATTCAAGCGACGTCGTCGGATTATCCGACGAAAGTTTTAATATTCTCGCCGGCGTCGATACCTGGGTCGTCGATGCGCTTCAGATTAAACCGCACAAAACCCATGCGCATCTAGACCTGACGCTGGAGTGGATTGCCCGCGTTAAACCGCGCCGCGCGATCCTCACTAATCTGCATGTGCATATGGACTATCAAACGCTGAAAAATACGCTGCCCGACGGTGTTGAGCCAGCTTTTGACGGTATGGTTCTAACCGCAGACGACTGACACGCTGGCGATGGCCATCGTTACAAGTCACGCAATGGTTTCTTGCGCGCGGAGGCATGGCGTTCGCGGCGGTCGCTCTCAATATATCGGTCGGTTGTCGCCATCGACGCGTGCCCGGCGTCGTCGCGCACATGTTCGCGCGGCCGTGTTTTTACATCTTCAGAAATGCCGGTGTGCCGCAGCCAGTGCACAGTCGCGGCGCGCAATTCCATAGCGTCATCACCAAGGCCGTCGGTTTTCATTCGGTCAAAAGCGGCGTCGAAACAATCCTGCACAATGCGCCGGATTTGGCGCGTAGACGTCACAGGCCCGACACCGCGCGCCTTTGCGATCAGCGGCGTGTGTTCATTGATGGCTGGCAACGGCGACAGTCCCAATGCACCGCGATAGCGTTTCAGCGCACCGAGCATTGCGTCGGAAACAGTAACCGTCCGGTCCTTGTTGCCTTTGCCCGTTACGTGAAACCACCAATTACTATCCTGATCCTTTCGGAAATCGCCCATGACAGGCGCGGAGCGCTCATCGGCAACCAATTCGGAAATCCGCAGATAGAGCGCGAACAGGCAGTTCATGATGAAAAGCGTTCGTTCATGTGTAGACGGATTATCGTCGGCGCGAATTTCGACAGTTTCAATGACGTAGTCCCATTGCAGATTGGAAATTCGCCGGACAATTGCCGCATTCTGATCGCGCTTGATGAATTTGCTCTTTTGACGAATAAGCGCGACCGGATTAGCGCTGATGATGTTTTCTTCCGTCAAATAGTCGTAAAACGACGACAACGCCGTGAATGTCGCCCGGACCGCCGATTGACTTGGGCGATAGGTCTTGGCGTCAGGTTTGCGTCCATTTTTGAGTTCTGTTTTGGAAAGGCTCGCAACGAATGGCCGCCATTTTGGATTGGGTTTTCGTTCGCCTTTATCGACGACGAACCGCGGCGCATGCGCATCGCCAATCCAGGCGGCTGGCGGGCTCAGTGAAAACCGAATGAACGTCTCGATGTCTTCACGAGACAGCCCATGGGCCGCGCGTTTTTCAATCCGCCATGTCCATTGCAATAGCCGTTCAAGTTCGCGTCGATACGCATTAAACGTCGCGGTTGAGCCATTATAGCCGTAGAGGAATTTCAGCGCGTGCTCATAGTCGATTTCAGCGCCGGTCGGCGCGGCTTTATCGAAGACTTCCGCGACATTAAAGACCTTTTGTCGATGCGGATTATCCATGCCCTTGAGCGTGTCGAGGAATGGCGCAGGCGCTGTTTTCAAAGCTGATGAATTCATTTGTGCAGTGATACCAAACGGGCTGATTCTCGGCGTTTCTGCCATGGTTCGCGCGATATCACAAAGATTCCGATATTGATAAATATCGGACATAGTAGCGGTGAGTATGGCCGTCATCATCATGCCCCGCCAATGTCGCGCGTAAAATCTCTACATAGCTGCCTAACGCCATTTGTTTTGCTCGTTTCGTTCGGCAGACCGAATCTCTTGCGAAGCGTTCGGCTGTCTGTGAAAACACTCTCCAAACGATGCGCTAAATTGCACCTATTCGTGTTTGTTCCTTGGGAGATATTCATGTTGAGAACCACCTTTATTCTGGCGGCGTCATTCGCCATTGCGTCAAGCGCCGCAGTTGCGCGGTCGCTTGAAAACACCGACATATTTCAACTTGAGCACGCGTCCGATCCGCAGGTTTCGCCGGACGGTTCAACGGTCGCTTATGTGCGCCGGTCAAATGACATCATGATTGACCGCGCGCGCGGTTCGGTCTGGACCGTATCCGTCGGCGCCGGCGGACACCGGCCGGTTCTTTCCGGCCCTGACAGTTATTCAAGCCCGCGTTGGTCGCCCTCAGGCGATCGGCTTGCCTATGTCACAGGCGCCGAAACAAAGACGCCGCAGCTTTATGTACGCTGGACTGACACTGGTCAGACCGCATTGTTGACCAATCTTACGGAAGCGCCGCAAAATGTCGCCTGGGCGCCTGACGGGAATTCGCTGGCGTTTTCCTTGTTCGTCGAGAAGAAATCCGAACCGCTAGCCAGTGCGCCAGTAAAGCCGGAAGGCGCAGAATGGGCAGCCCCGGTAAAGGTTATAGACGACGTTTTATATCGCGCTGACGGCGCCGGTTTTCTGCGCTCGGGATCAACCCATATATTTGTGCTGCCTGCTGATGGCGGCACACCCCGACAGCTGACCGACGGTGCTTATAATCACGGCGGACCGCTCAGCTGGGCGACCGATGGGTCGGCGATTTTCTTTTCCAGCAATCGCAATGACGATTTCGAGCGTGATCCGGTTGAGAGCGATATCTGGCGGGTTTCCGTCAATGACGGCGCACTCGTTAAGCTGACCGATCGCGACGGACCCGATTTCGCGCCCGCGATTTCACCTGACGGAAGCAAGATCGCCTATCTCGGCAATACCGATGATCTGAAAGGATATCAGACAACACGCGTCACAATCATGAATTCAGATGGCAGCCAGAAGCGCGAATTGACCGGGAATTTTGATCGATCGATCGACGCCCTCGCCTGGGATTCAGATAACTCGATGATAATTCAGTATGATGATCGAGGGCGCTCGTATCTGGCGCGCCTGACGATTGATGGCGCCCGCGACGCGCTGGTCCGCGATGTCTCTGGAACGTCACTGGGGCGTCCCTACACTAGCGGCGGTTTTTCGACCAACGCGTCCGGCGTGATCGCTTATACATCTGGCCGCGCGGAGCGACCTGCTGATATCGCCGTGAAGGCCGGCGACAGCGCTGCGACGCGGCGCACACGCCTCAATGATGACCTTTTTGCTGATGTCGAGCTCGGCGCCGTTGAGCGTATGACTTGGCAGTCATCTGCGGGCGGGCGCGAAATTGAAGGCTGGTTGGTGACGCCTCCAGACTTCGACGCGACGAAGAAATACCCGTTAATTCTCGAAATTCACGGCGGGCCGTTCGCCGCTTATGGGCCGCATTTTTCAGCGGAAATCCAACTTTATGCGGCGGCCGGCTATGTCGTGCTTTACACAAATCCGCGCGGCTCAACGAGTTACGGCGACGAGTTCGCAAACCTCATTCACCACAAATATCCGGGTGAGGACTATGACGATCTCATGTCCGGCGTTGACGCAGCAATCGCCCGCGGTTTCATCGATGCCGACGAACTCTTCGTCACCGGCGGTTCCGGCGGCGGCGTTCTGTCTGCATGGATCGTTGGCAAGACGGATCGGTTCAAAGCCGCCGTCGTCGCCAAACCGGTTATTAACTGGACAAGCTTCGTTTTAACGTCCGACTTCTATCCGTTCTTCGGCAAATACTGGTTCGAAAAACAACCTTGGGAAGACCAGGACGCCTATTGGGCGCGCTCGCCGCTATCTCTTGTCGGCAATGTTTCAACGCCAACGATGTTGCTCACAGGCGAGTCCGATCACCGAACGCCGATATCGGAGACGGAGCAATATTACCAGGCGCTGCAATTGCGGGACATTGATACTGCGATGGTCCGCATCCCGGATGCGCCGCACGGTATCGCTGGTCGGCCGTCAAACCTGATCGCTAAGGTCGATCACATCCTGGCTTGGTTTGAGCGCTATCGGACCCAGGACTGACGCAACAACAAGCGTCAGACTGAGGCCGGTTCGCGGGTGACTTCCACGAGCCCGCGGTCTTCAATTCTGATGATGCGGTCCATGCGGTTTGCAAGGCGTTGATCATGAGTAGCGATCAACGCCGCAAGCCCCTCCTCGCGCACAATTTCCAGCAGCGCATCGAAGACGACATCGGATGTTTTTGGATCGAGATTGCCGGTCGGTTCGTCCGCCAACAATAGATCCGGCTTGTTGACGAGCGCCCGCGCGATCGCGGTGCGTTGTTGTTCACCGCCGGAAAGCTGGCCTGGTTGGTGGGTCAACCGTTCACCGAGCCCTAACGCCGTCAGGAATGCGGCGGCCTGTTTGTCTGCTTGATCTTTTTTCTCACCGGCAATTAATCGTGGCAGCGCGACATTATCGACAGCCGTGAATTCCGGCAGCAGATGGTGAAACTGATAGACAAATCCCAGTGCATTGCGCCGAATACCGGTCCGCTCCGCATCAGAAAGCTTCGATGTCGCAACACCGCCAACATATACCTCTCCCGCGCTCGGCGCTTCGAGAAGACCCGCAATGTGCAACAGCGAAGACTTGCCCGAACCCGATGGACCGAGCAACGCCGCCGTCTGGCCGCGCTTCAATGTGAAGTCGACATCTTCAATGACGATAAGATCGCGATAACGACGCGCGATCCCCTCAAAGCGCAGGGCTTCGTCTCCTTCAGCCTTCATCTGAATGCCACCATTCGCGGAAAGAAAGCGCCTTGCCATGGTCACTGAACTGGACGACAAAAATACCGTCTAAGTGCACCCGCTTTCCCGTCGCCACGCGCGTGAATGAACAACTCCAATGCGCGGCGCCGAGACTGGCCTGAACGTAAAGAACGCGCGCGCCAAAATCGATTTCGCGCTGGCGGCCGACGGCGCCGTTGAAGGCGTCTGCAATTTCTTCACGCCCTTTCTTGGGCTCTTCAAAAGGCGTCCAGTAATAGATAGCGTCGGCTTCAAAGAGTTGTGCAAAGCGCGCGCCGTCGCGCGCCGCCCATGCCGCGCCATACCGCTCGATCCATTGTTCGAAGAGTTGTTCAGATAGCGCCATTTTGCGTTTCTCCTATTCGTATCTCAGCGCTTCGACCGGGTCGAGCCGCGCCGCCCGCCACGCCGGATAAATGGTCGAGACAAACGACATCAACAACGCCCAACCGGCGATCATGACAATTTCGCCGCTTTGCAGTTCAGCCGGAATTTCCCGGAAGTAATAGATTTCAGCGTTAAACAGATCGCGCTGAAACATCCATGAAAGCGCCTGTTCGATCGGATCGATGAAATGAACGAACAACGCGCCCAAGATGATCCCGGCGATTGTTCCAAGGACGCCAATCAATGCGCCGGATATAAAAAATATCCGCATGATGGCGCCCTGCGTGGCGCCCATGGTGCGCAAGATCGCAATGTCACCGGTCTTGTCTTTAACGAGCATAACGAGACCCGTGATAATATTGAGCGCGGCGACAGCAATGATCAACATAAGGATCAACCGCATGACATTGCGCTCGATTTCCAGCGCGTCAAAATAGGCCCCTATCCTGCGCGCCCAGTCAGTCGCGCGACGATCGCCTGTGATAGCGGTGATTTTCGGAAGGTAAGCCGCATATTGATCGGGGTCTTCAATCCTGACTTCGATTTGTTCGCCCGCATCGGATGCACCAAAAAATATTTTCGCCTGATCGTAAGGCATGAAGGCTATTGAAGAATCGAATTGCGAATTATTGACGTCAAATATAGCGCCTACAACATAGTCTTTCGTGGTGACAGGAATGCGTCCGAATGCGGTTTCGCGACCGCCATGCGTCGTGACATTTACATTTTGACCGACATGAACGTTGAGCGCGTTCGCCGTTCCCGAACCTATAACGACTTTGTTTCCACCATTGCGACCTTCCCCGAAACTCTCGAACTCGCCGGCGACGATATTTTCCGGCGCGGCAATCTCAGGAATATCGAGCATGTCGTCGCGATGCATACCCCGAACGAGTGCTACGGATCCGCCATTTGACGATGTAATGTACGCTGGCGATTCAATCAGCGGCGCAGCATTGACGACGCCATCGAGCTGCTCGATTTGGTCGATAAATGGATCGGGATCGTCACCATCCGCCATCAAGACATAAATATGGCCGTTAAACCCGAGCGCCTGCTCAAGCAGTTTTGCCCGAAACCCCTGCATCACCGACATAACGATGATCAGCACCGCGACCGCCAGCATGATGCCGAGAAAGGCAATAATCGAAATTAGCGAAACGCCCTTGCCCGACCGCGTAGCGCCGAGATAGCGGCGCGCCACCATCCATTCGAAAAAGGAAAATGCGCGTACGCCTGAGCCGTTGGCGGTGGCCGGTGTTTCTGTCGCGTCGTTTAGGTTTTGCATCGTTGCCATGGTTTAGAGCCGGCGGCGAACCCTGTCCACCAAAGCGGCAGTGCGTAAGGCGTCGACCGTTTACTGAATAATGATTGCGCCGAATTCATGACCGCCGCGACCACCCGCGCTATGGATGCGACAGGCCGTCGCGGACCGCCGACGAAGCGTATTCAACAACCGCCTCCAGCGCGAGCTCTTCGCGGGCGCCATCGCTTCGGCGTTTCACCTCGACCTTGCCCTCGCCTAGCCCGCGCGGCCCGATTACGACCTGTAACGGCGCGCCGATCAAATCCATCCGCGCGAATTTCTCGCCCGGGCGCGCCTTTGTCTCGTCGTACAAGACATCGACACCCGCGGCCTGTAGCCCTTTGTAAATGTTATTGCACGCGGCGTCCGTGTCAGCGTCGCCAGGCTTGAGGTTGACAAGCCCTACATGAAACGGCGCCACGGACATCGGCCATTTGCAGCCGTCGTCGTCGTGGAACGCTTCGATCACGGCGCCAACAAGGCGCGACACGCCAACGCCATACGAACCCATATGGACCGCAGTATTTTTACCGTCCGGCCCCGTGACGAGTGCATTCATCGCTTTGGAATATTTCGTGCCGAAATAAAAAATATGGCCGATCTCTATACCGCGCGCAGAAACACGATTATCTTCGTCCACTTTTTGTTCGAATTCTTTTTCGTCGTAGATTTCGTCGGTCGCCGCATAATAATTCGTGAACTGATCAACGATCGGCTGCAAGTCCTTACTGAAATCGGTATCCGCGCCAGGGATAGGCAGATCGAGCAATCGCTTGTCGCAAAAAACCGCGCTCTCGCCAGTGTCCGCAAGAACGATAAATTCGTGACTGAGGTCACCGCCAATCGGGCCGGTGTCGGCCCGCATCGGGATCGCCGTCAGCCCCATACGAGAAAAGGTTCGAAGATACGCAGCGAAAAACCGGTTGTAGCTGTGCCGCGCTGAAGCCTCGTCGATATCGAATGAATAGGCATCCTTCATCAAGAATTCACGGCCGCGCATGACGCCAAATCGCGGACGGATTTCGTCGCGGAACTTCCATTGAATATGATAGAGGAGTGTCGGCAGGTCTTTGTAAGACCGAACGCCCGCCCGGAAAATCTCGGTGATCATCTCCTCATTGGTGGGCCCGAACAGCATCTCGCGGTCCCCGCGATCGGTGATGCGCAACATCTCTTTGCCGTAGGCATCATAGCGCCCGCTCTCGCGCCACAAATCGGCTTGCTGAATGGTCGGCATCAGCATTTCGACAGCGCCGGCGCGGTCTTCTTCTTCGCGTACGATCTGTTCGATCTTTTTCAGGACGCGATGCCCTAGCGGCAGCCAGGCGTAGATCCCCGCCCCCTCCTGCCGGATCATGCCGGCGCGCAGCATCAACCGATGCGACGCGATCTGGGCGTCGGCTGGCGTCTCTTTCAAAAGCGGAAGATAATATTGGCTGAGTTTCATCGGACTGATTATCGCTGACTGCGCCGTTCTTCTAGGCGGGCCCGCGAGCCAAGTCTATTCCGGTGAATATGGGTCCGACCCGCAGTCTGCCGGCTCGGTCGGGAAGCCGTCTATTTCGCCAGTAATCGGGTCCGGAAAAATACGAAGTGTCAAAGCGCCGTCGGCGACAGGCACGTTCCGAAAGAGCAAAACATCATCCAGTCGGTCATCCCATGAATTGAGTTCATAGGTCCCGACGTCTTCGTTCACGAAAGGCGCAATATCGGTGGGGACCGGACATGGGTCCGGCGCAACTCTGATTGGTTGACCGACTGCACCAAATGGCGCGGCGCAAACGATCGCGAAGATGGCTATTGCGGCGCGCGACATGTCTGTCCTGAATTCCTGACAACGACTGGATTGTTGTTCAACTCCACCGCGAGGTCAAATCGCGACAGCAAGCGCTGGCTCGCCCATCCGTTCTCTTTTCGGGGGCGAAAAATAACAACGGCCGAACCGCTGGATTTTCCCTTTTGTTCCTTGACGTCAATCACGGCGCCAGCGTTCGCCGCCAGGAGATAGGCCCTGGAGCCTGAATAGCATGGCGGGCGAAAGATCGTCGTTGCCGCTGCGGCCGCGCCAAAGACGCCGATTTCAACGAACAGCGCTGCATAGATGATCGCCCGGAGCTTCATGGGCTCCGGCGCTGCACCGTTTATGCCTTGTTAAGAAATTGTCCCGATGCGGGAAAATGGTGCGGCCGAGAAGACTCGAACTTCCACGGGTTGCCCCACAGCGACCTCAACGCTGCGCGTCTACCAATTCCGCCACGGCCGCACGCCGTCTGGAAGTCGGGCGGCATAGCAAAGGCGGATGATCTTGTGAAGGGCGGGCGGGCCGGTCTTTGACAATCCCAGCCGGCGGCGTCCTAGCGCTTGTCCCCGGCGATAGCGACGGTGACGTTTTCTCCGTCCAGGACGACGCGCCCGGTCGCGATTTTCCGGCCATTAGCGAGGATATCGAGGGGTTTGCGCTCATCGCGTCCGAGTGGAATAACAGCCCCGCGGGTCATCCGCAGGAGCCGGCCTAGGGGCAATTCCGCCTCGCCGATTCGCACCGTGAGCTCTATTTCAATGCCATCGACTGCCGACATGTTCTCAACCCGTATTGTGCTGCGCAGAACCGTGAGAGTGCCCGATCTTGGTTAGTACCGCGTTAAGAAACGATGGTGCAGACGCCAGCCTGCGCGCGGCTGAGCCCGCCGAATGGGCCGTCTCGTCCGGGCTGACGGGCTATGCCGAAGCGGTCGCGGTGATGGAACAACGGGCCGCTGCTATTTATGCCGGCGACGCCCCGGAGCTTATCTGGCTCCTGGAGCATCCCCCGCTCTACACAGGCGGGACAAGCGCCAAAACTGACGACCTCCTCGCCCCCGACCGATTCCCGGTCTTCAAATCAGCGCGCGGCGGCCAATACACGTATCACGGACCCGGACAGCGGGTCGTCTATGTCATGCTAGATCTAAGTCGCCGCGGCCGAGACGTCCGCGCGTTTGTTCGTGGGTTGGAGGGCTGGCTGATCGCGACGCTTGCCGAGTTCGGGGTCAAAGGCGAACGTCGCGAAGGTCGCGTCGGCGTCTGGGTCGATCGGACGCGGCCGAGCGCGACGATCCACGAAGACAAAATCGCGGCCATTGGCGTCCGGATCCGCCGTTGGGTCAGCTTTCATGGCATCGCTTTGAATGTTGAGCCGGATCTCACCCATTTTACCGGGATTACGCCGTGCGGTGTTTCTGATCCGGGATTGGGGGTGACAAGCCTCGTTGATCTCGGATTACCGGTAACGATGGCTGACGCTGACATCGCGTTGCGCAACTCGTTCGAGGAAATCTTTGGGCCGACCGTCGACGCCGCTGCGCCAATGTGATGGGCGCACCCAGGGCCGAATAGGCACGCAAATTCCGTGCGCAGATTAGCCGTATCTACACGAAGTCTGGTCACCATCTACTGCGGACATGTTGAACACCGCTTGATCATTCAGCAGGTGCGACCCTTCGTATCGAGCATCGCTCTCGACAGTGTCACACCTTAGCCAGCGGTCGCTGGGGAAGATTAAAGCCTTGTAATACAGCGCTTTTCGCGAAATTCAGGAAGATAGCGGCAACTTTTCACCGCAATTGTGTATGATAGAACGCATACGTCGTGAATGGAGATGTGTCGCCCGTGAAAATCGCACGTTCAATACTTGCATCCGTAATGTTGATTGCAGCGCCTTCTGGCGTTTTCGCACAAGAAGAAAGCGCCAATGAGGATACGGAAACGCCGAGCGCCGACGACATGGCCGATCAACTAAATTCTCAACAGCAATTGAAACAGACCTTTACACTGAAGCGAACGGTGAACGGCAAAGTTGTCGAAACGAAAAAGAAGACAGTGACGCTGTCGCCAGGCGATCCTTACCGCCCGACAGAAGCGGGCGAAACAACACTTCAGCAAGTGCGCTCAGCATTCGATAACGAAGTCCTCTCGCGGGTAGAAGCCTTTGAAGAGGCGAAAATTGACTTCACGATTGCTGACGTCGACCGCGACGGGCGCATGACCGCGGAAGAGTTTGCAAATCTCGTCAATAGCTGGCGGCAGACGGGCGCGCGCGATACCGAAGCGCCAAGCGAAGAAATTGCACGCGAGCGTGAATATCAAGCGCTTCTGGCGGCCATTGATCCAGACGCAGCGGCCACTGAAAATGAATCCAATGCAAAAGCGAAATTCGCGTTCATCAGCGGCGCACAGGAAACAATTGCGCGCGAAGATTATATTCGCGAATATTTACTCGACTTCGATACGATGGATATCAACGACGACACATTTCTGGACGGCGAGGAGCTGACGCGGTTTCGCGCAGTCAATCGCGGCGAAAAAGTCGCCGCGCCATCCCTTTAGTCAGCCTGTAACAGGTCGAGAAATCGCGAGATCGTCAAAAATTCTTCACGCATGGCGTCGCGCCGCGCAAGGGCTTCATCGTCGTCGCCCCATTTTTCGGCCTGATACAGATCATCGACTATTGACGCGGTATAGATGTCAGCAGCTGGGAACGCCGTTTTCCATAAGGCCAGCGCCATGACCGCAGAGCCAGTGATTGCCGTCGCTTTTCGCAAGGCCCCAAGTAATACCGCCGGTATCTTGTCGAGTTCGGTTTTGATCCGCTGAATGGAGATATCGGCCTGAGCGGTTGCAACGATGCCGACCGTTACAACCAGCACTGCGCCCAACTCGTCACGAAGCCACGCAACATATGGATCCCATGCCGCCGCCTGTCGCTCGACAAGCGCATTCGGCCCATCGGCGCGATAACAAATGAGATCTGTTTGCAGAAACGATAGAATGTCATCGCGCCATTGGGCCGCCGCATCTGCATCGATCGCTTCAGTCAGCAAGCTTGATAACGGCGTTGATGCCGGATCAATATGCTCGCCCTGGTCGTCCCATTCCGTTTTGATCGCCGCCGCCAGCGCCGCGCTCGGCGCCAGCAAAACTTCCCGACGTTTCGTGCGCAGAGGGTTTCCGTCAAGGCGGATTTCAAATCCGTCGTCGCTTTTGGCGATTTCGACCGTCTGGTAAAACCGTTTTATCGACTTGGATTGCCCGCTCACGCTTCTAATTCCGGCCAATCAACGGTTACGTTGTCGTCGAACCGGAAGAACGTCCATGTCTCCTTCATGGCGCCCGTGATCGGCGCGGTGATTGTCATCGCCTTACCGGTTTTCGGATGACGAAACGTCATCGAGCGACAAAAAAGATGCAGTGCCGGAGAGACGCCCTCAATTCGTGATGCATCGCCGCCATATTTATAATCGCCAACGATAGGATGTCCGATCGCTGCAGCGTGAACGCGCAATTGGTGTGTGCGTCCCGTGATCGGCCGCATGGCGATAAAGGATACGCGTCCAATGTCCTCAATAATCTGAAAGTGGCTGACGGCTTGCTTCGCGCCCTCGCCGTCGGCCGGGACAACGCGCTCGACGCCGGCGTCACCGATGCGCACCATGCGTTTGGCCACTGGCATATCGATCTCGCCGGCAACCGGACGCGGCGCGCCGACAACCAGCGCCCAGTATGTCTTCTCGATATCGCGACCCTTGAAAGCGTCGGCAAGAGCTTGCGCCGCTTTGCGGGTCTTGGCGACGAGCAACAATCCGCCTGTATCCTTATCAGTTCTGTGGACCAGCTTTGGCCTGACGCCGTCTTTTTCATAGGCGCCAAGCATGCCGTCGATGTGACGGACCTGTTTCTCACCGCCCTGCACCGCTAATCCCGCGGGTTTGTTGAGCGCGAGAATATCGTCGTCTTCGTAAAGCGTCATAGACGCCAATGCTTGCCGATTTTCCGTTTCGCGTTCCGGCGCGACCCGTTTAACCGGCGCTCGCGACGTTAATGGCGGCACGCGAACGTTCTCACCGGCTTCAAGGCGACGGTTAGATTTCACACGCCCGCCGGCGACTCGCACCTCGCCCTTGCGCAAATATTTTTCCAGTTGCCCATGAGAAACATCAGGAAAGTGCGACCGGAACCAACGGTCGACCCGCATGCCCGCTTCATCGTCGGTCACGGCAATATTTTGTACGCCTGTCATGGCGCCGACCGCATCGCAAAAAGCCCTGCCGCCAACCCGCCGATTGAAAGGATAATCGACGCAGCAACGTAAACGCCGGCAATCGTCAGTGAGCGGTCTTTCGAAAGGGTTACCGCGTCCAAAGCAAAGGTCGAGAAAGTCGTAAACGCGCCTAAAATACCGACGGTCAAAAACGCCCGCATCGCTGAGGTCTGCGGCTCATGCCGCGCCAGCCAGACGATCATCACGCCCATTAGGAACGACCCAAGGGCATTGACCGTGAGTGTGCCCCACGGGAAAGCCGGCCCCATCAAATGCATCGCAGCGCGCGACACGCCGTGGCGCGCCATCGCGCCCAGCGCGCCGCCGGCGCCAACAGCCAGCCAAATAGAAGAACTCACAGCCTTTTCCTCATGATTGGCGCCAGCAATAGACCGAAAAGTGGAAGATCTTCAACGCCTTCTGCGCCAATTTTCATATCAGGCGTGCGCTGAGTCGCACTGCGGGAGGCAAAAACCCTGTCCCATACGCTTAAAAATGACGCGTAATTGCTGTCTGTGTCGGCGCGGACAGCGTGATGATGGACCCAATGGATCGACGGCGTGACGATGAAAAATGACAACACGCGCTCGAACCCACTCGGCAGTCTGACATTGGAGTGATGGAACAAAGCAGACGCCAGCAGGATGGCTTCAAAAATAACGACATTCATTAGCGGCGCCGCAAGCAAGGTGATCGGGATCAGCCGTAATATCGCTGACAAGATGACTTCGCCAAGGTGAAACCGGACGGCGCTGCTTGTGTCGAGAAATTCATCGCGATGGTGAACCTCATGCAGCCGCCACATGATCGGTATGCGATGGTAAGCGCGATGAAGCCAGTATGTCCAAAGGTCGAGGATTATAAGGTCTATGACGAGGACCGCGACGCCGACCAACCCAATCGACAGTTCCGGTCCGCGCGCCCAGACCAGATGATTGCCGCCAAACGCTGTGATCGGCGCGACAATCAACGGCGAGGCTGCGACGACAATCAACCAAAGGCCGAAATTACGGAATAACCGTTCGCGTGATTGGGGCGCGGGCGCTGCACGCACCAACCTTTCTGCAATGAACAGGCTTACAAAGACGCCGCCGGCAAACGCCATCTTCCAGAAAAGAAGCTGTTCCACGACGCTTATTCTTTCTGCTCACGAAGCTTGCGCCAGTAAGCGAGCCGCTTTTCGATTTCCTTGTCGAACCCGAAGGAAGACGGCTTGTAAAAAGTTTCCCGTGGCAGATCCGGTGGGAAGTAATTGAGCGCGGCAAAACCATCCTGACTGTCGTGATCGTAGACATAGCCGTCAGAATAGCCGAGCTCCTTCATCATTTTTGTGGGCGCGTTCATGGCGTGGGCGGGTGGCGGCAACGACCCGGTTTCGCGCGCCGTGATTTTTGCCTTTATAAAAGCCACGTGGGAACGGTTCGACTTCGGCGCCGTCCCGAGATACGCGACGAGTTGGCCGATGGCGATCTCGCCTTCCGGCTGACCCAGAAATTCGTAAGCGTCGCGCGCCGCAATCGCCAAGGGGAGCGCCTGTGGATCAGCATTGCCAATGTCTTCCGATGCAATCACGACGAGGCGGCGCAGAATAAAACGCGGATCTTCGCCCCCGGCAAGCATGCGGGCGGCCCAATAAAGCGCTGCGTCCACGTCAGATCCACGTATCGATTTTTGAAGCGCGCTCGCCAGATTGTAATGAGACTCGTCGCCCTTGTCGTAGAGCGGCGCCCGACGCTGAACTATGTCTGCGAGCGCGGCGGTATCTATCAAATTACCGTCCGGTTCAGCGAACACCTCTTCGGCCATGTTGAGGAGCGCCCGCCCGTCGCCATCGGCCATTGCGCGAATACGATCGCGGGCGTCATCCGTAAGGGGAAGGTTCTTCCGTTCGGTCTCTTCCGCGCGGCGCAACAGCTTCTCCAGCGCTGCGCCGTCGAGGCGTTTCAATACCAACACTTGCGCACGCGAGAGCACCGCGCCATTCAGTTCAAAGGATGGATTTTCCGTCGTGGCGCCAATCAACGTGATCAGACCCGACTCCATATGCGGCAGGAAACCGTCTTGCTGCGCTTTATTGAACCGATGGATCTCGTCAACGAATAAGAGCGTGCCCTTACCAACGGCGCGGCGCCCTTTGGCCCTCTCGAACACTTTTCTCAGATCCGCCACGCCAGAAAAAACCGCAGAGATTTGTTCGAATTCGAGATCAGACTGATTGGCGAGCAGCCGCGCGATGGTCGTTTTTCCGACGCCGGGCGGCCCCCAGAATATGATGGACGAAAGCCGGCCGGCATTGAGCATGCGCGACAGCGGTGCGCCCTCACCCAATATATGATCCTGGCCGACGACATCACCCAGGATTTCAGGTCGCAGGCGATCGGCAAGCGGCCGGGGCGCGTCACGCCCCATATCCGCCGCCTCAAATAGATCGCCCATAAGTTTCCTAGCGGCCAACCCGCCATGTAGCGACGCGCCCGCCGGTATCCACTTCGATTTCCCAGCTCGTGGACGGGCGCGTAATCTCACGCTCAAGTTCGCTTGCATTATCAACGGCGCGTCCATTCACGGAAAGTATCCTGTGACCCGGTCGCAACCCGCGGCGGGCTGCAAATGTCCGTGAGCTGAGTTCCGAAACGACGACGCCGCGTGAAAGCGGATCAAGCCCAAGTTCATCGCTGTAGCGCGGCGAGAGATTATCGATTGTCACGCCATTTAACGGATGCTGTCCTTCAAGCGAACGCGGATCGCGCGCCGGCTCATCCGGCGGCAAAGCAACAGACACCGTCGTGTTGCGGATCTTGCCGCCGCGCAGATAAGCAATCTCTGCATTCTCCGCGTCGTTTTTAACGCCGATCCGGTATTGAAGGGTTTGCTCATCGAACACCGGTTTGTCGTCGATTTCGATAATCACATCACCGGCTTGCAGGCCTGCCTGATCGGCGGGGCCGCTGGGCCAGACATCGTCGATGAGCGCGCCGGCCGGCCTGTCGAGTTGCAGCGCCCGCGCGAGGTCGGAAGTGACCGTGCTCGTCGAAACGCCAAGCCACGGCCGCACAAGGACGCCGCCGTCTATCGCTGTTTTCAGGACCTGTTGAACGAGGCGCGAGGGCACCGCAAAGCCGATGCCGTTAGACCCGCCAGAGCGCGAATAGATCGCGGTGTTAACGCCAACGAGCCGCCCTTGGGTATCGACAAGCGCGCCACCGGAATTGCCCGGATTGATGGCAGCGTCGGTTTGAATAAAGAGCTGATAGTCGGAAACTGATGCCGCGGTACGCGCCAGAGCCGAAACAATACCGTTCGTCACGGTCTGACCGACGCCAAAGGGATTACCGATAGCAAGAACAATATCGCCCACTTGCAGCGCGTCCGAATTGGAGAAGGTGAGATACGGAAGTGGTTCGCCTGCATCAATGCGCAACACGGCAAGGTCCGTCTGCGGATCAGTGAGAACCACTTCCGCATTATACTCGCGGCGATCACTGAGCACGACTGTAATCTCGGTCATATTCTCGATGACGTGATTGTTCGTAACGATAACGCCGTCAGGATTAACGATGACACCAGACCCCAAAGACGATTGCTCTCGTGTACGCGGGCGTCCATTCCCAAAAAAGCGGTCGAAAAACGGATCGCTGCGCTGCTCAACGACACGCCGGGTGAAAATATTCACAACCGCCGGCGCTGCGCGCTCAACAATTGGCGCGAAAGAAAGCTTCACCTGGCTCATCGATTCCGGAATGGCGCGCGGCGCAGCGGATATGTCCCCGGCCGTCAATTCACTTTCA
>JAJFFU010000080.1 GCA_021776465.1 Parvularculaceae bacterium
CATCATGAGCGCCCTACGCAAAAAAGACCCGGCGCCGACAACGGATGTTGCGCTGACCTCGGAAAGCACGCCGGATAAGGCGCATTCGTCGCCGGCCGTTGAGGATGTGCCCGTCAAGATTGCGGCTGTCCTTGGCAAAACGAAAATCGACGTCGCCAAATTAAAGACCCTTGGCGACGGCGCAGTGATCGAACTTGACCGTAAGGTCGGCGAACCGATCGACCTTTACGTCAATGATCGACTGATCGCCCGCGGCGAACTCGTCATCAAAGACGGCGTTCTCGGCGTCACCATGACTGAAATCGTACGCGACGACGATATTTAAAAGGGACACTCGCCATGCGGCTTCTAATTATCGGCGAACATTCGAGCGAGCTTTCAACCGCGGCCAAAATGGCCATGGATCGCGGCGCCAAGGTTGCGTTTGCGCCGTCGATTGACTCCGGCCTCGCCGCCTTGCGCAAAGGCGATGGCGCCGATCTGTTGATGATCGATGTTCGCCTTGATGTGAAGGCGCTCATCACGGCACTCGAAAGCGAACGCATTGCAGCGCCGGTCGTCGCTTGCGGCGTCAAGACGGATGCTGATGCAGCCGTCGCCGCAATCCGCGCCGGGGCCAAGGAATACGTACCGCTGCCGCCAGATGCGGATTTGATTGCCGCCATCATCGAAGCCGTCGTTGACGAAACATCCGATATGATCGCCGTCGATCCGGCAATGACGAAGGTCATCACCCTCGCCGATCAGATTGCGCCATCCGAAGCCTCGATCCTGATCTCCGGCGAGTCCGGCGTCGGTAAGGAAGTCATCGCGAAATACGTCCATTCAAAATCAAAGCGCGACGGCAAGCCGTTTATCTCGATCAACTGTGCAGCCATTCCGGAAAATCTTCTTGAGTCGGAATTGTTCGGTCACGAGAAAGGCGCCTTCACTGGCGCGGTCGCCCGGCGCATTGGCAAGTTCGAGGAGGCCGATGGCGGCACACTCCTGCTCGACGAAGTTTCAGAAATGGACATTCGCTTGCAGGCCAAGCTCTTGCGCGTCTTGCAGGAGCGCGTCGTCGACCGTGTCGGCGGGAGCAAACCGATCAAGGTCGATATTCGCATCATTGCAACGTCGAACCGCGATCTGAAACAGGAAGTCAAAAACAAGACCTTCCGCGAAGATCTGTTCTTCCGCCTTAACGTCGTCAATCTCGATATTCCACCACTGCGCAAGCGACCGTCGGACGTCATTGCGCTCGCCAAACATTTCGCCAAGAAATACGCAGCCCTGAACGGCGTCGATGAACGCGTCCTTTCGGAAGGCGCCCAGCGCGCGATTGCAGCCTCTTCATGGCCCGGCAATGTGCGAGAACTTGAAAACGCCATTCACCGCGCGGTCTTGCTGGCGCAGGGCGAAGAAATCGAAACCGAAGCGATCCGCCTTCCTGATGGCGAACCGATGACTCGCGCCTCGGCGCAAGGCGATGCCGAAGAACTGCTCGTCGGCCGAACCGTCGCGCAGGTCGAACAGGATCTCATTTTGCAGACGCTCGATCACTGTCTCGGTAATCGCACCCATGCTGCAAATATTCTTGGCATTTCGATCCGCACCCTGCGCAATAAGTTGAAGCAATACACCGAGGACGGCGTGCCGGTGCCGGCGCCCGGCGCCGAACGCGCGGCGGGTTGACCCATGAAACCGCTCATGCCGGCGCAGGCCGGCAACTCCCACCTGAATGCACGAGATCCCGGCCTGCGCCGGGATGAGCGGGGCCTTTGTGTCTGAAACCACCCTGCAACCAGCGAATATCTTGTCGCGCGCATCGCTCAAATCGATGCTGCGCACAGACGTTATGCTCGCTGTCGGCGTTATCGGTATTCTGGCGCTGCTCATTCTGCCGACGCCGCGGTGGCTGTTGGACATTTTGCTCGCAGGTTCGATCACATTCTCCGTCACCATTTTGATGACAGCGTTGTTCACCCGAAAAGCGCTCGATTTTTCGACATTCCCGGCGATCCTGCTGATTGCGACGATGCTGCGCCTCGGTCTCAACATCGCCTCGACGCGGCTTATTTTAAGCCAGGGCCATGAAGGCCCGGACGCCGCCGGCCGGGTGATCGAAGCCTTTGGCGGCTTCGTCATGCAGGGCAACTATGTCATCGGCATGATCGTCTTTGCGATTCTCGTTATCGTAAATTTCGTTGTTATCACCCGCGGTTCCGGCCGTATCGCCGAAGTCGCGGCGCGGTTCTCCCTCGACGCGATGCCGGGCAAGCAAATGGCGATCGACGCCGATCTTTCCGCCGGGATGATCACCGAACAGGAAGCGCGAGATCGCCGCAAGGAACTGGAGTCGGAGTCCAATTTCTTTGGCGCCATGGATGGTGCATCAAAGTTTGTTCGCGGCGACGCCATTGCCGGTTTGCTCATTACGATGATCAACATTATCGGCGGGATTGTCATCGGCGTCGCCCAGATGGGCATGACGCTTTCTGACGCCGGCGCGTCTTACACGCTGCTCACGATCGGCGACGGTCTCGTCAGCCAGATCCCGGCATTGATCGTTTCAATCGCCGCCGGTCTCCTCGTTTCAAAAGCCGGCGTAGACGGCGCCGCCGACGAGGCCCTCGCCGCACAATTTGGCGAACAACCCAAAGCGCTGGCCCTCGTATCGGGGGTCCTTTTCATCATGGCGCTCCTGCCCGGCTTGCCGTTTTTACCGTTCATGCTGCTTTCCATTGGGATCGGCGCCGGTGCGTTTGCCTTGCAAAAACGTAAATCCGCGTCCGCCCTCGCCGAACAAACAAAGAGCACAACACCCGCACAGCTGGACGATGATCCGCAAACCATGTTGGCCATCGACGATCTGCGCATCGAACTTGGCTACGGCCTGCTGCCGTTGATCAGCAACGACACGGGGCCTCGCCTGACCGATCAGGTGAAAGCCGTTCGGCGCGCCATTGCGCAGGATCTGGGGTTTGTCACGCCAAAAGTGCGCATCCTCGATAATATGCAACTTGAAGCGAACGCCTATGTCATTCGCATGAAGGAACAGGAAGTTGCGCGCGGCAAATTGCGGCCCGGCGACTTCCTCGTGATGGACGCCGGCGGTAAGTCCATCAACCTTGTCGGCGAGCCGACACAAGAACCCGCCTTCGGGCTCGACGCCATGTGGATTGACGAAAGCCAGCGCGAGGAAGCCTCGCTCAAAGGACTGACTGTCGTTGACGCTGCGACGGTCCTGACGACGCATCTGACCGAGATCATCAAATCGGAAGCGCCGGAA
>JAJFFU010000009.1 GCA_021776465.1 Parvularculaceae bacterium
CTGATTTTTCAAGGCTTGAAGGATGACCCTCGATCAAGACGATCCGCGTATCAAGGCTTCAGTCGAAGCCTTTAATCAGGGCGACCTGAAAAAAGAAGTGTCTATCCTTGAGCCATTGCTGGATGAATTTCCGGACGATGCGAACCTTCTGCAACGTGTTGGCGCGATCGTTGCGCAGTTGGGAGAGCTGGAAAAGGCCAAGGGGTATTTGGAGCGTGCGCTCAAGATCGAACCGGAAAACAACCGGGTGCAGAACATGCTCGGCTGGGTCGAACAGTCTTCCGGTAATTTCGATGAAGGCAAAGGCCATCTTGAAAACGTCGTAGACCAAAATTCGAAGGCGGCTGAACCGCATATTGATCTCGGCAATTTTCATCTGGCGAAGGGCGATACTGTCGCGGCGCGCGCAGCTTATGAAAAGGCAATCGAGGTCAATCCGAATTCCGTTGGCGCACTCGTCAACTTTGCCTCGCTATGTGAGCGCGAGCATCGGTTTGAAGAGGCGCATGCGCTAGCGGAGCGCGCTGTAACGCTGGCGCCCGAGCTTGGGCAGGCGAATATCACACTCGCGCGCATTGATCTTCGACTTGGGGATGCGCAGCAAGCCGCCGATCGGATGCATTGGCTGATTACGCGTGTTGCATTGAGCGACTATGACAAAGCCATTGCGCAGTATCTCGTTGGTCAGGCGCTGGACAAGGTGGGCGAATTTGACAACGCCTTTTCCGTTTATGAAGCGGCGAACAATAATTTTTACCGGGTTCATGCGGCGACTGTCGCGGCGATGGATTCCGTCCTCGCGCCAAAATATCTGCACAATATCCACGCGCATTTCGAAGCGGAAGACGTATCCAAATGGACAACGCTTGAAAAAAGCGAGGAGCCGACGCCGGTTTTTCTGCTCGGCTTTCCCCGGTCCGGCACCACATTGCTCGATCAAATTCTTAAGACACACAGCGCCATCGAAACGCTTGAGGAGAAAGAGAATTTCATCGACGCTCGAAATGAAATTGTGAAGCCCGCCGGCGGGCTCGATACGTTGAGGGCGATGACCGACGATGACATCAATGGGTATCGAAAAAAATATTGGGCGCGGGTGCGTGAACATTATTTCGGCGATAACGCCAGCGGGCTTCTCATCGATAAGATGCCGTTAAATACAATTTTACTCGGCCTGATTTACCGCTTCTTTCCGGACGCCAAAATTATCTTCGCCGTGCGCGATCCGCGCGACGCGGTGCTCAGTTGTTACCAGCAGCGTTTCGGTATCAATGTCGCCATGTTTCAGTTTTTGAAACTGGATACGGCGGCAGCCTATTATGATCAGGTCATGAACATCGGTGAGGTCTGCCGCACGCGCCTGCCGCTCAATGTTCATATGGTCCGCTACGAAGACGTGGTTGGTGATTTGCAGAACACCGTAACGGATGTGTTGTCGTTTCTTGGGCTTGAGTGGGAAGATCAAATTCTGGATTATCGCGCCCAAGCTCGTGATCGCTGGATCACAACACCCAGTGCCGAACAGGTGATTGAGCCGCTCTACACATCAGCGATGGGCAAGTGGCGCAATTATGAGCGACACATGGCGCCGGTTCTTCCCGTCCTTGAACCGTGGGTGAAAAAATTCGGGTACGAACCGTCCTGACGCACTGTTTGCGAATCGTCAGGCAGCGCCTTCATCATCGTCTAGTTCACGCCGGCGCCGGATGCCAAGGAGCCGGGCGACGAACGAAACCCGTTCCGGTATTGGCGTGTCCTTGTAACCAGCGGCGCGTTCAGCGCTCGGGAAAAAGAGATAGGCCAGCATCAACACATACGCTGCATAATCCCAGGCAAAGGCGAGGGCCCAGATGTCGGAAAAGATGTTGGCGTTTTTTAACACCGCGTCGCGCGGGGTGATGGTCGAAAGGCTTGGAATGAATTCAGCTCTTACAACTTCGATGCGTCGCGAAACGCGCTCTTCTTCGACGGGCTCTTCCTTCGGTGCAAACACCTCATCAAATATCTCAAGGCCGCGCGCAGGAAAGAGTTCCGCATAGGATTTGATCGGCACCGGTGGTTTGGCGAGTTTCTGGCTGCGCACCAACGTGCCAAGCGCTGATTCCACGTCGTCAGCATATCGGTCGATGGCGTCGCGCTGAGCCTGCGTCATGCGCGCGCCGACAGGCTTGGGGTTCGCGCGGTAAAAATTGTCCAGCTGCGCATCGACGAAATTCTCGATACGCCGATCCTGTCGCCAGCGATTTAGCGTGCTTGCGAAGGCATTGTAACTGGTATCAAATTCGCGCGCCCAAAGATCGTAATTGTCGTGTGCGTTGCGACTTAGCAATGTCTTCAACTCGTCGACGCGGTCTGCACAGATCGCGGGATCATAAGGGTCCACGCCCGAGGGATCCTCTCCCTCGATGACACTGGAAACGTTTTCGCCAAGCGACACGTACCATTCCGCCAGCCCGTCGAAATAATCTGATACGGCGCCGTCGCCCGCTGCGCCAGACTGCGCGCCGGACTCGCGCTCATTGCGGGCAACGCGGCTCAAATCGCGCACCGATATTCTCAGATCCTGCAGGAACAGGAAATCGCGTTGGCGATAACTGGTGATGCCGGCGCATTCTCCCTGCAGCCGGTCGATTTCGTATTGGTAGGTGTGCCGAACCGCGTCGACACCGCCCATCCCAACGACGGTTGTCCATGTTGAAACGAAAAAGAGGATCACCCCAAGGATGGGAATGACCACGAACAGTTTCAGGACACGTTCGAAAAAGAACGAAATGTCTCCGGCCGCGCCGCCAGCTGATGCGCGAAACCAGTCGCGATGGCGGACAAGTTCTGCGCCGCCGACCCAGATCGCCACAGCAAGGAAGAAAACAAAATACCCGAAAGCGGGCGGCAATATCGTGTTGCGCAGAAAGTCTTCGTTTTCCTGCGATGTGATCAGCGCGAAACCGATGGCCGAGCTCACCGCGCTGAAAAACCCGGACGAGACAGCAACCACAATGAAGAGGCGATTGAAAAGTGAGGATCCGCGTAAGCGACTTGAGGTAAGGATCGACCCGACCAGGACGCTCATGATGATGATAACGGCGCCAACCGCGCCGATCGCCGGCAGGTCGTTGACTGAAATATTCAGGCTGTCCTGGGCCTGCGCGGGCAATGCGAAGCCGGCCGCGAGCACGCCCGCAGCGTAACCGATCAATCTTTGAACGGCTGGTCTCCCCGCCATATCCCCGCTCACCGCCTTTCTGACGGCTACCCTCAAGCGGCGCCGCGTCCGGACGCCAGCCGGCAACGTAACACGGCGCTCGTCGGTGTCGAGCCGGGTGGTCTGTGGAAAACAAAAAAAACAGCTCGGCGCACCCTCGTTTTTGTTCGCAGATGCGGCAATTTCTGTCTTGGCGCGGGTTCCCTGGCGCCCTATGCCAAATCGCCTGGAAATATTGGCGGGCGCAACCCTTGCGCCCGCTGCCGAACGGTCGATGCGAGCGAGGGAAAATGGCGGGCGAGAAACGAGTATATAGCTTTGGCGCCGGCGCGGCTGAGGGCGATGCGTCGATGAAGAACTTGCTTGGCGGCAAGGGCGCTAATCTCGCGGAGATGGCGAGCCTTGGCCTGCCAGTGCCGCCGGGATTCACGATCACGACCGATGTCTGCACGGCGTTTTACGAAAATAACCGAGACTTTCCGGACGGCCTCAAGGCGGAAGTCGATGCGGCGCTCGAAAAAATAGGCGGTGAGGTCGATCGCCAATTCGGCGATGCGGCGAACCCGCTACTGGTGTCGGTCCGGTCCGGCGGGCGCGCATCCATGCCGGGCATGATGGATACGGTGCTTAATCTCGGGCTCAACGATGAAACGGTTGCTGGTTTGGCTGTATTGGCGGGCGATGAACGGTTCGCCTTCGACAGCTATCGGCGTTTCATTCAGATGTATTCTGATGTCGTTCTTGAGGTCGAGCACCACGAGTTCGAAGAGATTCTTGAAACGTATAAAGAAGAAAATGACTTTCTTCTCGATACGGAGCTATCTGCAAACGATTGGCGACTGGTTATCGACGGCTACAAGAAGGTCGTTGAAGCTGGTTATGGGAAACCGTTCCCGCAGGATCCGCAAGAGCAATTATGGCGCGCGATTGGTGCGGTTTTTTCATCTTGGCGCAATGATCGCGCAAATACCTATCGCCGCTTGCACCATATCCCGGAAAGCTGGGGCACCGCTGTCAACGTTCAGGCCATGGTGTTCGGCAATATGGGCGAGACGTCAGCAACTGGTGTTGCATTTACGCGAGACCCATCGACTGGCGAGAATGAATATTACGGTGAGTTTCTGATCAACGCCCAGGGCGAAGACGTTGTCGCCGGCATCAGAACGCCGCAACCCTTAACGAAACGGGCGAAAGACGCCATGGGCGAAACCGCACCGTCCCTCGAAGAGGCGATGCCTGTTGCGTATGCCGAATTGATCGCGGTTTTCGATAAGCTCGAAAAGCATTATCGCGACTTGCAGGATATCGAGTTTACCATCCAGGATACAAAGCTATGGATGCTGCAAACCCGGAATGGCAAGCGAACGGCGAAGGCGGCGCTGAAAATCGCTGTTGATATGTGTAACGACGGATTGATCACTGAGAAAGAAGCAGTTCTGCGCGTTGATGCGCACTCGCTTGATCAGCTCTTGCATCCGACGCTCGATCCTGATGCGCCGCGCGATCTCTTGTTGACTGGATTGCCGGCTTCGCCGGGCGCTGCGTCAGGTGAAGTCGTATTTAACTCCGACGAAGCTGAACGCCTTGCGCAGGAAGGCCGCAAAGTCATCCTGATACGGGTCGAAACAAGCCCCGAGGACATTCACGGCATGCATGCGGCGCAGGCGATTGTGACGGCCCGCGGCGGTATGACCAGCCACGCCGCTGTGGTCGCGCGCGGCATGGGGCGCCCTTGCGTCTGCGGCGCTGGCGAGCTTCGCATCGACAAAGAGGGCGGCCATTTTTCCGTCTCCGGCCGCACCGTCAACAAGGGTGACTTGGTGACCGTCGACGGCGCCGCCGGCAAAGTCTTTTTCGGCGCCGTGCCGACTTTGCAGCCGGAATTGTCTGGCGACTTCGCAAATTTGATGAAATGGGCTGACAAAGGCCGGCGCATGCGCGTTCGCGCCAACGCGGAAACGCCACATGACGCGCAAGTGGCGCGTGATTTTGGCGCCGAGGGCATCGGGCTGTGCCGCACTGAACACATGTTCTTCGACGCTGACCGGATTATTGCGGTTCGCGAAATGATCCTGGCGGAAAATGAATCCGGGCGCCGCGCTGCGCTGGATAAGTTGTTGCCGATGCAACGGTCCGATTTCGAGGCGATCTTCAAAGTCATGGTAGGGCTTCCGGTCACGATCAGACTGCTCGACCCGCCGCTTCACGAGTTCCTGCCGCATTCCGACGACGAGATCGAAGAAGTTGCAAAAGTTTCCGGGATGGATGCGGAAAAACTGAAGGATCGCGCCCACAAGCTGCAGGAATTTAACCCGATGCTTGGCCATCGTGGTTGCCGGCTTGGCGTATCGTATCCGGAGATTTACGAAATGCAGGCGCGCGCCATTATCGAGGCGGCCTGCAATGTCGCCAAAGAAACCGGCGCTAAGGTCACGCCAGAGATCATGGTGCCGTTGGTGGCGAAACGCGAGGAGCTTGCGTTCTTAAAGACGCGGATCGATGCGATCGCCACGGCGGTTCAAAAAGAGCAGGGCGCGGAAATCGACTATATCGTCGGTACGATGATTGAATTGCCGCGCGCGGCGCTGACAGCGGACGATATCGCCCATGACGCGGCGTTCTTCTCCTTCGGGACCAACGACCTCACCCAAACGACATTTGGCCTGAGCCGCGATGATTCTGCGTCGTTCCTGCCTGACTATTTGCGGCGGAACATATTTGAACGCGACCCGTTTGTGACTATCGATGAAGACGGTGTCGGCGCATTGGTCGAAATCGCTGCAGAACGGGCTCGGAAAACCCGGCCTGACATCAAGCTTGGGATCTGCGGCGAACATGGCGGCGATCCGGATTCGATCCGGTTCGTAGAGGCGGTCGGGCTCGACTATGTTTCCTGTTCGCCCTACCGCACGCCCGTCGCCCGTCTTGCTGCAGCGCAAGCAAATTTGGCGAAAAAGTAAGCGCGATCAGTGCGATAAATTGTTAACGCGAATTTCGCCTTACCCATAAAAACGAGCGAAAACAGTCTATTAGATTGTTTTTGACGTTAATAACAAAGGCGTAATCACGCCGATTTCCCATTGCGGGGACGATGCTGCGGCGCCATATAGCCCTCCAATCAACGGCGGTCCGCTGATTGGACGTTAAACTATCCGGGCGTTTCAGATGCTATACTGAGCATCGTCGGGTGATGGATTGGGACGAATTGACGAAAAAATCTGAACATAACGCCCATGAGGTCAGTTGGACCCTGCGCAGCCTTCTGGCCGCGGGCCTCGTCAGTGTTTGCGCTGTCGCTACGGCGATGAGCGCCACTATCAACGCTGACCGCGCCGTGCAGGAGCGCGAGGCCGCAGCGGCTGTCGCGCGCGAAGCGGCGCTCGTCACGGAGCTCGCTGCGTATCTCGCAACGGAAACTGCGGCGACCCGCAATGCATTGGCCGAACCGCGCCTGAAGCCGGCCAAGCCGACGACATCGATGACGTCTATTGATGACGCAGTGCTCAATCTCGCTGAATTCGATTTCTCCGCGCTTAGTAACGCCCGTGAAGATGCGGCGGAGCGCGGCTGTCTTGCGCAGGCGATTTATTATGAAGCGCGTTCCGAACCCCGCATCGGGCAGGTTGCCGTGGCCGACGTTGTGTTGAACCGCGTGGCAAGCCCGCTTTTTCCGAACTCAATTTGCGGTGTTGTCTATCAAGGCTCCGAGCGACGAACGGGTTGCCAGTTCTCGTTTACCTGCGACGGCGCCATGGATGCGCGTCTTAACCAGCGCAAATGGACAGCATCAAAAGAACTGGCGGGGGCAATCCTCGCCGGGCTTCGCGCGCCGGTAAGCCGCAATGCAACGCATTACCATGCGGACTACGTTAGTCCTTACTGGGCGCCGCGGATGACGCCGACAGCGTCCATCGGCACGCACAAATTTTACCGGTTTCCCAATCGTCGCATCAAGGAAGCCGCGCCTGCGGCAATGTAGGGTCTAGCGCGAGAGGCAGTAACGCTCGCCTTCGTCAGCGATGCCGAATCCATTTTCTTTTACGACGCGGCGCTCTTCGCTATCCGGATCGTGCAGCGGATTGGTGTGGTTCATGTGGATGAACCGGATTTTAGATTTTTCCCGCGCGGGTAATTCGGCAAACCGCGCCATGGAGTGCGCGACGAACGGATGCGGAAATCCGGACATATCACGCCCGGGAATTTCACCGTCAGCAAAAAACGTCGCATCAAGATAGGCGACATCGACCTCGGCGATTTGATCTTCAATGCTGACGCCGAGCGCATCCCAATCTTCCCACGCGTCGATGTCGGGAATGAAAAGCGCTGTCTTTTTGTCGCTGCTGATTTTATAACCGACGACTTCTGAAAATTCCTGACGATGCGGCACAAGAAACGGCGTCACCGTCACGTCGCCTGCGATCTCAACCGGATGTTTGTCGTGTAATTCCTCAATGTCGATATTTTTGTATTTTACCAACTGGCTCCACGGTCCGTGGCTAGCGAGAAAACGCGCCATTTTTGGCATGGCGTAGACCGGAATATTGTCCGCACCCATCGATTCGTGACCGAATAGCATCAACCCGGCGTAATGGCCGATATGGGCATGGGTAAGAAAGACACCGTCGAGCGGACGGTCTGGCATCGACGCGATCTGATCGAGCATATGCATCTGCGCTTTGACATCGGGCGTTGCCTCAAAAAGCCAACGGCGCGGAACTTCGTCGCGATGGTCAATAAGGGCCAGTGATGTTGCAAGGCGCCGCAGGGCCGGATCATCCCAGGCCGGGTCGTCCGAATTGCCGATTTGCGGTTTGCCGCCGTCTTGCGCAACACCCAGGGCGTGTAGCGACACAGAGCACGTCGTTTTTGCGCTCACACTCGTCGATGCAATGCTTGCTAGTATTACCGCCAATGTCGCGAGCGCTGTTGTCATTGAAAATCGAGCCCCAGATCAAGGGAAGGTGCGGAATGCGTAATCCAACCCGATGAGATGATATCGACGCCTGTCTCGGCGATGGCGCGGACTGTTT
>JAJFFU010000081.1 GCA_021776465.1 Parvularculaceae bacterium
TGACGCCCGTAACGCTAACGCCGGACTGCGCCAGTCGTGAAACCAATGTGCGGGCATTGTGTTCGATTTTGTCGAGGTCGATCGCGAGCCTCGGTAAGGTCACTGCGTCGCAGCGATCAATTTCCGCTCAAGCGTCGGAAACGCCGAAAGAACCATCTGGACAAGGCGTTCCGGTGATTTTGTGAGCGCGTCGGTAACGGGCACGCCCAATTCGGTTTCATACAGGGTAATGGCCTTGTCGACAGTTTCGTCCGTCATATTTTCGTGGTTGATCGTCAGGCCAATGACTTTCGTCTCTCCGAAAACCTCTATGAGATTAATCTCACTGGCAGGCGTCGGCATCGCCATCTGTTCAAAATCGCAGCGATGGGCTCGACGAGGCGCATGCTGAAGAATGACGGCATGTGGTCGCGATCCTCGTAAGATGAAGGATGACGTCGAATACGCAGGATGGCTTAACGCACCCTGTCCTTCGACAATAATGATGTCGGGGTCTTCACCTTCAAAGGCTTCTACAACAGCGGCCTCCATTTCGCCTGAACAAAACTGCGAGGGGACCGCATCGAGCGCAACGCCGTATCGGGCGCCTTGCATCAGGCCGGTCTGGCCGGTGCCGACCAATACCGCCTTCAGGCCGCGATCATTGAGGGCGGCAGTGAGGATCGTCGCTGTCGTACGCTTGCCGATCGCGCAGTCGGTGCCGAGCACCGCGATACGCGGACATGTGACGTCCGCAATGCGGTCGCTGAACAGGTGAAGGTCTTTCTTGTCACGTGGCTTACGGACATCAATAAGCGTTACGCCGTTCTCGACGCTTGCCGCCGCAAATTCTGGATCGTCATTCAGGAATTCATGAAGGCCGTTTACGATGTTCATGCCAAGGCCAATGGCCTCCAGCACAAGGGTGCGTTCGATCGTTGACAACATGCCGCTTGCGGGTGCGATGCCGAATATAAAATAATCTGGAACAACGCCGGCGTGTGCCAGGGCGTCATCAAGATTGCGCAGGATTGGGATTGAATTCGGTTTTTGATCCAACACAAAACCGGAATCCTGTCCCGCCTTAACGCTGTCGATAACCGAGAGGATTTGATACTTCTCCGATTGCCTGACGAGTCCGTTGGCGGTCTTTCCGTCTATTGCGCCAAAATTTGCTTCGCAATAGACGATTGCTGTCGGGATTTGTGTTGAACCAATGACTGCATTGGCTTGCGGTACGTTCGAAAAACCCGCGGGTCCGATCACATTGAGCGGCGTCTTCAATGCTGGCGATGGTGTGGCGACGTTCGTGATGGTCATTCAGGTTCCTCTGAATTCGGGCAATGGCGGCTATCAAGGTCCCGTCATTCCAGTGTGAAGAGTCAAGAATTTCATTTGCTGACGGGCAACGCACCCTTCATGGCGGTGACTTCACGTCGAGCCTGAGCGATGGCGTCTTTTAAATCCGTGTATCGATATTTTCCTAAATAGAAATAATCCACGGGCGTTCGGATAATGCCGTATTTCGTCATGTCCGCAGTGTCTTCGGAAGACTCGGCGGGGCGAACGTGTACTTGATTTTCAGCGGGCATAGAGATGTCCTTAATTTTCCAGTGTTGCGGTTAATCGCCGGCTTTTTTTCGCCGCGACAACAGTGCTAAACTTCGCGTTCGAACGGCGGCAGTTTTCTTTTTCTCGGCGCTTTTGCCTTCTTCGCGGGCTTGGCTGCTTCGGCGGCGCGTTCCTCGGCTTCCTTCCCGAGGCGCAACTCTCTGAGCTTCTCCGTCTTTTTTATCGTCGCTTTACGCGCCTTCTCGGTGTCGGATACCGCCGCTCTTTTTTCCATTTCCCGAAAGAATTTACTGCCCGGTTGCGTGTTCGTTGGTTTCATCATATCGCGTCTTTTTAACTACCTTCCCGATTGCTATCGCTCGTTGCCACCATCGTGCCTCCACCCATGCGATCACTTGGCTTCAACACATAGATTTCCCTGTCGGCGTAACGGACGGTTGCATTCCCAGTCATTGCCGCCGGATGTGATATGAGCGTCCTCTGGTATGGCAATAGCGACACAAGCGTCTGCGCTTGCATTATATCCGCGCGCACATTTCCAACCGGAGCCGTATCGCGCGCTCGTTAGATATCCGTTTTCCGGCACGACTATCGCAACGCAAGCGTCACCGGCGGCGCGATAAAGTCGATCACACGCCCAACCGGCGCCGTCTGCCCTGTCAGTCAGATATCCGTTTTCCGGAATAGCGATGGCGACGCAGCTTCCACCGGCGGTCTGGTATCCACGATCGCATTCCCAGCCTTTGCCATATGATTGCTCGCTTAAATATCCGTTTGCCGGTGCAACAATCGCGCGGCAGAGATTGCCCGCCGCTCTGTAACCGCGCATGCACCTCCAACCGGCGTTATAGTTTTCTCCGGTCAGGTAAGCATTATCAGGAAGGGCAATCGCATCACATCTATTGCCTGTTTCCTTATAACCGAATGTGCATTTCCAGCCATTTCCGTAAGCCCCTTTTACAGGGAATGCGTTTTCCGGAACGATGATCGCCTTGCAATTTCCTGCGTCTTCCTGGAACCCTAGATTGCATTCCCAGCCGCCGCCGTATGATCGTGTCGTTGCGTTCTCCGGAATTGTTGATGACGACTGCGCCATGACCGGAGAATTCAGTACGCTGGCAATCAATGCAAACAGCAGTGCGACTGCAGCCTGGATGATCTTAGTTGCTCGAGTTCGTATGGTCATAGTTTTTTTATAAGTCTCGTTTTTCATGTACGAATGCGCCGTTGCCTCGCAACAAAGCGCATTTGAAGGCGGTCGAGCTGAATGAGAACAATCAGCCGCCCGAAACGGTCAACAATTTATTGTTTGCCGTCATCAATCTTAATGGTGTTTTTTGCGGGTTCAGCCTTTGGCGGCGACCCTGCAGCTTTTTCAGTTTCATTCGCGGCGGCCGAAGCTGGCGCGTCACCTTTCGCCGGTGCATTTGCATTGGCGGCGCTGTCTTTTGGCTTGTCTCTAAATCTAATCACTTAAAATCTATTCCACAAATAATGAACTCCGAAATGGCGGGAGCCAAATCGGTATAATTTTTCGAATTGTCGTTGATCTCCACCCTTTCGGGCGAAAAGAAAGTATAGCTTTAGCTAGATACGGACCCGCTTGCGATTAGCGCATCAACGCGCGACGCAAGCGTTCCTACGATATAAGTAGGGATGTTGAGCGTAAATTCAACCCAATTCAGTCTCTTTGTCGAATTAACGAGCCCGAAGAATATCAATTCCTGACAATTTACGAGCAGATGACCGCCAGGTTTTGAAAAAGACGGTAAATAGGTCCTTTTCATCGATTGTTGCTTCAATCGCGGCTTTCCAGAAGTATTAACGGATCTTTGAAAAAAAACGACTCTCACCGAATGTTCCGGCGCTTAAGTATTCAATCACATATCCTCCGGAAACAATAAATTACCTACATTATAGTTGGTCCTGAAAAAGATGAGTAACGTCTTGTAGATCATTTTCCCAA
>JAJFFU010000082.1 GCA_021776465.1 Parvularculaceae bacterium
GATGGTAATCACAACATCATCGGGATTAAGCGGCGCGTCGTTCGGGTCATCTGCGCTGTCAAATTCATCCGGATAGGCGAGGCGATCCAGCGTGTCGCCAATCTCGACCGGGCCGAATTCGGCCGCCGGCGGTTCTTTAAAGCCCGGCGCGGCAAGCCTCAGTCCGCCGGTCGTTTTGTCAGTTTCCGGTTGCGGCTGCGCTGACCTGGCCATCAGTTCGATGTTGTCGACAGGCAGGGAGATCCGAATTTCGTTGGCGCCGATCAGCATTGGCGCGAAGGCAGCAGCGGCGATGATTGCGGAAATAACGAAAGCGCCACTCCAGGCGAGGGTCAGCCGGGAGAATACAGGCAGTCTGAATTTGCGTCGCACGTTGGCGGCCATAGGGTTATCGTCGCGCGGCATGACAGAGAACTATCACCGCGGCTGTTCGTTGCTCACTATCCCGGTTTTCCGTGAATAGGGTTAACCAATTGGAAATGGGCCCCGCATTGGCAAGGGCCCATTTCAAACGTTTTGACGCCGTATCGTTCTATTGCGCGCGAGCCGTACCGGCGTCGGCGAGGAATTGTCGATAGGTCGTGCGGTCGGCGAGGATTTCGAGCGCCCGATCGAGCTGGCAATCGTTAACCGTCTCACCGTCCTCTTCGTATCCGCACTCAACCGGTTCCGGTCCGGTGTCTTCGCTGTCAGCTGCCGCCTGAATGTCCGCATCTTCTTCTGCGGGGGCTTCAATTTCCTCGGACTCATCAACATCGAGGGCGTTGGGCAGATCCGCCTCAGAGCGGCGTTGCGGCGGATCGGCGGCGTCCTGGCCCGGGTAAATCACCGGCATAGCAATATCCGGCTCAATGCCTTGGGCCTGAATGGATCGACCTGAGGGCGTATAATAGCGCGACGTCGTTAGCCGAAGCGCGCCCTGCAAACCGTTTTGCAGCGGGATAACCGTCTGAACCGAACCTTTACCGAACGAATCCGTGCCAAGCAGCAAGGCGCGGTTGCGATCCTGCAATGCGCCGGCGACGATTTCCGATGCCGACGCAGATCCGCCATTGATCAGGATAATAATGGGCTTGCCGCCCAGACGGTCGCCCGGCGTTCCCATTTCACGCAACGTGTCGCGTGCGTGACGTCCGCGTGTCGAGACAATCTCGCCGCCTTCAAGGAACATGTCCGAAACCGAAACCGCCTGATCGAGGAGACCGCCCGGGTTCGAGCGAAGATCGAGCACGAGCCCCTTCATGCCGCCGGGGATTTCGCGGTTGAGCTCTTTGATCGCCTTTTTCAACCCGTCGTCGGTTTGCTCGGAAAACGTTGCGATCCGAATGTAGCCGAAATCATCTTTACGTTCGTGGGTCACAGATTGCACAGTCACGATGTCGCGCACGAGCGTCAGCGGAAAAGGTTCAGCTTCGCGGTCGCGCACGACTTTAATGCTGACTTTCGTGCCTTTTTCGCCCTTCAGATGCGAAATGGCTTCGTCGATCGACATGCCGAGCACGGCCTTTTCGTCGATTTCAACAATGAGGTCATTGGTCTGCATGCCGGCGCGATCGGCCGGCGTGTCGTCAATTGGCGCGACGATTTTCACAAAGCCTTTATCAGGGCCTTCATTGTCCATGGTGATCTGAATACCGAGCCCGGCGAAGGTGCCGCGGGTTTGCTCCTGCATCGTCATGAAATCGTCCGCGGTCAGATAATTTGAATGCGGATCGAGGGTCAACAGCATGCCGTCGATGGCGCCCTTGATGAGGTCGCCATCTTCGGGTGATTCCACGTAGTTCTCGTGAACCTGCTCAAAGACTTCACCAAAGAGATCAAGCTGACGGAAGGTGTCTGCTGAAATGGATGCGCGCGCGAAGACAGCGCTCGACAGGGCGCCAAATACGAGGGCGCCGCCAAAGGCTGCGGCGACAAGGGCGCCGGTTGAATATCCCTGCCGAGGCGTGGCCGATCGGCGCTTCAGGGGCGAAAATTTGTTATTTCTCATCACTCACCTTGTTGTCCAAAACGCGCCGCTAAAGGGCGAGTCCTTCACTATCATTCCCGGAGAGCCAAAACGCGGGGTTAACAGGCTCACCATTTTTTCGGATCTGCAGATCCAGCTGTCCGTCCCCTTCGGGCATTTGCGCCAGTGGCTCACCGGCCGATATCCGCTGGTTTTCCTCAACCAGAATGTCCCCGACGCCCAGCAACAGTATATGATAGCCGCTGCCAACGTCCAGAACCACGATATTTGCTACCTCCCAAACCCGAGCCACGACCACCCTGCCTTCAAAAGGCGCCGTAACGATGGCGTTATTGCGTGCAGCAAAACGCATGCCTTCAAACAGTCCCCCTTCGGGTTTGGGCTTGCCGAACTGCCCCGTTAACCTTCCGGCAACCGGTGGCCGCAGAACGCCGCGGGCCTCGTCAAACGACCTGAGGGCCGCATAGGGCGTCGGTATGGCCTCCTTGATGGTCGGTAGTGACGGCGCGGCGATCAGCGGGGCGGCCTCCTTGGGCGGCGGCGGCTTGATGCGCGGCGTCACCGTATGCGCCAGCCGTTCCAGCCGCCGCAGCAATTCCCGCAATGAGGTGGCCTTAACCGCCAGCCGCGCCGTTTCGCGCTGGGCTGCGCGGGCCAGGCTAGCGGCCACGTCGCGCTCTTTTTCCTTTTCCGCCATCAATTCTGCAAGGACATCGCGGCGTGCAGAAAGCTCGCGATTGGTCGCCGCGAAGGCCGTGCGTTCAGAATCAAGCCGGTCCGTCAGGCTGGTCAGGCGGCCGATCGCCTCGCGAAGGCGCTGGGCGCGGGCCTCAACTTCAGGGGCTGCGCCGGAAAGGAGCATCGCGGCGCGAGCGGCCTTGTTAGCGTCGTCCGGCGAGACAAGGAGCGCCGGCGGCCGGGACAGTTCAAGAGATTGGAGCGCTGCTAGGACGTCGCTCAAGTTTCGGCTTTCGGCGTTGAGGGCGATCTGGGCGGCGTCTTTTTCAATTTCCAGCTCGCCGATCGAATCTTCCAGTTCGGTGATACGCCGCTCTGAATCCTGAATTGAATTTGCCGTTTCGATCATCCGTCGGCGCAGCTCAGTCACTTCCTGAGCGCGCGCCTCGGCCTCCCGGCGCAGGCGCTTTTCTTCCTCGGCGCGGTCTTTCAGGCGCCGCTCCACATCGGCAAGTTCATCGGGATTGCCTTGCGCGGCGACCGGCGCCGTGAGGCCAGCAGTCGCGCAGATCAATGCGCAGGCCAGTGCGGAAAGGGTGGGTATACGGATAAGGGTCACGAGCGGTGATAGGGGTGGCCGGCGAGAATGGTCATCGCCCTGTATATTTGCTCCGCCAGCATCGTCCTGACAAGCATGTGCGGCCAGGTTGCGGCGCCAAATGCGATAGTATGGTGCGCTATTGCGGTGACTTTCGCGTCATGTCCGTCAGCGCCGCCGATCAGAAATGTCGCGCCTTTCGTTCCGGCATCGCGTAAATCGCCCAGCATTGCCGCAAATTTTTCGCTTGAAAGATTTCGCCCGCGTTCATCAAGGGTGATTGCGACGCTGTTTTCTGCAGCCTCGGCGAGCCACTCGCCCTCTTTGGCGGTGCGCGCCGGGCCGGCAAGGCCGCGCGGCGGTTCAAATTCTGAAAGGTCAGGCCCGACAAATCCGCGATTGCGCCCAAATTCGCGCGCGCGTTTCAAATAGTCTTCGGTAAGTGCGGCATCCGGCCCCCCGCGCATTTTTCCGATCGCCGCGATTTGGATCCGCATCTTTCGTTCGTCGCGGCCTTCGCCTATGCGTCCGCTTTGACGGGAATGTGGGCCGCTTCGGACCAGACCCGCTCAAGGTTGTAAAAGTTCCGGACCTCGGGGCGGAAGATGTGAACGATGACGTCGCCAGCGTCGATCAACACCCAGTCGGCGGCGCTCGCGCCTTCCACATGGGCGCGCCCGAAACCGTCGCCCTTCAGACGTCGGACGACCTTGTCAGCCATGGCGCTCACATGGCGTTGCGAACGCCCGGAGGCGATCACCATATGATCGGCGATATTGGATTTGCCGGCGAGCGGAATGGCGACAATGTCTTCGGCCTTGTCGTCTTCAAGCTCGGACATGATTGTTGAAAGAAGCGCCTTGACGAATTCATCGGGGCTAAGCCCTTCGAGAGCGCCGGTTGAAGCGCCTTCGGTCAAGTTTTGTGCAACTGTGTCACCATCGCTGGCGACCAATTTAACAGCGGCCTTTCCGGCGGCCGCCGATACGCCGTTCAGTGAACTCAGCGTAATCCTCCATAAACAACGCGAGGCAAGCGCTCCCGCCCTTCAAATATAAGCCCGTTCCGACCCCGCTCCAACCGGCCGGCGTAAAATTAATTGTTGCTCAAAAGGCACGCTGCGAACCATTGGTTTTCGTCAGTCCAGACGGTGTCGAGACGCCAGGGTGTTTCAGCAAACAAGGCCTTTAGACGGTTAATCGAATATTTGTGAGAATTCTCGGTGTGCAGGGTCTCGCCAGCGGCAAAAGAAAATTTTCGGCCGTCGAGCGCAATCTCTGTCTGCTTCTTGGCGCGCAGGTGCATTTCGAGGCGCCAGTCCTCTTCATTGTAGAAGGCGTAATGCTCGAAATCCTCGATGCGGATGTCGGCGCCGAGCTCGCGCTCCATGCGGGTGAGGAGATTTAAATTAAAGGCGGCCGTAACGCCGGCTTCATCATTGTAGGCTGCATTGATAATGTGCGCGTCTTTTTCGAGGTCTACGCCAAGTAAAAATTGCGCGCCGGTTCCCAGCGTTTCGCCGGCCCGGCGCAGAAAGCGCGCGGCCAGCGCCGGCGTCATATTGCCAAGCGTCGATCCCGGAAAATAGCCGAGCCAGCGCGCCGGCGCCGGTAAGATATTGGGCGGAATATGCACATGACCGTGGAAATCTGCGCAAACCGCGGCGATCGGCAAGTCAAAATTTCGCGCAAATGTAGACGCGGCCTCAATCAGGAAGTCTTTCGAAATATCCATCGCCACATAGGCTGCCGGCCGATCGAGCCCGTTCAGCAACCATTCGATTTTCTCGCTGGCGCCAGACCCATATTCAAACACAGCGGCGTTCGGTCCGGGTGCGGCGGCGATGTCAGCTGCGTTCTCAAGCAGGATCTTTTTTTCGGTTTGAGTTGGGTAATATTCCGGCTGCTCTGTAATCTGTTTGAATAGCGCGGAGCCACGCTCATCATAAAAATATTTAGGACTAAGGCTTTTTTGGTCCTGCGCGAGCCCCTCAATAACGTCGTTTCGAAAATCGCCCAGGGCCGGATGCATGTCCAGAAAAAAGGCGAGCGGGCCCATCGGCGCGGTGAGGTCGGCGTGGTTTTCGTCTTGTAAGATAGGATAGTCTCCAGAGATTTAGGGTTTTGCGCCTCTAAGCGCCGTTGATGACAGGGAGTTGTTAGTGTCTGAGAAAAAGATCCAGGCTGGCGGTTCGTGCGAGAGGAGATCGCCGTCCTCAAATGCGAGGCGAAACGGTGCAAGTGTTGTGCCCGCTTCGCTTTTTAGCGCTTTCTCACCATAATCCGGCCGGTTGAAAATGGCGATTGGCGCAAGCTCAGCGATGCGCCGCCAATTTTTCCAGCGATGAAAATTAACAAGACTGTCCGCGCCCATGAGCCAGGCAAACGAGGCGTTCGGGTTAGCGTCTTTTATCTGATCCAGCGTATCGACCGTATACTGAAGGCCTCGGCGCTGTTCAAAATCGCTAACGACAATGTCGGCGTGATTGGCGACGGCGCGCGCCTGATGCAGTCTTTGGTCGTAAGCGGCGTATTCTTCCGGATCTTTTAGCGGATTGCCGGGCGTCACCAGCCACCAGACAGCATCGAGATCAAGGCGGGCAAGCGCCGCCAGGGAAATCTCGCGATGGCCCGCATGGGCGGGGTTAAACGAACCGCCCAATAGGCCGATGCGGCGGTGCGACGGTGATTTCAGGTTCGGCAATTGAAGGTCCAGTGCGAGCGTCGGTTCAACATAAGAGCTCGCGCTCAGGAATCCACCTTACGGCGTCCACGCGCCGTCTTCGTCGGGCAGGGTCTCTTCGCTGCCGCCGTCTGGCGCGCGTCCATGGGAAAGCTCGGCGAGCTTGTAGAGCAATGGCTTCACGCCGTTTCCGGTGACGCCGGAAATTTGTAAAACCGGCGCCCCGGCGGCTTCTGACAGGGCTTTTGTCTTTTCCTCGATTGCGTCGTCGTCGAGCGCGTCAACTTTATTGAGGGCAATGAATTCTGTTTTGCCCACGAGGCCGCCGCCATAGGCGTCGAGCTCCCCGCGCACGGTTCGATAAGCGTCCGCGACGTCGTCTTGCGTCCCGTCAACGAGATGTAGGAGCGCGGCGCACCGTTCAACATGGCCAAGAAATCGATCGCCGATGCCGGCGCCCTCATGGGCGCCTTCAATAAGGCCCGGGATATCAGCAAGCACAAAACTTTGCCCTTCGCCGACACGCACAACGCCGAGGCCCGGATAAAGCGTCGTGAACGGATAATCGGCGATCTTTGGTCTCGCGGCGGTGACGGCGGCGAGAAAAGTAGACTTGCCAGCGTTAGGCAGTCCAATGAGGCCGATGTCGGCAATCAGTTTCAGGCGCAGCCAGATGGTGCGTTTTTCTGCAAGCTGGCCGGGATTGGCGTTGCGCGGCGCCCGGTTGGTCGCTGACTTAAAGCGTGCATTGCCGAAGCCGCCATTACCGCCTTTTGCCAAAAGAACCCGCTCGCCCGGCTCGTCGAGATCGGCGATCAAAGTTTCTTCGTCTTCTTCAAAGATCTGCGTGCCCGTGGGCGCCTTGATAACGAGATCGTCCGCATCGGCCCCGGTCCGGTTCGATCCTTCGCCGGGCCGGCCGTTCTTGGCGCGGTGGTGCTGCTGAAACCGAAAATCGATGAGCGTATTGAGATTATCGACCGCCTCAATCCAGACATGGCCGCCGCGGCCGCCATCGCCGCCATTGGGGCCGCCGAATTCGATGAACTTTTCGCGCCGGAACGAGACGCAGCCAGCGCCGCCGGCGCCGGACTCCACGTAGATTTTGGTGCGATCGAGGAATTTCATCGGCGGGTTATAGCGTGCAGAGCGCTGGGCGCCACAGCCGGGCTGCGATCAATTGATGCAAGACGTCGCAGGGCCGCATAAGGTGGCGTTTTCTCGCTGCCATTGCCGGAGCTTTGAATGTCCTCGACTGACGTATTATTTGAACCGTTCACGATTAACGCCATGGCCGTCCCGAACCGGATCGTGATGGCGCCGATGACGCGGAGCTTTTCGCCCGGAAACGTCCCCGGTGAAGACGTCGCCGCCTATTACAAACGCCGCGCTGAAGGTGAAGTCGGGTTGATCCTGACAGAGGGCGTATCACCGAACGATACGACCGCGACGGGCACGCCGAACGTCCCCAATATCTATACGGACGAAGCCAAGGCCGCCTGGGCAAAAGTCGTTGACGGTGTTCACAGCGCTGGCGGTCTCATCGGTATCCAGATCTGGCATGAAGGTCCCATGCGCCGCCCGGACAAAACGCCGTTTCCGGACGTTGAATCATGGTCCCCGTCAGGTTTCAACACGCCCGGCAAAACGCGATGGGCGCCAATGAGCGGAGACGACGTTGAACTGGCGATCACCGAATTCGTCGATGCAGCGGTCGCTGCGAAAGAGGCGGGCTTCGACTGCGTCGAGTTTCACGGCGCCCATCAATATCTGCTGGACAGTTTCTTCTGGGACAAGCTCAATCTGCGCGATGACAAATGGGGCGGCGATTGGGAAGGGCGCACGCGCATGGCTTGTGAAATCATTCGCCGCACCCGTGCGAAAGTGGGCGCCGATTATCCGCTGATCATCCGTATTTCCCAGTGGAAACAGATCGACTTTGACGCCAAGGCCGCCGCTGATCCAAATGAATTCGGCGTCTGGCTGGAATTGTTGAAAAGCGCCGGGATCGACGCGTTTCATTGTTCCCAGCGCCGTTTCTGGGAGCCGGAGTTTGAAGGATCGTCCTTGAACTGCGCGGGCTGGGCGAAAAGGCTGTCCGGCCTGCCGACAATTTCCGTCGGCTCGGTCGGGCTTTCCGGCGAGTTTACCGGCGCCTATGCGGGCGAGGCGTCAGAACCGGCGTCCCTCGATCATCTGATCGAGATGATGGATCGTAAAGAGTTCGATATGATCGCCGTCGGCCGCGCGCTTTTGCAGGACCCGGACTGGGTCAAGAAAGTGCGTGATGGTCGCAACGACGAACTGATGACATTTACAAAAGAAGCGCTTGGAAAACTCTATTAAGAAAGGCGACAACGCCCATGATTACCGTTCATCACCTTAATAATTCCCGTTCGCAGCGAGTGCTGTGGCTGCTTGAAGAGCTTGCGCTTCCCTATCAGGTCAAACGCTATGAGCGCGACGCGAAAACTAACCTTGCGCCGCCCGAACTCTTGCAGGTTCATCCGCTCGGAAAATCACCGGTGATTGACGACAACGGCGCCGTCATTGCCGAAACCGGCGCTATTATCGAGCATATCATTGACACCCATGGCGGCGGGCGGCTCAAGCCTGATCCGGATACGGATGAATATCGCCGGTACAAATACTGGCTGCATGCTGCGGAAGGCTCTTACATGCCGCCATTGGTGCTGGCCTTGATGATGGGGCGAATTGAAACGGCGCCGATGCCGTTTTTCGCCAAGCCGATTGCCCGGAAGCTCGCCAAAGGCGTTCGCGACGGATATCTCGATCACACGACGAAGGCGCTCTTCGATTATGCCGACGCGGAACTTTCGACGCGAAGCTGGTTTGCGGGCGATAATTTTTCCGCCGCCGACATCATTATGAGTTTTCCGCTTGAGGCTGCAGTCATCCGGGTCGCCGCTGCGAAAAATTCAACCGCCATTGCTGGTTTTCTGAAACGCATTCACGATCGGCCGGCATATGCGCGGGCTTTGGAAAAAGGCGGGCCCTACGACTATGCGTGACGGACAATCACAATGTTGTGTGCGCTGCGCCTTGTGTCCGCCTAGGCGCCGCCATGGTTTCGTCACGGGCGAAATCTAGATAGGAGGCCCTTGAATATAACGGCGCTCCATACGGATCGGCGTTTTCGGGCTTTGAGAGGAGTGCGGCATGAATCTGGCGATTTTAGCGACGATTTCGACGATCTGCATTGAGGCGGCGACTTTCGGGACGCCGGCGACGATGCATGCCGTATCGACAGCGACGGTTGCTGCGCCCGCAATCGTTCTTGCACAGGCCGATAACGCGCCGCCCGCTGACGTCGTGCTGGATGACGACGCATTGGCGCCGCCGCCTGCCGAAGATGTGAGCGCGGCGCCGGTGAGCAATACCGATGACAATCTCATTTTGGACGAGGAACAGTTCAACGGGCCGCTGGCCTTTGAGGGTGAGAGCGATGATGCGATCGTTACACGGCTGATCGAGTATCTTGAAGGTATCGATACGCTTGCCGGTGATTTTACGCAGATCGCGCCGTCGGGTTCGGTGTCGTCCGGTCAGTTTTATTTACGTCGGCCGGGCCTTTTGCGGTTTGAGTATGACCCGCCGACGCCGCTCTTGATTGTCGCCAATAGCGGCCTCGTTTATGTCCGCGATGAAGCGCTGGAAACGACGGATTCCTATCCTGTCGGGCGCACGCCGTTGAAATTTCTCCTGCGCGATGAGATTGACATGGAGCGCGCCGAAATTGTCGCCGTTGATCGCGGTGTGGATACGGTCGCCGTGACGCTTGCCTCGCTTGAGGAAGAAACCCAAGGGGAGCTGTCGATCATTGTTTCTGCGCCCGAGATGTTACTCAAGCGCTGGATCGTTCGGGATTTGCAAAACGGCATTACGATCGTGACGCTGGACAATGTCGAAACAGGCCAACGCCTGGCCAATCGGCTCTTCCGGGCCCCGGATGCGGGCGGCGAATTCCTTAAAAATTAGCAACAGCCCGGCGAAACCCTGCCTCTTCTTTGTGTTGCGGGGTCACAATCAAGCGAATTCTTTATATTGCCTATTGAAAAACGACCTGGTGATGCGTTAATGTAACAGTACGCGATTGGCGCTCATGTGGGCCGGCGTTGCCCCCCCGCTTGCAGGTCCATTGGCCCGTCGCGTCGCCGGAATATCCCCTCCCGGCGTAGGCGCAACAGCGCATCTTGGCGTCCGATCTGAACAGGATCGGACGCCTTTTTT
>JAJFFU010000083.1 GCA_021776465.1 Parvularculaceae bacterium
CCGACGGCGAAGGAATTCTTTGGCGGCGCGTAGGTGAAGCGTTTTTCTTCCAGCGCTTTAACACCGTCCGCAAGAATGCGGTCCGGAACGTCGATGCCTTGTGCTGAATAAATTTCTTTCAGACGCCCGACGAGCTTTGTCTCGCGCGCTTCGGCGGAGAGTTCGCGGTCGATCAGTTTTTCGCGATGGCGCAGCGTGTCGACAATGTCCATTGCGAGCATGACATCATCGAGTTTTTTTGGCGCCGGCTCGGGATGTGCGCCGGCGTTTGTAGCAGCGGCCTCGCTCACGCGCCGAGGGCCGCGCTTGCGCCTTCCTCAACGAGTTTCGCAAGCCGTTTCTTGCCGTCTTCCACAGCGACGCGGATCTCCTTGGAATTCTCCGTAGAAAGAACCCGCATCTCTTTGATGATGTCTTGTGAACGCTCCTGATAAGCGACGACGGAATCAACCAGCCGCTTGACGGCGGCGGCGGAGACTGTTGGCCCGTAGCCGGCTTTGACGGCCTCTTCCTGCACCTTGCCGCCAATTTCTGAGAGCGTTTCCAACGACTGCTCGATGCCTTTTTTCATGGCTTCAAGCGTTTGCGTCGACTCATGAAGTCCGTGCATGCCGGTGAATGTCGCCGTGAGCGCAGTGAGTACCGTTTCGTTGGTCCCGAAAAAAGAAACGGATTGCGCGTAGATGCGTTCTTTGGCGTTCGTCGTCTGAACGAGGCGGGTCATGATCACATCGGATGTATTGTATCCGATCGTAATATTGTCGGAGAGATCCTTTGTGACCTGATAGCGTTTTTCTTCTTTCTGGAGGGCGCGCAGCCCTTCGTCGCGATCAAGCTCCAGCGTCGCGCGCGCTGCTGCGTCGTCCTCGGTGAAACTCTCAACCGCGGCGACTTTTTCGCGAAGAACGGCCTTGGAAGACTCCAGTTTTTCTTCCGCCGTCTTCAAGACCTCAAGCGCCATCACTTCGGATTGTTTCAGAGCGCCGCGGAAATCGCGATAGGCTTCAAGAATGCGCAATTCGCGCTCAACTTGATCGCGTGTGTCGCCTGCGACTTCGAGATAGAGGTCTTTGATCTTTCCAAAGCGTGCCGAAATGTCGCCGCGCGTCATTTTCATCCAGACATTCTGGACGCGTTCGAATGAGGAAATTTTGCCGTCGGCATACTGATCGACCAGCGATTTTGCATCGTCGCGGATAGAATCGAACGCCGCCGTAACACCTTCATAACGTTCGCCGACATTCATGCCGGAGATTTGTTCGCGGACCACATCATTAAAATGCGAGGCCTGATCGAGGGTGCGGGCGATGGTCGAAACCCGCATCTCGTCTAACCCGGATATCTGGTTCAATAGCGCGATAATAGGGGCCGGTTCGCCATCTTCCGGTGCAAAGCCCAGCGCGCGCAATTCGCCCATGGCGCTATCTAGATATTGAAGCGCCGTCTTGCGTTCTTCTTCAGCCATTCGTGGATCTCCCAAACCGTCCCGATATCGTATTTAGGTAAAGCGGGCGCGGGCGCCAAGTCCTTGAAATGGCGCATGTCGTTTCTATACGGGGAAAACTCGAGCAGTTTGTAAATGCGAGAATGGCTCAGGATTGCGGTCGCCGGGAAAATTGAACGATATTGTTCGCCGCATCAGGATCGATATCGCCATCGCCAAAAAACGGAACGATTTTGTTGTCAGAATCGTGTCCGATATCGGCGCGTCCGAGATAGGCGATCCCGGCGCGCTCGCACCAGTACCGTGTAATGTCCACAGCATCGGCGCCGAAGGGGCGATCATTTTCCGGGATATCGCTGATGCGCCCGAGCATCACGCCGGCGGCGTTCTTCATCTTCGGGTTCAATAAAATCGACTGCATCGCGCGATCAGTGCGGTAAAGATATTCACCAACGTCTTCCAGCATCACGATCCGGCCGGAAAAATCCGGAGCCCAATCGAGACCGATAAAATGCGCCAACACGGTGATATTAAACGCGACACAGCGCGCTCGGGCTGCGGCGGGCTCGATGCCGTCGGCTTTTCCTGAGACGAGAAAATCAAGCGCGCGGCGCATGGCGGCGTGGCCGTCAACGCGCACGAGATCGGTGGCCATCGGTCCGTGTACGGGCATTCCAACGCCCAGCGCATCAAGGCGTGCGAGGATGACACCGGCGTCCGAATAGCCAAGATAGGTTTTTAAACGAGCGGCATCGTTTAGACTTGCGTAGACATTGTCGTCGAGACGCCCGGCGCCATAGCCGCCACGGGCGAACCAGACGGCGTCAAATTTTGGGTCATTGGCGACGTCGAGAAAAGCGGCGCTGCGCTCGGCGTCTGTTCCGGCAAAGTGTCCCGCTTTGAGAAAACACTGCGGATGAAAATGCAATATCACACCGTTTCCGCAATGATCGGCCGCAATCTCGCCGAGTTCTTTGGCGAGATCAGGAGAAATAGGCCCGCCAGGGCAGACCAGCGCTATGTTTTTATTCGGTGCATCCATCGAAAAATGCTTACCACTTGTTGGTTAATTTCCGTTACAGCGATCCGGTGATGAGCGAAACCAAAGACTACTTCTTCTGCGGCGTGGGCGGCTCGGGCATGTTGCCGCTTGCGATGATCCTGAAAACGCGGGGCCATATTGTGGCGGGCTCGGACCGTGCGCTGGATCAGGGCCGGACCGGGGCGAAGTTCGATTATCTGAAAATGCTCGGTATCCGCCTTTTCCCGCAGGACGGCTCGGGCGTGAAACGCGCCCGTCAGATTCTTGTGGCGTCTGCGGCTGTTGAAGACACCGTGCCCGATGTTGCTGCGGCGAACGCCGTCGGCGCCAGTCGCCTTTCCCGCGCAGAATTATTGTCGGAATTATTTAACGCCGCCGAAACGCC
>JAJFFU010000084.1 GCA_021776465.1 Parvularculaceae bacterium
GTGATTTCCTGCACACGATTATCATTGCGTTTTCCTGAGCCGGTCAGGAGTTGAATATAGTCGATAATGAGGAGATCCAGACCGTGCTGGCGCTTTAGTCGCCGGGCGCGCGCTGCAACCTGCGCGATCGACAGGCCACCCGTGTCGTCAATGAAGATCGGCAGGGACTCTAACTCGCGTGTTGCGTGATAGATGTCGTCGAACTGGCTTTGTTCGATTTCGCCGCGCCGGATTTTCTCTGACGGAACGCGTGCAAAGTCAGAAATGATACGTGTTGCGATTTGCTCAGCCGACATTTCAAGGGAGAAGATGCCAACGACGCCGCCGGAAATGGTTTTCATCGTACCGTCCGGTTGGCGCTCCGTCTTATAGGCTTTTGCGGCATTGACGCCGATGTTTACGCCCAGCGACGACTTCCCCATGGAAGGGCGCCCCGCGAGGATAAGCAGATCAGACGGATGCATCCCGCCAAGCTGGCGGTCGAGATCGCGCAACCCGGTTGAAATGCCGGCAAGGCCGCCGCCGCGGCGGAACGCAGCGTCAGCGAGTTCGATGGCTTCGGTCAGCGATGATCTGAAACTTTTAAATCCGCCGCCGTATTTTCCGGTTTCCGCAAGCGAATAGAGCGCCTGTTCGGCTTCTTCCAGCTGTTTCGTGGGCGTGTCTTCGAGGCTGGAGATTTTAGCCCGGTCGACCATCTCAGCGCCGATGGCCATCAGGCCACGACAGGTCGATAAATCGAAAACGATGCGCGCATAGTCAATCGCGCCGGTTGTCGAGGGAACATTGGCGGCGAGTTGTTCGAGATATTTACGCCCGCCTGCTTCCTGATATCCCGGCGAACTCGACAGATACGTATCAAGGGCGACCGGGGAGGCGAGGCGCCCGCCGTCGACCAGCGATTTCGCCGCGTCATAGACGACCTGATGGACGGGGTCGTAAAAATGTTCGCTTTTCAGGAACTGTGAGGCGCGGATCAGAATTTCATTGTCAAAGAGGATTGCGCCCAGGATCGCCTGCTCAGAATCATGGCTTACGGGCGTTTGTTCGTCCGTATCATTATTAAATTGTTCGACAGTATTTGCTGGTAGCGCAATAACGGAGCTTTAAATCAAAGAAAACGCCGGCGGGATAGCCAGCCGGCGTTTAAATTTTTCCCCGCACGACGTGCGCCCTGTTGACGTTGGGCGCAAAGCGCGAGGCGCTAGTCTTTGTCTTCGTTCGATTCTTCGTCGCCATCGTCGGACGCAACGGCGTCCTGCGCTTCGGGATCGAAAAATTCCGCGGCTTTTTCTTCGTCGTCGCCGTCGTCGCTTGACGCCTGATCTTCTTCGCGGGCGAAAACATTTTCACCGCGCGCCTGGCGTTCTGCTTCGTCTTCCGAACGCGCCACATTGATTTCAATATTGGCGTTGACGTCCGGATGCAGTGAAATACGAACCGGCACAATGCCGATTGTTTTCAGCGGTTTGTCGAGACGCACCTGGCTGCGCTCGATTTTGACGCCGTCTTCTGAGGCGGCGTCGGCAATGTCGCGCGCCGTCACCGAGCCGTAAAGTGCGCCGGTTTCCGAGGATTGTCGAATGACGACAAAGCTGCGGCCATTCAGTTTTTCTGACGCAGCCTCAGCATCTTTTTTGCGTTCAAGATTACGCGTTTCCAGATCGGCGCGCTGGTTTTCGAAAACCTGCTTGTTGGCGTCATTCGCCCGCAAGGCTTTCTTCTGCGGTAAAAGATAATTGCGCGCATAACCAGACTTCACTTTGACGACGTCGCCCATCTGGCCGAGGTTTTCGACCCGTTCGAGTAAAAGAACATCCATTGATCTTACTCCGAAACGTAGGGAAGGAGGGCGAGAATGCGGGCGCGTTTGATGGCGCGCGCTAACTCACGCTGCTTCTTTTGCGATACGGCGGAAATGCGTGACGGCACAATCTTGCCGCGTTCGGAAACGAAACGCCCCAGAAGTTTCGGATCTTTATAATCTATTGTTTGCGCATTATCGCCTGAAAATGGGCAGGACTTACGGCGTCGGAAAAATGGTTTGGCCATGATTATATATCCTTCTGCCTATCGGCGCCGGTCGCGGTCGCCGCGATCGTTGCGATCGCCGCGGTCGCGGCGGCTCAAAACAGGCGATGGTTCCGGATCGTGTTCCTCGACGCGAATGGTCAGCACGCGCAGAATGTCGTCATTGATTTTTTCCTGACGCTCCAGTTCCTGCACAGCGATCGGTGGCCCGTCGATGTTGAAAAGGCTGTAATGGCCTTTGCGGTTCTTGTTGATTTTGTACTGAAGGTTGCGAAGTCCCCAATATTCGGACTTCTCGATTTTGCCGCCATTGTCGGTGACAATGTTGGCGAGAGTTTCTGTGAGGCCTTCGACCTGCGCAGGGGAAATATCCTGTCGCGCGATGAAGACATGCTCGTATAACGGCATGAAGCCAGCTCCTGATTGGCGACGGAGATCGGCTGGAACGGCTGGGGTTCCTGCTAACCTGTGGCTCGCTAAGGCAAAGGGACCATCCCTTGAACCAAACCGGTGATTGGCCGGTAATTGGCGCCCGCGACCGTCGCTCGCGAAGCCGGCGAAATAGCTGACCAATTCGCCCGTGGCAAGCCCCGCCTTGCTCTTCGGGTCAGCGATGGTTAATCGACGCCGCAAATGGAGGTCCACTATGGCGCGCGCATTTATTTTTCCGGGGCAAGGCAGTCAATCGGTCGGGATGGGCAAAGCGCTCGCCGACGCTTTTCCGGTCGCCCGGGAAGTCTTTCAGGAGGTTGACGACGCGCTCGGCCAGAAGCTTACGGCATTGATGTGGGACGGGCCGATGGAGGAATTGACCCTCACGGCGAATACCCAGCCAGCGCTGATGGCCCATTCAATTGCGGTGATGCGGGTGCTCGAAAAGGAGGCCGGCGTCCAAATCGGAGACGCCATGTTCGTCGCGGGCCACTCGCTCGGCGAATATTCAGCCCTTTGCGCGGCTCGCGCCATCAGCCTTGCCGATACGGCGCGTTTGTTGCGCATTCGCGGTGAGGCGATGCAGGCCGCCGTGCCGGTTGGCAAGGGCGCTATGGCGGCGCTGATCGGCGTTGATCTCGACGGCGCACAAAAAGCCATTGATGCGACGAGTGGTGGCGCCAATTCAGGAATTTGTGAAATCGCCAATGACAACGCCCCGGGGCAGGTGGTCATTTCCGGGGAGAAGGCGCGCGTCGAAGCTGTCTGCGCCGGGGCCAAAGAATTCGGCGCCAAGATCGCGAAATTATTGCCGGTTTCGGCGCCGTTTCACTCATCACTGATGGCGCCGGCGGCGGAACGCATGGCCGAGGCGCTGGCGGAGGCAAAGGTATCTACGCCCGCGACGACGCTGATTGCCAACGTAACCGCGGCCGCCGTCGCGGATCCTGACGAGATCCGCGACAGCCTCGTGAAACAGGTGACCGGCCGAGTGCGCTGGTCAGAGAGTGTTTCGACTATGGCGGCTGCCGGGTGTGATACATTTGTCGAAGTCGGTTCCGGCAAGGTTCTGTGTGGCCTCGTCCGGCGCATCGAAAAGGGCGCGACGACAATGAATGTCGGCGAGCCGGCTGACGTCGATACATTCGTGAACGCCTAGGCCCGTGCCAGCGTCAAAAGCCGACATTCTCGCTGCGTTTGAACGGCAATCTGAATATTGCCGTACGCGTGGCGCGTCATTGACCGCCGCACTGATCGATGCCGCTGCGGTTGATATAAAAGCGAATGGTCCGGTCGCGGGACTGGTCAAGAATTTTGGTGAAGACCCCGCCAAAGGGGCGCTCGCATTAAGAATAGCGGGGGCCGTCCATTACCTCGCGAATAAAGGCCGCGCCGGATCGTTACAACCGGCTTATCAGTCGCTTCGCGCGCCTGGCGAGGCTGAGTTTGCCGTTGCGCTTGTTGCGCTCGCGGAGGCCCATGGGACGGTGTTTCAGTCCTTCATTGCGCGCCCACCGCAGACCAATGAAATCAACAGGCTAGCGGCATTGATTCCGGCGATGTCTGAGGTCTCTTCTAGGTTTGACTTGCCGCTGGATCTCTATGAGCTGGGGACGAGCGGCGGCCTGTTATTGGCCCCGGACCAATGTTCGATTGACTATGGATCGTTCGCATGGGGCGATGGCGTAATCGCGTTGAAATCCGACTGGCGGGGCGAGGCGCCCGATTTGGTCAAGCGGCTGGATATTCGCCACCGGCTCGGCTGCGACCGGCAGCCGCTCGATTTTTCTGATCCGGAACAACTGGATATTGCCCATTCCTATATTTGGCCCGAAGATCCCCGGCGGCGTCAAACCTTTGACGCAGCGATTTCCGCGACGCGGGACCTCGGCGCTCAAATTGATTGCGATGACGCGCTCGAATGGCTTGCCGCACGCACGGTCCCCAAATCCGGCACCGTTTCAGTCGTCTTCACGTCTGTCTTCGCTGTGTACCTGGACGATGGGGAAACCACGCGTCTTCACAGCCTGATGGACGACATCGGCGCGCGGGCGACGGCAGCGGCGCCGATCGCCTTTGTCCAGTTTGAGCCCGAGGCGGCCATGGACTTCGTGACATTCAACGTGGACGTCACGACATGGCCTGGCGGGGAACGCCGACGTATCGCCACTGCCCATGCACACGGCCGCTGGGTTGAACCCGTTTCGAATTAGCGCCATTTAGGCGCAAGCTGAGCAGGATAAAATGGATGTTTGATCTCACCGGAAAACGGGCGCTGGTAACCGGCGCGACTGGCGGCATTGGCGGCGCAATCGCTAAAGCATTGCATGAAGGCGGCGCGACTGTCGCCATATCGGGAACGCGCGAGGAAAAGCTCGCCGCGCTTGCCGATGAACTTAAAGATCGCGTCCACACGGCGGCGTGTAACCTGTCGGATCTGGACGCCGTTGACGCCCTTCCGAAACAGGCAAGCGAAGCGATGGGCGGTCTCGATATTGTCGTCGCCAACGCCGGCGTCACCCGCGACATGTTGATGATGATGAAGCCGGACATGTGGGACGAGGTGATAAAGATCAATCTCACCGCTTATTTCCGGCTCACGAAAGCAAGTCTGCGCGGCATGACCAAACAACGCTTCGGACGCATTATCGGTATTACATCGGTCGTCGGCGTTACGGGTAACGCAGGGCAGGCAAATTACGCTGCTTCGAAAGCCGGCATGATCGGTATGACAAAATCACTGGCGGCCGAAATCGCAAGCCGTAACGTTACCGTGAATTGCATCGCGCCGGGCTTTATTGAGACGCCGATGACCGAAGCGCTAAACGATCAGCAGCGCGCGGCAATTCTGGGGAAAATTCCCGCAGGCGCCATGGGAACGCCCGAAGACATTGCCGCTGCAGCGCGATTTCTTGCCTCGGAAGAAGCAAAATACGTTACCGGCCAGACGATTCACGTTAATGGCGGGATGGCAATGGTGTAGGCTAGCGCCTGTATATGCTTGCTCTTTGGCGTTGCAACAATTGAAAATATGCCGTAATGCGCCCGCTACCCGGCAAAACATGGCGTTGACCTGCGGCCCCGCCGCGACCCGAACGAACGAAGTAATTAAGGAGCCCTGGATGTCTGATCTTGCAGAACGCGTGAAGAAAATTGTTGTCGAGCATCTCGACGTCGACATGGCGAAAGTTGAGCCGAAGGCGAGCTTTATCGATGACCTCGGCGCCGACAGCCTCGACATTGTCGAACTCGTCATGGCGTTCGAAGAAGAATTTGATGTCGAGATTCCTGATGACGCCGCTGAAACAATTCAGAGCGTCGGCGATGCGATAAAATTCATCGAGGAACAAAAAAAGGGCTGATGCCGCTTTTTTAACTCGGCAGGCCGTCGCGGCCCGTTCCTGAAACGATGCGAGATACGGCGCGCCGCGATCGCCTTTCATGGGAAAGTTTAGGGATGCGTCGCGTTGTCGTTACCGGCATGGGTATCGTCTCGCCGCTGGGCTTTGGGCCAGATGCGGTTTGGCGTCGTTTGATCGCCGGCGATTCCGGCGCCGGCAAGGTCGAGAAATTCGACACGTCTGCAATGGCGTGCCACATCGCCGCCGAAGTGCCGAAGGCTGATGGATATGGCGGCGGCGCAGCGGCCGGCGAGGCGGCGTTTAATCCCGACGACTGGGTCGAGCCGCGCGACCAAAAGCGCATGGGCGAGTTTATCGTTTATGGCATCGCCGCCGCGCAAATGGCGTTCGAAGATTCCGGCATTGAACTGAAATCCGACGAAGACCACGAGCGTTTCGGCGTGATGACCGGTTCCGGCATCGGTGGGCTTCAGGGCATTGAAGAACAATCGCTGATCCTGGATCAAAAAGGGCCGCGGCGCGTCTCGCCGTTTTTTGTCGCCGGCAATTTGATCAACCTCGTATCCGGTCAGGTGTCGATCCGCCTTGGCCTGAAAGGCCCGAACCACGCGGTCGTTACAGCGTGCTCGTCCGGCGCCCATGCGATCGGCGATGCTGCTCGGCTGATCGCGTTTGATGACGCTGACATGATGCTTGCCGGCGGCGCCGAAGCGACGGTGTGTCCAATCGGCATGGCCGGCTTTGCTTCCTGCAGAGCGCTGACGACGCATTTCAACGACACGCCCGAAAAGGCTTCGCGCCCTTACGACAAAGATCGCGACGGTTTCTTGATGGGCGAAGGCTCAGGATTTTTCGTGCTCGAAGAGTATGAACATGCGAAAGCCCGCGGCGCCAAAATTTACGCCGAAATTGTCGGCTATGGGCTTTCCGGCGACGCTTATCACATCACGGCGCCGGCCGAAGACGGCGGCGGTGCGTTCCGCTCCATGACCATGGCGCTGAAACGTGCTGGCATTGCGCCCAAAGACGTTGATTATGTGAACGCCCATGGCACATCGACGCCGCGCGGCGATGAGATTGAGCTTGGCGCCGTCGAGCGGCTGTTCGGTGATGCGGCGGACGGCCTTTTGATGTCGTCGACGAAGTCTTCGATTGGCCATTTGCTCGGCGCCGCCGGCGCGGTCGAGGCGATTTTTTGCGCGCTTGCGATTCGTGACGGAATTGCGCCGCCAACCCTCAATCTCGACAACCCTTCCGTGGAAACGCCCATCAATCTCTGCGCCAACAAAGCTGTGGAAAAACCGATCAATACGGTTCTTTCCAACTCTTTTGGCTTCGGCGGCACCAACGCGTCTCTGGTGATGCGCCGCGTTGACGGGTAAACTGTCCCCTTCGCAGGACTTGTTGATTCGACAGAGGGAAATTTAGGCGGTGAACGCGAAGGCGAATGACGTGGAGATTCACGCCGGCCAGCGCGGCGGCGCGGTAAAATCTTTCCTCCTGTTTTTTGCGGGGCTCGCTGTCCTTGCGGTCGCCGCTTTCGGTGTCGGCGGATATCTCGGTTATCGCGAAGCGCTGAAGCCGGGCCCATTAAAGGACGAGGCGACCGTGCTTCTTGCGCAAGGCAGTTCCGTTTCGGCGATTGCGCATGATCTCGAAGACGCCGGCGTTATTCGGTATCCGGAACTTTTCACCGCTGTCGTTCGTGTTCGCGGTGCGGAGAACGATATCAAAGCTGGCGAATATGAAATTCCTGCGGGCGCGAGCGTTAATGACATTATCGATCAATTGATCGAAGGCAAAAGCATCCTCCATTATTTTACGGCGCCGGAAGGCCTGACGACGGCGCAAATTCTTCGGCTTGTTGCCGCCGACGACATTCTGACCGACGAATTGACCCTGTCGCCGGATGAAGGCGCGTTGCTCCCGGAGACCTACGCCTACACACGCGGTGAAAGCCGCGATGACATGGTTCAGCGAATGGCGAGCGCGCAAGGCAATTTGCTCGATGAGATTTGGGAGGCCCGCGCGACGGAATTGCCGTTTGCCACGAAAGAAGAAGCAATCATTCTTGCGTCAATTGTCGAAAAGGAAACGGGTGTTGCAGCGGAACGACCGCGCATTGCGGCTGTGTTTGTGAACCGGTTGAAACGCGGCATGCGGTTGGAATCTGACCCGACGATTATCTACGGACTGACTCAAGGCGAACCGCTTGGCCGCGGCTTACGTGTCAGCGAGCTGCGCGGAGAAACGCCTTACAACACTTATGTCATTCGAGGACTGCCGCCGACGCCAATTGCAAATCCCGGCGCGGAGTCGATTGCGGCGGTTCTCAACCCGGCGGAGACTGACGATCTGTTCTTCGTCGCCGACGGCACTGGCGGGCATGCGTTTGCGAAGACGAACCGTGAGCATGAACGCAATGTTGCCGCGTGGCGCCAGATTGAGCGCGAACGCCGGCAGGGCGGGTAGGGCGATGTCCGTATCATCCATGACCGGATTTGCGCGCATTGACGGTGCGCATGCGGGCAAGCGCTGGACGTGGGAACTGAAGAGCGTCAACGGACGCGGGTTGGAAATGCGTTTCCGGTTGCCGGCGGGGCTCGATGAAATAGAGCCTGCGCTGCGGGCGAAAATATCGGGCCGGTTAAAACGCGGATCGGTTTTCGC
>JAJFFU010000085.1 GCA_021776465.1 Parvularculaceae bacterium
TCGATCTTTTTTAGCGAGAGCGCCGACGGCGCCGGCATGTCAAACCTGAGCGGTGTCATGGCCCTGTTTTCGCGCCCGATCGGTATTCTGACAGGCTGGTCCCATTACCTCGTCTTTGATTTGTTCGTGGGCGCATGGATCGGCCGAGACGCCATAGCTCGTAAAATATCACATCTGTTCGTTTTGCCCTGCCTGTTCTTTACACTGATGTTCGGGCCCATAGGGTTGCTCCTATACATCGGTGTCCGTCTTGCTCTGCGGCGCGGCGGCCTTAGGTTAGACGAAGAAAACCGTTAAGGACGATCTGCTGTGAAACATACCGCCATTATTTGCGCATCGCTCCTCCTTGCCGCCTGCGGGCGCAGCGGCGGCGCGGAAGTCGGCGAATTCAAAAACGATTTCGCTGGCAATGAAATCAAGGTGCAAGCGCTCTCCGACCCAAAGGTCGCGGGCGTCACCTGTCATCTTTCACATTTCGACCGCGGATTCTGGGATCGCGTCGCCAAGGGCAACTGGTTTGAAGACCCGTCTAACGCCTCCATCGCCTGCCGTCAGACCGGCCCGATCAGCATGGGCGACATTGATCTCGACAAGAATGGCGAGGAAGTCTTTTCCCAGCGCATGAGCCTCGTCTTCAAATCGATCGCCGTCCGGCGGATTTATGACGCCGAAAACAACACGCTAATATACGTCGTCTATTCGCGGCGCCCGATTGAGGGTTCGGCGAAAATGTCGATTTCGACGATTTCACTTTTCGGGACCGAAGCCCAGGCGGAAAACGCCCTGCCCGGCTAGCAATAACAACAAGTGCCCCAAATATTGGCGGCGTAAATATTGCAAATCACTCCGAAACGGCGCGCAATATGGCGTGCGAGGACGATTGCCGGACGCATGGTTACGCCCGTCGCACCGTCGCCGCAGCCATCACAACAAGGCGCAGGCCGTTGAACAAGACAACCAGCGCGCGAGAATCCGCGATTTGAAGTGGTGGAAATTTAAGTTAAGATATCTGTTTACGGTTCTCACAGATACGGGAATGAGTGTCATGAAAAAGTTCGGTTTAGTAATTCCAGCATTGGTCCTTTCCAGTTTCGCCATCTGCGCAAGCGCATCGGCGCAGAGCTGGGTCTTCAAGGAAGTCACCGACAAATTCACGGACAAGCGACACATCATCGCGACAAACGCCGGTGACGCGGCGGGTCCACACGATAATTTCAAGATTTCTTTCGAGTGCCGCGATAACAAGGAGTTCGTCTTCACTTTGGATACAGGCCGACGACTCGGCGCAAAGAAAGACGACTTCAAGTTTTATTATCGCGCCGCCGGCAAGAAGACGCAAAAAGTTCGCATGGTCACGTTTACCAATTCGAACACCGGTGGAATGAACAAGATCAGCGCCGTAGAAATCGCCAATGATTTCCTGAACGCCGACAGCCTGATCGTTCGCGCCGTCTCTTCGGACAATGACGAATATGACGCCGAGATCTCTCTCGCCGGCGCCTACGAGCCGATCGTCAAAGCGGTCGTCGCCTGCGGCATGTCAATTTCGGGCTAATGTGCTGACACCGCAATTGGCGAGCGGTTGTATTTCGCCGCCCCCCATTTGGCCGCTTCCCACGATACGCAAACGCGCCTAACGTCGCGGGATGCGCAAAAGACTGTCAAAAATTGTAGCGACGATCGGGCCGGCGAGTTCGTCCCCGTCCATGCTGCGCCTCATCCATGATGCGGGCGTAGACATTTTCAGGCTAAACATGAGCCATGGTCAGCACGAAAAGCTGGCGCTGGTGTCTGAATCCATCAGGCGCATGGAGGCCGAAACCGGTACGCCCCTGGCCATCTTCGCCGATCTGCAAGGGCCAAAGATTCGCACCGGCGCCTTTGAAGGCGGACAGATAAAACTGAAATACGGCGCAGAATACAAACTGGAATACGCCAAGGAATCGACGACGCCGGACGTCATCCCGATCCCCCACAAAGAGCTGCTCGATATCCTTCAGCCAGGCGATATTTTGAAACTCGACGACGGCAAGCTGCAGGTCACCGTTTTCACAAGGGTCGGCGACGCGATCACCGTTAAGGCCGACACGCCCGGCGAATTAAAAGATCGCAAAGGCATTAACGTGCCCGGCCGCGCCCTGCCCATTTCCGCGCTGACCGAAAAGGATCGCGAAGACCTCGATTTCGCGCTCGGTCTTGGCGTTGACTACATCGCCCTCTCCTTCGTTCAAAAGCCGGAAGATATCGACGAGGCGAAAGCCCTTATAAAAGGGCGCGCCGGCGTGATCGCCAAGATCGAAAAACCGCAAGCCGTTGATCATCTCGACGAAATTATCGAAAAAACTGACGCGATCATGGTTGCCCGCGGCGATCTCGGCGTTGAGTGCGCGCCGGAAGATGTGCCGTTGATACAACGGCGGATCATTCGCGCCTGCCGCCGCGCCGGCAAGCCGGTCATCGTGGCGACCCACATGCTGGAATCCATGGTTGAATCGATCGCGCCAACCCGCGCTGAAGCGTCGGATGTTTCAACCGCAATCTATCAGGGCGCGGACGCCGTCATGTTGTCAGCGGAAACAGCGGTCGGACGCCATCCGCCGACAGCCGTCGCCATCATGGATCGAATTATCATCGCCACTGAAAAAGACGACGAATCCGGCGGCTATAAAAGCGATCGGCAAGATGATGAAGAATACACCACCGCCGACGCGATCACGTTGTCAGCAAGGCGGATTGCGGAAGTCCTCCATTGCCGGTTCGCCGTCGCTTATACGAAGACCGGCTCGACCGCGCGGCGCCTATCGCGCGACCGTCCTCATAGCCCCGTCATCGCGGCAACTCCGGATGCGCGGGTGGCCCGCAATCTCGCCCTGTACTGGGGCGTCTGGCCCGTCGTCACCGAAGATATTTCGCACTTCCATGAAATGATCGAAAAGGCCGATGGCCTCGCCGTCGACCATGGCGGCGTAGACGGTGACCGCATTATCATTCTCGCCGGTTATCCATTCGGCCGGCGCGGAAAAACCAACACACTCAAGATCAGCCGTATCGGCGCCCTTGAAAGCTGATTAACGCCGCCGTTATTTCGCGTCACAGTCAGGGAGAACGAACCGCATGACCGAGACCCGCGCCCATGATTACGAAATCGACGGCAAAGCCTTTGAAGCCTTCATTGCGCATAGCGGCAAGCCCGCGCCGGGTGTCTTGGTGTTTCATGCATGGGCCGGGCGCTCCGATTTTGAAAACAACAAGGCAACGGCGCTGGCAAGCCTCGGCTATACAGGCGTCGCGGTCGATTTATACGGCAAGGGTGTTCTCGGTCAGTCTGCGGACGAAAACGGGAAGCTGATCGAACCCTTCGTCGCTGACCGCGCCATGCTGCAACAACGACTGTCGGACATCATCGCCATGGCGAAAGCACTGCCGGAGGTCGATAACAACAATCTCGCCGCTATCGGTTTTTGTTTCGGCGGGCTTTGCGTTCTCGATATTGCGCGCTCGGGCGGCGACGTCAAAGGCATCGTCAGCTTTCATGGCCTGCTCGGCGCGCCCGGCAACACGAAAGACAAAATC
>JAJFFU010000086.1 GCA_021776465.1 Parvularculaceae bacterium
CCGCGCGACGCAATCCGCAAAGGCTGGCTCGCCTATCTCGGCGTTTACGGCGCTGCTTATGCGCGCGCTGAAACGATCCTGACGGGCAAAGGCGCCGACATCTTCGAAGAATTCGTCGAAAAAGGCGAAGAAGTTGAAACACGCGCCCAAGACGCGATTGCCGACGTTCGCGAGCGCGCCAACGAAATGTACGGCGACCGTTTTGACGGCCTGCGTCGTTTCATGCCAGCCGCGAAAGCAAACAAAGGCCGCGTTGAAGAACTCGAAGCAGAAGTCGCCGCGCTGAACAAAAAGCTCGTGACGCTGACGAAAAAGAAAGCGTCCAAGCGTTCCGCGAAAAAAGCTGCTTAATTTCGCTTAACTGAGTTGCGTATTTGGGGCGCTCCCGCAAGGGAGCGCCCCTTTCGCATCAGGTCCCGGATTTGCCTACAGCATAAAAGCCGCCATAGTGGGCCACGCGCCCGGAAAAGGAGTTCTCCATGGCCAAGAAAAAAACACCGCCAGGACCCGCCGGCGATATGGCGCGTAAAATCTGGCTCGCCGGCATCGGCGCTTATGGCCGCGCCTTTTCCGACGCGCAGGAATCCATCGCCAAAGTCTCCGATGACACCAGCAAATATTTTGAAGACCTTGTCGAACGCGGCGAAGAAATCGAAGACGCCGTTGAAACGCGTGGCCGCGAAATCGCACAACGCGTCAAGGCGCCCAATTTTTCCATGGATGACCGCATCAAGGAAATGCGTGAGAAGCTGAAACTTGGCGCTGTCGGCGGCGAATCCCGCCTTGACGTCATCGAGGCCCGGCTGGCGACAATCGAGGGCAAAATCGACCAGCTTCTCAGCGCAGATGACGGATCTTCAAAACGCAAAACGGCAAAACGGAAATCCGCCGGGAAGAAACCGGCTTGATGGCGCCGCAATGACCGGCAAGGTCAAAACCCGTGACCGTATCCTGAAAACGGCGCTCGCCCTTTTTAACGAAGAGGGCGAGGCGCAGGTTTCAACTGTTGAGATCGCCGGCGTGCTCGAGATAAGCCCCGGCAATCTCTATTATCATTTCAAGGGCAAGGAAGCGATTATAGAGGCGCTGTTTGATGAGTTCGAGGAAGAAATTCGGCAAGTCCTCAGCGCCCCGATTAATAGATCGCTTTCTATCGAGGATAACTGGATTTTTATCTACATCGTTTTTGAAGAGATCAACGACTTTCGGTTTTTCTACAACAACCTCACGGGCATTCTTGAACGATGCCCAAACCTCCGTCCGCGATTTGCAAAACTGCTTCGGTTGAAGGAAGAAACAGCTACGTCAATCCTGGCCTCCCTTGAGCAAGATGGTGCAATCACCTGCTCGCGCGCCGAACGCACCGCACTTGCGTCGCGATTTGCTGCTCATCTCACATTCTGGCTGCAATTTGTTAGCCTTGCCGCCTCGGAAACGGACAGGCGCCGTATCATCAACAACGGCGTTTATTCAGCGATGATGATGATCGCGCCTTATGTTCCGGGCGACAGGTCTGATTTCGCGGAGATCCTCAAGGACTATTTTTCCGCGCAAAATTAGCCGCGCCTAAAGGCGTTCCTTGTGCCAGCGCAAATGATCTTCAAGGAATGTCGCAATAAAATAGAACGAGTGATCGTAGCCATCCTGCATTCGGACGGTCGCTTTCTGGCCGGCGGCCTGCGCGGCGGCGGCGAAAAGTTCCGGCTTTAGCTGTTCTTCGAGGAACGCATCCGCCGTGCCCTGATCGATGAGGATTTCCGCCTCACTTGGACGCTTGGCGACAAGCGTGGTCGCGTCGTAATCCGCCCAGCTTGTCTCGTCCGCGCCCAGATAATGGGAAAACGCCTTGCGGCCCCAGGGAACCTGCGATGGCGCGACGATCGGTGCAAAGGCTGAGCAGGTTTTGAATTGCTTGGGGTTTTTGAGGTGCACCGTCAGCGCGCCGTGGCCGCCCATGGAGTGTCCGAAAACACCCGTGCGTGCATCGTCAACCGGCAGGGCATCGCAGACAAGCGCCGGTAACTCCTTCGTGATATAGTCATACATCTGATAATGTTCCGACCACGGCGCTTGCGTCGCGTTGCAATAAAAACCGGCCGCGAGACCAAAGTCGTATGCGCCATCGGGATCGTCCGGCACGCCCTCGCCGCGCGGCGACGTATCAGGGCCGATGACCATCAACCCGAGCGCCGCCGCATAACGCTGGAAGCCCGACTTGATGATGAAGTTCTCTTCCGTACAGGTGAGCCCCGAGAGCCAGTATAGCGTCGGGTATGGCCCTTCCCCGTGAACATCCGCCGGCGGTGTGAATACGGAGAATTTCATTTCCGTTTTCGTAGACGTGCTGTCATGGGCGTAAACTGCCTGACGGCCGCCGAAACACTTCGCAGCGGAAATTTCCCGCATCACTCCGCCTTCATGCAATAGGCGCAGATTTTGTTGTTGTCGGGATCGCGGAGATAGGCGGCGTAGGCGTTCGGCATGACGTCGCGCGGGCCCGGTGCGCCTTCGCATGTTCCGCCATTGGCGAGGCCGCCGGCGTGAAAGTCATCAACCGCCTTGCGGCTTGGCGCCATGAAACCGATTGTGCCGCCATTGGCGTGACACGCCGCTTTTCCGTTTGCCGGCGATGTCACCCAGAATTCCGGGGTCTTCGCGCCATAAAGAAGCGTTCCAGAGTCGCCAAACGTTCCCATATTGTTGATCCCAAGTGGAGAAAGCACCGCATCGTAAAACGCTTTCGCTTTCGCCTTGTCGTTCGAGCCGACCATAATATGTGTAAAAATTCCCACCGATTTTCTCCGTTGTTCTAAACGCGTTTAGTAAACCACGACCGACCGAATACTCTTACCCTCATGCATCAGGTCGAACCCTTTGTTGATGTCCTCAAGGGGCATCGTATGGGTGATGAGCGGGTCGATCTGAATTTTGTTGTCCATATACCAGTCGACGATTTTCGGCGTATCCGTGCGGCCTCGTGCGCCGCCGAAGGCCGTGCCTTTCCAGACCCGCCCGGTAACCAGTTGGAACGGACGCGTCGAGATTTCCTTGCCCGCTTCAGCGACGCCGATGATGATCGACTCACCCCACCCGCGGTGACAACATTCAAGCGCCTGACGCATGACGTCCGTGTTGCCCGTGCAGTCGAAGGAATAGTCCGCGCCACCATCTGTTAGGCCGATGACCGCGTCAACGACATTGCCGGCACCAATCTCTTTCACATTTACAAAATCCGTCATGCCGAACTCCCGCGCGATTTTCTCTCGCGACGGATTGATATCGACGCCGATGATTTTGTCCGCGCCAACTAATTTGGCGCCCTGAATGACGTTCAAGCCAATGCCGCCCAGACCAAACACGGCAACGTTGGCGCCGGGCTCGACGCCGGCCGTCCAGACAACAGCGCCAACACCCGTTGTTACGCCGCAACCAATGTAACAGGCTTTGTCAAAGGGGGCGTCCTTGCGGATTTTTGCAACGGAAAATTCTGACACCACTGTAAAATTCGAAAATGTTGAACAGCCCATATAATGGGCGAGCGCCTGGCCGTTCCTAGAAAACCGACTTGTGCCGTCAGGCATGACGCCCTTGCCTTGTGTCGCGCGCACTGACGTACACAGGTTAGACTTTTGCGACAGGCAGGTTTTGCACTGGCGGCATTCAGCCGTGTAGAGCGGGATGACATGGTCGCCGGGCTCAACGCTCGTCACGCCGGCGCCCACTTCGCGGACAATCCCCGCGCCTTCGTGGCCCAGGATCGACGGGAAAATACCTTCGGAGTCCTTGCCCTCAAGCGTATAGGCGTCCGTATGGCAGATCCCGGTTGCCATGATCTCAACCAGCACTTCGCCGGCCTTCGGCCCTTCAAGATCGACCTCCTCAATAACGAGGGGTTCATTGGGGGCAATGGCGATAGCGGCTCTGGTTTTCATTGGTCTCTCCCGTAAAATCCTTTGCGCTTGGTTAGCAGGCGCCGACGGCCCTTTGAACCCTCACGCCCGCGCCGCTTTTCCGCATCGACGCCATTGGCGAGCGCGCCTAAGGTCCGCCGCTATGTCCGATGCCGCCCAATTTAACGTGACGCTTACCGCCAGGGATCTGGCCGTCTCCCGCGGCGGGCGGGTGATTGTTGACGGCGTCAATCTCGTCGTCGGTCCCGGCGAGGCGGCGGTGCTTCGCGGTCCGAACGGGGCCGGCAAGACGACATTGTTGCGGGCGCTGGCGGGGTTGCTCGCGCCAGCATCGGGCGAGATTACGGTCAGCGCGGAAGACGCACGAATCTATTGCGGCGTGCTCAACGGGGGCAAGCCAACCCTCACTGTCACCGAGAATTTACGTTTCTGGGCAGCCCTTTACGGCGCCAGTTTTGGCCCGGCGCGCGCAGCCTTCGGCCTTGAGCCCGTCGAAGACCGGCCCATGCGCGAATTATCGACGGGCTATCAGCGCCGGCTCGGTCTTGCCCGGCTTGTCGTTTCGGGGCGCGCAGTGTGGATTGTCGACGAGCCAACGGCCGGCCTCGACGCCGCATCGACGACAGCGTTCGAATGTCTGCTCGCCGAACATCGCGCCAGGGGCGGGGCCGCGATCCTCGCCACTCATGAACCTCTCGATGCGCCGGGCGCCAGAACGCTGGAGCTTGAGCAATGAACGCGTTACTCGCCATTATCGCGCGTGATATCCGGCTGGCGTTTCGCGCTGGTGGCGGGGCGCTACAGGCGGTGTCGTTTTTCGCGCTGACCATTGTTCTCTTCGCACTAGCTGTCGGCCCGAATTTGGAGTTGATGTCGGAGATCGCTGCGCCGGTTTTATGGACGGCGGCGCTCCTTGCGACGCTCATTTCCCTTGAGCAGATTTATCGGGCCGACCGCGAAGACGGCTCGCTCGACGTTCTTGTTGAGACCAGCAGTCTTCTTGCGCTCACTGCACTCGCCAAGGCGACAGCGCACTGGATATCGACCGGCTTGCTGCTCACCGCGGCGACGCCCGTTCTGGCCCTACTCCTCAACATTGAGGGTGCGGCGCTCTGGCCGCTCATCTTGTCGCTGCTGATAGGCGCACCGGGGCTATCGCTGATCGGCTCGTTCGCCGCGGCGCTGACGGCAGCGCTCCCGCGCGCCGGGTTGCTGATCGCGATCATTGTCAGCCCTCTTTACGCGCCGATCCTGATATTCGGCGCCGGGGCCGCGAGCGCGGGTGCGGCAGGCGACCCGCAATATAGCGCAAATCTCGCGCTCCTTGGCGCGTCGAGCCTTTTTGCTGCGATCTTTTCACCACTTGCCAGCGCCGCCGCGCTCCGCTTCAACCTCGACTGATATGTCCGCAACCAGCATCTTTGAATTCGCCAATCCCGTGCGCTTTGAACGCATCGCAGCGCGCGCCTTTCCGCTCGCACTGATCGCAGCGCTTGTTTCCGCCGCGATTGGACTTTACTTCGCGCTCTTTAATTCGCCTGCAGATTACCAACAGGGCGAAACCGTCCGTATCATGTATGTGCACGTTCCGGCCGCATGGATGGCGCTGTTTTGTTATTCTGCGATGGCCGTTTCATCAGCGGCCGGGTTCATCTGGAAGCATCCCCTCGCCGACGTCGCCGCGAAGGAAAGCGCGCCCATCGGCGCTGCGTTTACATTCCTTGCGTTATTCACCGGTTCGCTCTGGGGCAAGCCCATGTGGGGCGCGTGGTGGGCCTGGGACGCGCGCCTGACATCCGTTTTGATTCTGTTTTTTCTTTATCTTGGCTACATGGCGCTGTGGCGCGCCGTTCCAGACAAAACGCGCGCCGCCAAACTCGCGGCGATCCTGGCGATCGTCGGCTTCGTCAATATTCCGATCATCAAATTTTCTGTTGATTGGTGGAACAGTCTGCATCAACCAGCCAGCATTCTGCGCGCCGATGGCCCGTCGGTCCATCCGGCGATGCTGACGCCGTTGTTCTTGTTGATCGGCGCTTATAGCTTTGCTTATATCGCTCTGTTGCTTTCAGCTATGCGAAACGAATTGATCGCCCGACGCCTCGCGCGGTACGAGTTGGCAAGCGGCGAAGCGCCGGCGCGCGTGGTGGAACGATGACGAAAAAGAAAAATCAACGGCTCGTCTTTTTCGGCGGCATTTTTCTCGCCGCCACTGCCGCTGTCGCCTTAACGCTATTCGCCTTGCGCGGCTCGATCACATATTTTTACACGCCTTCAGAACTCATCGCACTAGCAGAAACACCTTCAAGCCCAATCCGGCTGGGCGGTCTCGTCTCAACCGGCAGCGTTGAATACGTTATAGCGGAAACCGGCGACGTCGTCTCCTTTACGATTGAAGACGGAAGCGCAGATATCCGTGTTAATTTTGCCGGCCTCCTCCCTGACCTCTTTCGCGAAGGTCAGGGCGTTATCGTTCAGGGGCGCATGACCGGTAACGGCGTTATGACCGCAGACAATGTCCTTGCGAAACACGATGAAAATTATATGCCAAAAGAAGTCGCCGACGCACTGAAGGAACAAGGCGTTTGGCAGGACGAAGAATCGGGAAGTTAATGGGCGTCCATTCTTCGATCAGACGAAGCACTAAATTTTGAAGTATATTTTTGCCTCTTTAATATAACCACTCATTAACCTTTTTCTCCCAAAAAAGAACGAGCTGAGTAAACTTACAACTATTGAATTGCGTAATTTTCAAGCCGTGATTGGATACGTAGATAAACGGGAAAACACTTGAGAACACTGAGACGGCGTCGTTTTCCCTGCGAGGGTTTCTCATTTCGCTGACGTCACACCGCACGCGACGAAATCAAGGTGCAATAATCATGACCGATGATATCTCCGTTTCACTTTCAACGACCCGCACTGCTGGCGACGCCGATATGCGCTGGACGGTCGAATTGAAGGTCGATGAAGAAGGTAAGCTCAACGTGCATCTGGAAGCCGGCTCGAATTATGTAGTTCTGCCGCTGGAAGAGTGGACATTTATGAGCGATGCGATCAGCCGGATGAAAAACAGCATTGCCAGCATTGAACAAAAGCGCGTGCCTGACGAAATTTCGATCGTTGAAAATAACTTCAACGTGCTGTCCGGCGAACAGAGATTCGTTGCGGCGTCCTTCTAATTATTATCCGCCGACCGCAATTTTCTCCGGCCTGACGCCCTTAAATCGTGAACTGCTGCGCGAACGCGCGCTTAAACGTCAGATTCGCGATCATTTCGCCGTCTATTTTGAGAACTTCGGATTTTAACGACGCGCGAGAAATCCCGCCGCGTTATTGTGCTGACGCCGCTGCGCCGTCGCTCGCCTGTACCAATAATTCGTCAAGCTCTCCGGCCAGCGGCACAGTATCCGGCGTCTGGGCGCGAAGTTGTGTCCAGAGTTCTGTTGCGCGTTCGCCGTCGCCATCTGACATGGCCGCATGACCAAGAAAATACAGCGCCATCGGGTCATCCGGCGATTGCAACATCACTTCCTCGAAGGCTTCCTTGATTGCAGGCGCGGCATTCACGTCACGCGATTCAACAAGCGCAACGGCAAGACCGCGCCAGTCATCAACCGCACCTTCTGAGAGAACCAGCGCTTCGCGCCACGCATCCGCCGCTTCGCTATTGCGACCAAGCACGCCGTAAGAGCGTGCAAGCATCCGCCAACCGCCAAGATCGTTTCCGTCGACCGCCAGACGCGCAGCGAGCCCCTCAACCATATTCTGGATCATGGCATTGCGGTCTTCCGGATTCATCGCCGCGATTTCCGCCGACGGGTCCGCAGGGTTTTCCGGCGCGGCAACCGCCGTCGCATCAAGCGCCGCGGGCGATCCGATTTGCGAATAGATGATCGCCGCCGTTACAGGCGCCAGACCGAGCGAAAATAGGCCGGCAAGTCGCAAATACCGTTTTGGTTCACCACTCACGTCTGACGAACCACCTTTTACCAGGGGGTGTCCGATAAACGCGACCATCGCCAGCGACAGGACAAGGCTAAGCAAAATAAATATCGTCACGATTTCGTGCTCTCACTATTGTTTGTTGCGTCTTCGCCAACGGACGCATCAATTTTTTTCATTCGCACCAGAAAAAGCGCCGCCCCAAATCCCGCGGCGACGAAAATCAATGCCGGCGCGGCCCATAACAGAATGGTATTTTGCTGCACCGGCGGCTTCAGCAAGACATAGTCGCCATATCGCTGGACAAGATACGTGTATATATCGGCATCACTGTCGCCAGCACTCAGTCGTTCACGCACAAGTACGCGCATGTCTTTCGCCAATGGCGCATTAGATTCGTCAATCGACTGGCTTTGGCAAACCACGCAACGAAGGTTGCGGCTGATATCGAGAGCGCGCGCTTCAAGCACCGGGTCAGCCAGCACCTCATCGGGCTCGACGGCGAACGCCGTTGCGGACATAAATGCGACAAGAAACAGAACGGCCAACACGCCAAGAAACTTCTCAACTGGATTGTCCCGACGAAATCCGGGGCCCGAGGCCATAAGGCCGGCGCTTACAACTTCAGTCCCCCGTTGTCGCCGGGACGAACGGAAGATGACGCGTTTCACTGACCCGCCTCCGCCTGCAATTGCTCAACCAGCGGCTTGATATCGGCATCCCAAATCTGCTCGGTAATCGGGCCGATTTGTTTGTAGCGAATGCGGCCCTTGGCATCGACGATAAATGTTTCGGGCGCGCCGGTCACGCCAAAGTCAATCGCGACGCGGCCATCCGCATCATCACCGATGAGTGCGTATGGATCGCCGAGCCGTCGCAGCCACGCCGCGCCGTCGCCCGGACGTTCTTTCCAATTTACGCCGGTAATGAGAATGTCTTCCTCCGCAGCGACTTTCATTAACTGCGGATGTTCGATCGCGCATGGGATGCACCAACTCGCAAAGACGTTGACCAATGCTACCTGGCCGACAATGTCGTCCGATGACAGTGGATTGTCGCGGCCATCAATCGCCGGCAACGAAAACGCCGGCAAGGGTTGGTCGATCAACACTGATGGGATGCGGGACGGATCATGGCGCAGGCCAATCGCGAACCAGGCCGCAAGAAGCACGAAGAGGAGAAGCGGGAGATAAAGGAATAGCCGGCTCATGCGGGAACGCCCTCAGTCGCGTCCGCCGACGATCGTTTCCGCACCGGCGCCGGCAACGCCGCGACCAACCCGCCCATCGCCAATAGCCCGGCGCCGAACCAAAGCCAGAATACAAGCGGATTGTACCAGGCTTTCACCGCCCATCCCGCATTTGTCTGGCGCTCACCGACCGACAGGTAAAAATCACCGAAGAGCGTCGTGCGGATTGCCGCTTCCGTCGTCTGCATTTGTCGCACCGGATAGTATCGTCGTTCCGCGACAATCGGCGCGAGCTGACGGCCGTTGCGCGCAAGAGTGAAAATCGCCGTCTCCGAAACAAAGTTCGGCCCCTGCAATTCATTGACGCTGGAGAGCGTTGCCTCATATCCGCTTACGCTAATGACGTCGCCGATATTCATCAGGCGAACGGACTCTGTCCGCCACACACCAGCGCCCATGGCGCCGACGACAACGATTGCAATACCGACATGGGCGATCGTCATGCCGATGAATGATCGCGGCAGCCCCACAATATGCGCGAGGCTTCCCCGCGGCGCCGAAAATAATTTTATCCGGCGCGCAAATTCGATCAGCGCGCCGCCGCCGGCCCACACTGCAAGTCCCGCCGCGCATGCAGCGGCCGCGCTTTTCGGCCAGGTCATCCATAGTGCAATTATGATGACCACGATTGCCGCGCCCGCTGCTGGCGTCGCTTGTTTAAAGGCGTCGCCAAGACGCCCTTTCTTCCATGCGAGGACAGCGCCGGGCGCCATGGCGAAAAGCAAGAGTATCGTCAGCGGCGCGAACACCGCGTTGAAGTAAGGCGCGCCGACAGTCAGGCGTTCGCCGGTCAACACATCGACGAAAAGCGGATAGAATGTGCCGATAAAAACCGTCGCCGTCATGGTGACCAACAAGACATTGTTGACGATCAGCGCGCCTTCGCGACTGGCCGGTTGAAAGGCGCCCTCTGCCTGCAGCTTGCCCGCCCGGACAGCAAACAGGGTTAGCGCCCCGCCAATCGCAAGGGCCAGAATCCCGAGGATAAACAGGCCGCGCTCGGGATCGACGGCGAACGCGTGCACCGATGTCAGAATGCCCGAGCGCACGAGGAATGTGCCGACGAGGCTCAACGAAAAAGCAAGTATCGCAAGCAGCACCGTCCAGACCTTCAACGCGCCGCGCTTTTCAACGACCCGCACCGAATGTAAAAACGCTGTACCGGCCAGCCATGGCATGAACGAAGCGTTTTCTACCGGATCCCAGGCCCAGAAGCCGCCCCAACCCAATTCGTAATACGCCCACCAACTGCCAATCGCGATTCCGATTGTCAGAAAAATCCACGCCGCCAACGCAAATGGCCGAACGGCGCGCGCCCACTCGGCATCTATCCGCCCGCGGATCAAACCCGCAATCGCGAAAGCAAACGTCACGGAATAGCCAACATAGCCCAGGTAAAGGAACGGCGGGTGAATGATCAGTCCCGGATCCTGCAACAATGGGTTTAAGTCCATGCCGTCGGCGGCCGCCGGCAGCATTCGTTCAAACGGATTTGATGTAAAAAGAACGAAAGCGATAAACGCCGCGGCAATTGCGCCTTGGGCTGCAAGCGTGATGAATTTCAACGATCCATCGCGTGTCATCGCGACAGCCGCGCCGAATGCCGCGAGGATCAAAACCCAGAGCAGCATCGACCCTTCATGATTTCCCCAGACGCCGGTTAACTTATAAATGAACGGTTTGGCGGAGTGCGAATTTTGCACGACATTGACGACCGAGAAATCGGATTGCGCGAAGACGATCGTCAAACATCCGAACGCGAAGGCGATCAGCGCCAATTGCGCCAACGCGGAATTGGTCGAACCGGCCCCCACAGCGTGATCCTGGCGCACGGCCCCGATCAGCGGAAATACCGCCTGCCAAAGCGCCGCCATCAAGGCGGCGATCAACGCGAAATTGCCAAGTTCTGCGATCATTTGCTTCCTTTAGCGCGTTTGCGCCGTCATGACACTGCGAGATTTTGACGGCGCGCGATGCCTGCGCCATAAAGCCGGCATGTCCGATTTTTTCGCCATGGGCGGTTATGCCGCCTACGTCTGGCCGGCCTACGGGGTTTCGGCGATTGTCATTGCCGGGCTTGCTTTTGCCATCTGGCGGCGCGGGCGCGCCCTCAAAAAACAGCTCACTGCGTATGAGGCCACGAAAGCCAGCGGGGCCGGAGAAGGCGTTGAATAACACGTCCGGCAATTCGACCCGCCGTGCGGTGCTCAAAGGCATCTCGTTCGCGGCGGCGCTTGGCGCCCCTATTCCGTTTTTACGATTTTTACCCGCCGGATTGGCGCCCATTGCACTGGCGCAGACGCCGGTCAGCGCCGCCGATTTTGGCAAAGGCGGGCTCACTGTACTCGGTGACCGACCGCTCAACATGGAAACACCGCCGCATTTGCTCGATGATGGCGTAACGCCGGCGAGCCGATTTTTTGTGCGCAATAACGGATTGCCGCCAAGTGTCGAGAATGCCACGGACAAAAACTGGTCGCTGATCATCGACGGCGAAGTCAACAATACGATGATGCTATCCATCGCCGATCTGAAATCGCAATTCGAAACTATGACGCTGCAACTGCAATTGGAATGCGGCGGGAATGGTCGCAAGTTTTTCTCGCCCGGCGCTTCGGGCAATCAATGGACCTTCGGCGCCATAGCCTGCGCGGAATGGACTGGCGTTCGCTTGGCGGATGTCTTGAAGGCGGCGGGCCTGAAAGATAGCGCAGTCTACACAGCCCATTACGGCGCGGACACGCATCTGTCCAGTGATCCGGAAAAGGACGCGCTTTCTCGCGGCGTGCCGATCACTAAAGCCATGGACCCGAACAATTTGATCGCATGGGCGATGAATGGCGAAGCAATGCCAGTGATGAACGGCCATCCATTGCGGCTTGTCGTTCCCGGCTGGCCGGGATCGTGTTCGCAAAAATGGCTGACGAAAATCACGGTGCGCGACCGCGTTCATGACGGTGCCAAAATGACGGGCGCGTCTTATCGCGTGCCAAAACTTCCGGTTGCGCCCGGGACGCCGGTTCCCGATGAAGACATGCGCATTATCACGTCGATGCCGGTGAAGTCTTTGATTACAGCGCCGGCGACAGGCGCGCGGTTTCCTGTCGGCGACGAATTGGATGTCCGTGGTCACGCTTGGGCCGGCGATCTCGATGTCGCCGCCGTCGATCTCTCCACTGACTTTGGCGCGACTTGGCATTCGGCAACGCTCGATCTGCCGACAAATAAATATGCGTGGCAGCAATGGCGCGCGCCGGTCCGTTTTGACGCGCCGGGATATTATGAAGTCTGGGCGCGGGCCACCGACGCCGAAGGCCGCATGCAGCCACCGCTACCGCCGGGCTGGAACCCCAAAGGCTATCTCAACAACATGATGCACCGCGTAGCGGTTTTCGCGGATTGAGCATGATGCGCCCACCAAGCGTCAGTCTGTTCTTTTTTGCTTTTGCGGCCGCATTTGTCATTTACGGCGCGTTTTCAAATCGAGAACGACCGGCGCCGGAAATGTTCACGCCCCAACCGGCGGGTGAAGAAACGCTGGTCGCCAATGGAGCGACCCTCCCCGATTACAACTGGCGCTTTGATGCGCTCGATCCCGGCATTGTCGATGCGTCGTCAGTCTCGGTTGCATTCGATCCGGCCGACGATTATTGGGGCTTGCCTAGGGCCGACGGCGTTGATCTCGTTGCGAGCTATTGCGCCGCCTGCCATTCATTGCGGATCGTAATGCAGCAACATGCAACAGAGACGCGATGGCGCGAACTCATGGCGTGGATGATCGAGAAGCAAGGCATGGGGCCGCCGCCGGATGACGACCTTGAAATGATCATCAACTATCTGAGCGATCAGTTCGGTGATTAAGTTGCCGCAAAAAAGATTTAGTCGAAGACACCCGCTCATCCCGGTGAAAGCCGGGATCCACGGTTGTAAGCGTATCGACTTGCGTATTCTGCTCCCCGGCTTTCGCTGGGAGATGCGGGACCTTACAGTTGCGCCTTGGATCCCGGGAACTGACTTCGTCAGCCCCGGGATGACAATGGAGTGAAACGCTTATGCGTTCGGCGCACTGGTATCGATCTTGATGCCCGGACCCATGGTCGAGGAGATCGCGATCTTCTTGATGTATGTGCCCTTGGCGCCAGCTGGTTTGGCTTTCGCAACGGCGTCGATGAAGGCCTGGACGTTTTCGGCGATTGCTTTTTCACCAAAGCTCGCTTTGCCGACGCCAGCGTGAATAACGCCGGATTTTTCAGCTTTAAACTGAACGGCGCCGCCTTTGGCGTCCTTGATTGCTTTTGTTACGTCCGGCGTCACCGTGCCAACCTTCGGGTTTGGCATCAGACCGCGGGGGCCAAGCACTTTACCGAGCCGACCAACAACCGCCATCATATCCGGCGTTGCGATAACGCGGTCAAAATCCATGAAGCCGCCCTGGATTTTTTCCATCAGATCGTCAGCGCCGACAATGTCTGCGCCTGCGGCTGTCGCTTCTTCGGCCTTCGCGTCTTTTGCGAAAACTGCAACGCGAACGTCGCGGCCGGTGCCATTTGGCAGAGAAACAACACCGCGGACCTGTTGGTCAGCGTGGCGCGTATCAATGCCGAGGTTCATGGCGATTTCGATCGTTTCATCGAACTTCGCCGTTGCGTTCGACTTTACAGACTTCACAGCCTCTTCAACCGAATGCGCTTTCAAATTGTCAGATGCTTCGCGCGCTGCGCGTGTGCGTTTTCCGAGCTTTGCCATGTCTAACCCCTAACCTCGAGGCCCATGGCCCGCGCCGAACCCATGATGATCTTGGTCGCCGCATCGAGATCGTTGGCGTTCAGATCCTGCATTTTCGCTTCAGCGATTTCACGGCATTGCGCCGTCGTAACCGACCCGGCAATATCGCGTCCCGGCGTTGCGCCGCCTTTGGGAAGCTTTGCCGCTTTCTTCAAATAATATGCAGCCGGCGGTGTCTTCGTTTCGAAAGTGAATGACTTATCCGCGAAGATCGTAATGATCGTCGGGATCGGCATCGACTTTTCCATTTCCTGCGTCTTGGCGTTAAACGCCTTGCAGAATTCCATGATGTTGAGACCGCGCTGGCCCAGCGCCGGGCCAATTGGAGGGGACGGCGTAGCCGCGCCCGCCGGCACCTGAAGCTTCAGATAGCCTGTTATTTTCTTCGCCATTTCTGACCTTCCAATAGTTTGCACCGCCGGCGCTTTACGCCAACGGCAAGGTGAAGGATCCGCGGTAACGACGCCGGCTGGACATTGCCGGAACGCCTCCCGCGAGAGCGCGCTCATCTAGCGGACTAGCGCCGCCGGAACAAGCCCAATTCCCTGATTTTCTGGGGATAAAAGTAAGAGCGGGCGCCGCCTATGGGGGATATGACGGCGCCCGCACCTTGATATTCAACTGACGCAACTGGAAAATACGCAACTAATACAAATACTGCCCGCACCAACTCGATGCGTTGGTGATGTTATAAACTTACAAACTGCGAAAATCAACTATGTGGCGTCGCGGTCGCGCGCACCCGTTTATGGCGAAATGTCGAATAAAATGGCGAGGCGGCAATCAGCACGGGAGAGAGAGCGCTTATCCGCCTCGCCGGTCACCGGGCCAACGCAACGTCCCTGCGACAGGTGGAATATTGCGAACAATTGAAATTTTCTCGCGGCGAAAAGGCGGCGAAAAGATGCTGTTCCATCACGAAATGTAATGAGGATTGTGAAAATTCTTTTAGTTTATTGTTTTCAATCGCTTTTTCAAACCGACTGAAAAGACCGG
>JAJFFU010000087.1 GCA_021776465.1 Parvularculaceae bacterium
TTTCGCTCAAAGATTCTGACAAGGACGCCATGGCGCCCGCCGCTGCGCGTTTGCTTGATATGGGATTCACAATTATCGCGACCCGCGGCACAGCCGAGTTCTTAAAATCGCGGGACCTTGATGTTGAGACAATCAACAAAGTGTTGGAGGGGCGACCGCATATCGTCGACGCCCTGAAAAATGGCGATGTGCAACTCGTCTTCAATACGACCGAAGGCGCGCAGGCCATCAAGGATTCGAGGTCCATTCGAACGACCGCCCTCGCCCAGAAAATTCCTTGCATCACCACCGCCGCGGGCGCCCGTGCCGCGGTTCGCGCCATAGAGGCCCTGCGCGCCGGCGGCGTCGAAGTCGCGCCGCTACAGTCCTACTTTACGCGATAAAACGCCCGCCCGGCGCGGCGCGCGGAGTTTCGCCGTCACCACCCTTCCGCTATTGTCGCGGCAATTGCCGGATATGGAGGGCCGAAAGGCATCCGGCGCTAAAATGCGAAGGGGCACTATCATGAAAATCAGCCATTGGCTCGGGGCATCCAGCCTCGCACTTATCAGCGCAGCCGCACTCAGCGGCTGCACAACCGTACCGGCGGCGCCGACAGCGGAACTTGGCGCCTGGGGCGTTGAACTCGACCAGCGTGATCTCACAGTGGATCCGGGTGACGACTTTGCCGAATACGCCAACGGAACGTGGCTTGCGAATACGGAAATTCCGGCAGACCTGTCGCGTTACGGCATGTTCGATCAATTGCGCCTGGATTCAGAAGGCGATATTCGCGGCATTGTCGAAGAGCTCGCCGCGACCGATGCGGCGCCTGGATCGCTGGAGCAAAAGGTCGGCGATTATTACGCGTCGTGGATGGATATTGATGCGCTGAACGAAAAAGGCGCGGCGCCAATCGCGGAGCATCTTGAAAAAATATTCGCCATCGCGTCACAGGACGACCTTAACAAGGCGTATGCCAGCCTGCATGGCGACGCGCCATTTGGCGGCGGCATTATTCCGGACCCGGCTGATACAACAAAATACATCGCGTTTATCGGCCAGTCCGGCCTCGGCATGCCTGATCGGGATTACTACCTGAAGGACGATGAAAAATTCGCGGGCTATCGTGACGCCTATGATGTGTACGTTACAGCGCTTATGTCTCTTGCCGGCCTAGAAAACGCCGATGCGCGGGCCGACGCCGTCATCGCCCTTGAGACCGAACTCGCAAAAGTTCACTGGAGCGCGGAAGACTCCCGCGACATTCAAAAAATCTACAATCCAATGGGCGCCGATCAGCTCAAGGAAACAGCACCGGATTTCAATTGGGATATCGTTCTTGAAGCGTCCGGCCTCTCATCGGTTGAGACATTTCTTGTCGCTCAACCCTCAGCCATCAAAAGCGCTGGCGAATTGTTCGCGGCGACACCGCTTGATGTCGTGAAGGATTATCTCGCGTTCCATTTGATCAACACCAACGTAAACCGCCTTTCGAGCGCATTTGATGACGCGTCATTTGAATTCTTCGGCAAGACGCTGCGCGGCACCGAAGAACAGCGCGAACGCTGGAAGCGCGGCGTTCAAATTGTGAATGGCGGCATTGGCGAGGCGGTTGGCCAGATTTATGTCGATCGCCATTTCCCCGCCAACCACAAGACAGAAATGGAAATGCTGGTCGGCAACCTTGTTGCTGCATTTGAAGAACGCCTCGCGAATAATGAATGGATGGACGAAGAAACGCGTGCGCAAGCGCTTCTGAAACTTTCCACATTCGAGCCGAAAATCGGTTTTACTGAGAAGTGGATCGATTATGCGCCGCTGCAAATCAAATCCGGCGACCTCATCGAAAACACCTTCGCTGTTCGGGAATTTCAGTGGAACGAGCAACTCAAGCGCCTTGGCGGACCTGTTGATCGCGTTCTCTGGCCATATCCGCCGCAGACGGTAAATGCGTCGTACAATCCGCTGCTTAATCAGATCACCTTCCCGGCCGGCATCTTACAGCCGCCGTTCTTTGATCTTCATGCGGACGCGGCGGTCAATTACGGCGCTATTGGCGCGGTTATCGGCCACGAAATCGGTCACGGCTTTGACGATCAAGGCCGCCGGTTCGACGAAAAAGGCCGGATCCGCGACTGGTGGAGCGAAGCGTCCAATGAGCGCTTTCAGGTAAAGACCGACGTTCTCGGCGCGCAATATGATTCCTATGAACCGGTCGAAGGCCTGAACATTAACGGCAGCCTGACAATGGGCGAAAACATCGGCGACCTTGGCGGACTGCAGATGGGATACGCTGCTTATCAGCGCCATCTCGACGCCTGCTGCGGCGGCGAAGCGCCAGTCATCGACGGCCTGACCGGTGACCAGCGCTTCTTCCTTGGCTGGGCGCAGGTCTGGCGCGCGAAAGCCCGCGAGGACGAAATCCGACGCCGCCTCGTCACCGATCCGCACAGCCCGCCGGAATACCGCATCAACGGCGTCGTGCGGAATATTGACGCCTGGTACGATGCTTTCGGCGTCACGGAAGACGATGATCTGTATCTGGCGCCGGAGGATCGGGTCCGAATCTGGTGATCTAAACCTGGTGTAAGCCCCTGTATTTTTTGCCTTTTCATATCTATTGATCAGGATTGAGGCCGAAAATATATTGAAATATTGGACCGGAGAGGTTATGTCTCCGCTCTTGCTTGAAGCGACGGCCGTGGCGCAACCCGCTGCGGCCGCGCTCTTTTTTTACGTTAGCGTTCCCAATTTCGGGGCGTTCGGGCGGTTTCAAGTGGATTAAGAAGAGGATGACGACCCCATGGAAAAAGTCCCCATGACCATTGACGGGTACCAGCAATTGGAAACGGACCTGAAAAAACTGAAGAACGAAGAACGTCCTGCCGTGATCCAGGCGATCGCCGAAGCGCGCGCCCATGGCGACCTTTCGGAGAACGCCGAATACCATGCCGCAAAAGACCGGCAAGGTTGGATCGAGGGCCAAATCCTTGAGCTTGAAGACAAGTTTACCCGCGCCGAGGTTATCGATGTCAGCAAGCTGAATGGCGACACGGTGAAGTTCGGCGCCACAGTAACGCTCATCGACGAAGACACTGACGAAAAGAAAGTCTGGCAGATCGTCGGCGAACATGAAGCCGATGTGAAACTGCGAAAAATTTCCGTCACCTCGCCAATCGCGCGCGGTATTATCGGCAAATCCGTCGGCGACAGCGTCGAGGTTACAGCCCCCGGCGGCGCACGCTCCTTTGAGATCGCGAAGGTACTTTTTAAATAGGCTGCGGGCTTTTACTTTTTTAAAAGCGCCGCCCGTCACGGGCGGCGCTTTTTGCGTTTGGGGGATTTGTTTTCAAAACCTCAACGCCAATCTTTACTGATGAAGCCGGGATTAGGCTTTTTCACGACAGCCGAGCGAACCCAAACATCAGTCTTCGTGGATCATGCCTTTGACGATGGTTGAAAGGCCGGTCTGGCGACGGCGTTTCAGTCGCTCTGCAAACAAGATGGCGCTCAGGAGCTGTTCGGATTCGTCAAGGTCATAATTGACGATCACGTAGTCATACTCCGCCCAGTGCGATATTTCCGCGTCGGCCTTGGCCATGCGTTTTTGCACGACGTCCTCGGTGTCTTGCGCGCGTTGTCGCAAGCGGCGCTCCAACTCTTCGCGGGACGGCGGCAGGATAAACACTTTGACCACGTCGTCGCCAGCGACCTGCGCCAATTGTTGGGCGCCCTGCCAGTCAATGTCGAACAGAACGTCCTGCCCCTTTGAGAGCGTGTTTTCGACTAGGATGCGCGGCGTGCCGTAATAGTGCCCGAAGACATTCGCCCATTCGAGAAACTCATCATTGTCGCGCATTCGGAAGAATTCTTCCTCGGCGACAAAATAATAATCCTGTCCATGCGCCTCACCGGGTCGGCGCGGCCGTGTTGTCGCCGAAACCGACAGTGTCATCTGGTCTTCTTTTTTAAGGAGACGATCGGCGAGCGTTGTCTTGCCGGCCCCGGACGGGCTCGACAGGATAAACATCAGCCCCCTGCGGGCTACTTTTAAGTCGCCGCCTATCATTCGTCATTCCTAATCATTTTTTGGCCAACTCATCATTCCGGCCTACTCAATATTCTGAATCTGTTCGCGCAATTGATCGGTCACTTTTTTCAGGTCGAG
>JAJFFU010000088.1 GCA_021776465.1 Parvularculaceae bacterium
ACGACACGCCGGGTGAAAATATTCACAACCGCCGGCGCTGCGCGCTCAACAATTGGCGCGAAAGAAAGCTTCACCTGGCTCATCGATTCCGGAATGGCGCGCGGCGCAGCGGATATGTCCCCGGCCGTCAATTCACTTTCAGTGACCGCCTCGGGTTGCGGATCAGGCGCCGGCTGCGCACAGGCAGCCCCGATCAGGATGACCGACGCAGTAAGCAACGAAATGGCAAAGCGAAACATAAATACTCCCTGAGAACGCCCCAGCCCGTAAAAGTAAGGGGATGTCCGAAGCATATCAACGGCTTTTGACGCCAAAGCCGCTCACTCCGCCGCGCCGCGTACGCCCGGCTCCAGCCCGATGAACCCGCCCGATTGGCGGGCCCACAATTTCGCATAAACGCCGCCCTGAGCGACCAGCGCGTCGTGGCTACCCTGTTCCACGATCTCACCCTTATCCAACACGATCAAACGGTCCATAGCCGCAATCGTCGACAGGCGGTGGGCGATAGCCAGGACGGTTTTGCCGCTCATGAGGGCAAAAAGATTTTCCTGAATCGCCGCCTCAACTTCAGAATCAAGGGCGGACGTCGCTTCGTCCAGAATGAGGATCGGCGCGTTTTTGAGGAATATACGGGCGATGGCGATGCGCTGACGCTGACCACCGGAGAGTTTAACCCCGCGCTCGCCGACATAGGCGTCAAAGCCGCGGCGGCCGTCCCCGTCTTCAAGGTCAGCGATGAACTCCTCCGCATTGGCGCGGGCGACGGCGTCGCGGATTTCAGCCGCGGTGGCGTCTGGTCTTCCATATGCAATGTTGTCACGAATAGAGCGATGCAGCAGCGACGTATCTTGTGTAACGACACCGATCTGGCGTCGCAAAGAATCCTGTGTGACGTCCGCGATGTTCCTGCCGTCAATGTCGATGCGCCCGCCTTCAAGATCATAAAAACGCAACAGCAAATTTGTGATCGTCGTTTTACCGGCGCCAGACCGGCCAACAAGACCGATTTTTTCGCCCGGCGCGATGGCGAGCGTTAGATCGTCAATGACGCCGCCTTCCTTGCCATAGTGAAACTTCACATTGGTGAAAGCGACAGCGCCTTTCGTGACGGATAACGGTGTAGCCTCTGCCGTGTCCTCGACATCTATTTCTTTTGTCAGCATCGCCATGCCGTCATGGATAACGCCTATATTTTCAAACAGCGCCGCGATCTCCCACATAATCCATTGCGACATGCCGAATATTCGGAGCGTTAATGCAACCGCCGTCGCAATGGCGCCGACTGTGACGAGATCATCGGTCCAGAGCCATATGGACAAGGCGCCGACCGAAAAGACAGCGACGCAATTGATGAAATAGACGAGGCCATAAAATTGCGTAACCAGCCGCATTTGTGGGTGAACGGTATCCAGGAAATTTGCCATACCGCCACGGGCGTAGGTCTCTTCCCGGCCCGCATGAGCGAAGAGTTTGACCGTCGCAATATTCGTGTAACTATCGACGATCCGGCCTGTCATTTCCGAGCGCGCATCTGCCTGTCGCTTCGAGGTGTCCCGCAAGCGCGGCACGAAATAGGCAATGATGGCGATATACGCTGCGAGCCATGCAATGAGCGGTAGCACGAGGCGTAAATCCGCCGCCGCAATCAGCACGATCATCGCAAGAAAATAGACCGACACGTAAACGAGAATGTCGAGAACTTTCATCATCACTTCGCGCACAGCGAGCGACGTCTGCATCATCTTCGTCGCAATCCGTCCCGCGAATTCATTCGCGTAAAACGAAGCGCTCTGATTCAGAAGGTGTTGATGGATGCGCCAACGCGCGCTCATAGGCATATTACCGAGCAGCGTCTGGTGCTGGATCAATGAATTGATCAGCGCCGCCACTGGCAGGACGATCAAAATAAACACGCCGATGATCGCAAGCGAAGCGCCCTCATCGACAAGGAAGGTCGTTTTATCCGACGCTGTCAGCCAGTCGACGAGCCGGCCGAGAAAAGCAAACAGCATGACCTCGCCGACGGCCATAAACGCCGATAATGCACCGAGCACGAACAGCCACGGCAACGAGTCTTTCGCGTAATGCAAACAGAAGGCGCGGAAATCTGTCGGCGGCGCACCGCTATTGTGCGCCGGAAACGGATCGAGCTTTTTTTCGAAAAATCCAAACATCATTCGTCTCTCGCCGAGCGTCTTGAGATAGGTGCGGCGACGCTCAAAACCAAGAAAAAACGGCGCCCGTTAGAGCGCCGTTCATTGATCAGTGACCGAATGAGATCAGCGCTTATTCGTCGTCGTCGTCATCGCTCTCGAACATCGTCGGGCCGGAATCCTGACCCTTCGCGTCTTCATCGCGATCGACGAATTCAATAACCGCAAGCGGTGCATTGTCGCCGAAGCGAAACCCGGCCTTCATGATCCGGATATAGCCGCCGTTACGTTCGGCGTAGCGCGGCCCAATCGTATCGAAGAGCTTTTTCGTCATATCCTTATCGCGGATCGACGAAATGACTTGTCGACGCAGGTGAAGCGATTGGTCGCTTTCCGAGGCCGCGTGCTTCGCTTTTGTCACAAGTTTTTCGACAATCGGTCGAAGTTCTTTTGCTTTCGGCAACGTCGTTGTGATTTGCTCATGTTTGATGAGCGCGCACGCCATATTCGCGAACATCGCTTTGCGGTGTTCGTGGGTGCGGTTCAGTTTGCGTTGCGCCACTCCGTGTCGCATGGCTTTACTCTCCTGAAAGCTGACTGATTGTCAGGCTTATTCGTCAAATTTCTTAGCGAGATCTTCGATGTTGTCTGGCGGCCAATCCGGAACGTCCATACCAAGGTGCAAACCAAGTCCGGCCAGCACTTCCTTGATCTCGTTCAAGGACTTGCGGCCGAAGTTCGGCGTTCGGAGCATTTCCGCTTCGGTTTTCTGGATCAGATCACCAATATAAACGACATTGTCATTCTTCAGGCAATTTGCAGAACGCACCGAAAGTTCCAGCTCGTCGACCTTGCGCAGAAGCGCCGGATTAAACGGCAATTCTTCGCGCGCTTCGCCGCCTGTGTCTTTTGAAGGCTCGTCGAAGTTGATGAAGATCTGCAACTGATCTTGAAGGATGCGCGCTGCGTAAGCTGCCGCATCGTCTGGCGAAACCGACCCATCGGTCTCAATTTCCATGATCAGCTTGTCGTAATCGAGCACCTGGCCTTCGCGCGTGTTCTCAACGCGGTAGGCGACGCGATTTACCGGGCTGTAGAGACTATCGACCGGAATGAGACCGATCGGCGCGTCTTCCGGCCGGTTCTGTTCAGCCTGCGCATAACCTTTACCTGTATTCACCGTCATTTCGATACGCAGATCTGCGCCTTCATCGAGGTGACAGATTACATGGTTCTTGTTCAGGATTTCGACCGAGGCCGTTTCCTCAATATCCGCCGCAGTAACGAGACCCGGCGTAGATTTTTTGAGGACGAGACGCTTGGGTCCGTCTGAATGCATGCGCAATGCAAGCTGCTTGATATTGAGAACAATGTCCGTAACGTCTTCGCGAACGCCTGTGATCGACGAAAATTCGTGAACGACGCCGTCAATCTGGATCGCGGTCACTGCAGAGCCCTGCAACGACGACATCAAAATGCGACGCAGACTGTTGCCGAGCGTCAAGCCAAAACCACGTTCAAGCGGTTGTGCAACAATCGTCGCTTTACGCTGGCCGTCAGCGCCAGGCGCGACGTCCAATTTCGACGGCCGGATGAGTTCCTGCCAGTTCTTTTCGAGGATCTGAATCGAATCCATGTGTCTTATGCTCTCTTTTAAAGTCTCGTTAGACGCGGCGGCGTTTGCGCGGCCGTGCGCCGTTATGCGGTATCGGCGTTACATCGCGGATCATCGAAACCGTGAGGCCCGCTGATTGAAGCGCACGCAACGCGCTTTCGCGGCCCGAACCCGGCCCGCGGACCTGAACACTTACTGTTTGCAGCCCATGCTCCATCGCTTTTTTGGCCGCGTCTTCTGCTGCCAACTGCGCTGCATATGGCGTCGACTTGCGTGAGCCTTTAAAGCCCATGCCGCCGGCGGACGACCAGGAAATCGCATTGCCCTGCTCGTCGGCAATCGTGATCATCGTGTTGTTGAACGATGCGTTCACGTGAACGATGCCGTTTGAAATATTTTTGCGTTCGCGGCGTTTAACGCGCCCTGTGTTGGGTTTTGCCATCGATCGTATTTCCTATTTCTTCTTGCCGGCAATCGGCTTGGCGGGACCTTTTCGGGTGCGCGCGTTTGTGTGCGTGCGCTGTCCGCGAACCGGCAAGCCGCGACGATGACGAATGCCGCGATAGCACCCCTGATCCATCAGTCGCTTAATGTTCACAGCAACTTCGCGGCGAAGATCGCCCTCGACCATGTAATCGCGGTCAATCGCTTCGCGAATCTGCAAGACTTCCGCATCGGACAAATCCTGCACACGCCGTTCGGCGGCGATGCCGACTGTGTTGCAAAGTTCGGCGGCCTTCGTCGGGCCGATGCCGTGGATGTATCGCAGCGCGATGGTGACGCGCTTGTTCGTTGGAATGTTAACGCCTGCTATCCGGGCCATGGGGCCAAATCCTCTTTCTTAGTCTCCGCCCTTAGTCTGGCCGGGCCGACCATCGAGGGGCTGTTCTGGCCCCAATTCCAAGCAACAAAACCCGCGGGGCGCACAAGGGACGAACCCTCGGCCGGGCGGGCTAAACTCCTTTAAGCGGAGAGCGCGTAGATATAGTCGCGCGCCCGCCGCCGTCAACCGTTTTCGCGCTCCTCAAACGGCATAAATTCAACCAAAATCGCATCAATCGCCGCAGACACCGCTTCGACCGCCCCCATGCCGTCTACGGCCTTCAATTTCCCCTGTTTTTCGTAATAGGGGATCAGCGGCGCCGTTTGATCGCGGTAAACCGCCAGCCGCTTTTTGAACGTTTCCTCGTTGTCGTCCTTGCGGACCTCGTCGCCGCGCGCCTTTGTTTCAGCGATGCGCGACAGCAGGCGCTCCGTCAGCGCAGATTCGTCCACCCGAAGCTCGATGACCGCGTCTACGGCGCGCTCTTTTTTCTCCAGCATGGCGTCTAGCATTTCAGCTTGCGCCTCAGTTCGCGGAAATCCATCCAGCAGGAAACCAGTCGCGCAATCGTCTGCCTCAATGCGTTCTTCGACAATCGCTGCGACAATATCGTCGGACACCAGATTGCCGGCGTCCATGACCGCTTTTGCCTGTTTGCCGACGGGCGTCTGCGCGGCGACGGCGGCGCGCAACATATCACCCGTTGAAAGTTGTGGAATTTGATAGCGCGTCACGATGTGCGCGGCCTGCGTTCCTTTTCCGGCGCCTGGCGGTCCCAGGAAGATCAAGATCACCGTTTGCCCCCACGCAATTTCGATTTCTTGATCAGGCTTTCATATTGCTGCGCGACGAGATGGCCCTGTATCTGCGAAACCGTGTCGAGCGTTACCGAGACGACAATGAGCAACGACGTGCCGCCGACATATACCGGGATCGCCTGATTGGAGCCCATTTTGAGAAGTTCCGGGAAGATGCAAACGCCCGTTAGATAAAGCGCACCGATCACTGTTAGTCGCGTTACGACGAAGTCGAGATATTCCGCAGTGCGGGCGCCGGGGCGGTAACCTTGAACAAATCCACCGTATTTCTTGAGGTTGTCGGCGACATCTTCAACATTGAACACGACCGATGTGTAAATGAACGTGAACCCAATGATCAGCGCGGCGTATAGACCGATATAAAGCGGGCGTCCCGGTGCGAACAAAAACCCGAGCGTTTGCAACCAGTCCGGCGAATTCTGGCCCACGGCTCCAATCGCCGTTGCCGGCAGCAATAAGAGAGACGATGCAAAGATCGGCGGAATAACGCCTGACGGGTTCAGTTTCAGCGGCAGGTGCGATTTTTCACCCTGTGTCATCCGCTGGCCGACTTGGCGGCGCGGGTATTGAACGATGATCCGGCGCTGCGAGCGCTCGATGAAAACAACAAAAACAATGAGCGCGATAGCAAGGGCTGCAATGACGAGGATGGTGCCGCCGCCAACGCCTGCGCCAGTTCGGCCCTGATCCAGCAGACCGGCGATGACACGCGGTAGTTCGGCGACAATGCCTGCAAAAATAATCAGCGACACGCCATTACCAACACCGCGCGCGGTGATTTGTTCGCCAAGCCACAATAGGAACATGACACCGCCGACCAGCGTAACGACTGTAGTCGCCAGGAAGAACGGCCCCGGGTTCAGTGCAACGCCCTGCCCTTGTAAAGAGACGGCAATAAAATATCCCTGCATTGTTGCGAGAAATACAGTCAGGTAACGGGTATACTGATTGATCTGGCGTCGGCCCTGCTCGCCTTCTTTCTTGATGGCTTCAAGAGACGGAATAACGGCCGCCATCAACTGCATGATAATAGACGCCGAAATATAGGGCATGATGTTGAGCGCGAAGATCGCCATGCGCTCAACCGCGCCGCCGGCGAAAATATTCATCGTGCCCAATATGCCGCCTTGCTGGCTTTGGAAGCCCTGGCTGAAGGTCTCCATGTCAATGCCCGGAAGCGGCACAAAAGTGCCCAGACGATAGACAATGAGCGCTCCCAGCGTGAACAGAAGTCGTTTCTTCAGCTCTTCCGCCTTGGCGAATGAGGACAGCGTCATATTCGACGCAAACTGTTCAGCGGCTGATGTCATAAGACTCTATGATCCTGCTTGTTTCCGGCCCGCGATCTATTTTTGCCTGCGCGCGTTCGATCCCATGTGGCGACGAGCGCCCCGCGGTGCAACCACAGGGGCGGAAATCAGGCTTTTTCAGGCGACGTTACAGACCCACCTGCTTTTTCAACGGCGGCTTTCGCCGTCGCGGACGCATGGGCGACTTCAATATCGATCTTTGCCTTCAATTCGCCAACACCGAGTAGCCGGATACCGGCGTGAGCGCGGCGCAGAACGCCCGCCTCAACCAGTACGGCAGCGTCGATCTTCTTGTCAGCGCTGAGCTTGCCGGCGTCGATAGCGGTCTGAAGCCGGCCAAGATTGACCTCGACATATTTCTTCGCATTTGGCTTGGTGAACCCGCGCTTCGGCAGGCGCATGTAAAGCGGCATCTGGCCGCCTTCGTAGGAGCGAATGCCGGATACGCCGGACCGGGATTTCTGGCCCTTGACGCCGCGTCCGCCTGTCTTGCCTTTGCCCGAGCCTATGCCGCGGCCAACGCGCGTGCGAATTTTGCGTGCGCCTTTATTGTCGGAAAGTTCGTTCAGTTTCATGTCTACCTCGACTTTCGACGGCCTGTCATAAATTGACGTCGCCGCCTCGCCTGATTGTCCTTAAACGGACAGGTTGCTATTCTACAATTTCGACCATATGGGCGATCTTGCGGATCATACCGCGCACTGAGGGTGTGTCCTCCAATTCGCGAATTTTGCCAATTTTGTTGAGACCAAGCCCGACAAGCGTCGCCCGCTGGTCCTGCGGACGGCGGATCGGACTACCGGTCTGGCGCACTTTGATTGTTTTTTTCGCAGCCATAATTCAAACTCCTTACGCGGCGTCGACCGTTTCGGCGGTCTCGCCAGCGGACTCGTTAATGCCGCCACCGGTTCGGCGCGAAAGAATATCGGAAACTTTCTTTCCGCGCTTGGCCGCAATCGAGCGCGGGCTTGTCTGGTTCTTCAGGGCATCCACGGTTGCACGCACCATGTTGTACGGATTGGACGATCCGATTGATTTGGCGACAACGTCCTGAACGCCAAGCGATTCAAAAATCGCCCGCATCGGGCCGCCAGCAATAATGCCGGTGCCTGCTGGCGCGGCGCGCAGCACAACTTTGCCAGCGCCCCAGCGTCCGGCCGTGTCGTGATGCAGCGTGCGGCCTTCACGCAATGGAATCCGAACGAGATTTCGTTTGGCTTCCTGACTTGCCTTACGAATCGCCTCGGGCACTTCGCGGGCCTTGCCCTTACCGAAGCCGACACGACCTTTTTGATCGCCAACAACCACTAGCGCGGCAAAACCGAAGTTCTTGCCGCCTTTAACAACCTTGGCGACGCGATTGATCGCGACAAGCTTATCAGTAAACTCGTCGCGTTCCTCGCGATCTCCGCGCCCACGTCCGCGTCCGCGGCCTCGTCCATCTTCACGCGCCATCAAATACGCTCCCTTAGAATTTCAAGCCGGCTTCGCGAGCCGCTTCGGCCAGCGTCTTCACGCGGCCTTGATACATGTAACCGCCGCGATCAAACACGACGTCTTTAACGCCAGCCTTGATTGCGCGTTCCGCCAACGCTTTGCCGACTTCCGCCGCCGCATCGCTGGTTGAGATTTTTTCCAGTTCTTCGCGCATTGATTTGTCGAGGGACGACGCCCACGCAACCGTATGCCCCCGCGCGTCATCAATGATCTGCGCTGAGATGTTTTTCGAAGAGCGGTAAACCGACAAACGAGGACGGCCGTTCGCAACCTTTTTAATTTTAAGGCGCGTCCGTCGCACTCGAGCAGCGTTCTTTTTGCTTTGGGCCGTCATAATCGTGAACCTTTTATCCTCGGCTTACTTCTTCTTGCCTTCCTTACGGAAGATATATTCGTCGGTGTATTTTACACCCTTGCCTTTATAGGGCTCCGGCGGACGGAAAGCGCGGATAACCGCAGCTGTCTGACCGACCTGCTGTTTATCGATACCAGTGACAATGATCTCGGTCGGCTTCGGCGTCGCAATCTTGATGCCGTCCGGGATCGGAAAATTAATGTCATGGCTATAGCCAAGCGCCAGATTAAGCGCACTGCCCTTCATCTGAGCGCGATACCCGACGCCGACGAGTTCCAGTGATTTCGTGAACTCCGTAGCCACGCCATCAATCAGATTGGCGATACGCGTTCGGCTCATACCCCACATGGAACGTGCAGGTTTGGAATTGTTGACAGGCTTAACCGCTACTTCGTTTTCCTCGAGCGCCACAGTACACAGCTCGTTGACGACGAAGTGAAGCTCGCCTTTCGGGCCCTTCGCTTTCACAGCCTGACCGTCAATCGAAACGGTTACACCCTGAGGCACCGGGATTGTTTTCTTGCCAATGCGTGACATTAGAATTCGCTCCCAACCCTTAATAGACTTCGCAAAGGACTTCGCCGCCAACATTGGCGTTACGCGCCGCTGCATCGGACATCACGCCCTTTGGCGTTGAAACAATTGAAATGCCTAGCCCGTTACGGACCGATGGCAGTTCGCCAACCGAAGAATAAACGCGGCGGCCCGGTTTGGAGACGCGCTTGATCTTCGTAATCACTGGTTCGCCTTCGAAATATTTAAGCTCAATTTCGAAAGCCGGCTTCTCACCGGTTACTTCAATGCGGCTATAGCCGCGAATATAACCTTCACCTTCAAGGACATCGAGCACCCAGCCACGCAGTTTCGAGGCGGGTACAGACAAGCTTGAATGCTTACGCATCTGCGCATTGCGGATGCGGGTGATCAAATCGCCGATTGGATCGTTAATCGCCATTGTTCTCTCCGCTCCCCTACCAACTCGACTTTACGAGGCCGGGAATCTTTCCGGCAGAACCCAGCTCGCGAAGCGCGATGCGCGACATTTTTAATTTGCGGTAGTAGCCGCGCGGTCGGCCCGTTACGAGGCAGCGATTGCGGATCCGTGTCTTTGACGAATTCCGTGGCAATTCCGCCAGCTTCAACGCCGCCACGAACCGGTCTTCGGCCGCAAGGTCCTTGTTGTAGAGCGTTTCTTTCAGCCGATTGCGTTTATCCTCAAACTTCGCCGCAAGACGGCGCCGTTTGAGATCGCGTTCAACCATTGATTTCTTCGCCATTGTATCTCCTTTTTCAAACCGGTTTCCGAACATGTCGGACCTGGCTCAAACAACCTTTCTGATCACTTCCGAAACGGGAAGTTCAATTCCTTAAGCAATGCCTTCGCTTCGTTATCCGAAGACGCTGTCGTACAAACAATAATGTCCATGCCGCGGATCTTATCGACTTTGTCGTAGTCAATTTCCGGGAACACGATGTGTTCTTTGAGGCCCATGGCATAGTTGCCACGACCATCGAAACTCTTTGCGTTCAATCCACGAAAGTCCCGAACGCGCGGAAGCGCGATTGTAATAAGCCGATCGAGAAATTCGTACATCCGATCTTTGCGCAACGTCACTTTGACGCCGATCGCCATGCCGTCGCGCAATTTAAAGTTCGCGATAGACTTGCGTGCTTTCGTGATGACCGGTTTTTGACCGGAAATGCGCGTCAGATCTTCAACGGCCGCATCAACAACCTTCCGGTCGTTAACGGCATCGCCGAGGCCCATATTGATCACGATCTTTTCAACGCTGGGCGTCTGCATCGTGCTCTTGTATTTGAACTGCTCATTGAGCTTGCCGCGAATTTCGTCGCGGTAGAGCTTTTTAAGCCGCGGTTCATATCCGTTTGCTTCAGCCATCGATCACCTCGCCGGACGCTTTTGCGACCCGCACTTTTTTGTCATTTTCAATCTTGATGCCGACCCGTGTTGGCTTTCCACTTTTGGGGTCTTTCAGCGCCACGTTCGAGACGTGAATCGACGCTTCCTGGGAAAGAATGCCGCCTTGTTGGGTCTGCGTTTGCTTCGTGTGCTTTTTGACGATGTTAACGCCGCTGACGATGACGCGGTCATCGCTCGGCGAAACCGATACGACATTGCCTTCTGCGCCGCGGTCTTTGCCCGCAAGCACAATCACCTTGTCGCCTTTTCTGATCTTGGCAACCATGACTACAAGACCTCCGGTGCGAGCGACACGATCTTCATGTGTCTGGCGGCGCGTAATTCACGCGTAACCGGGCCAAAGATCCGTGTGCCGATCGGCTCATTATTATTATTGATCAGGACGGCGGCATTATTGTCAAAACGAATAACCGATCCGTCGCGGCGGATGATGTCCTTTGCGGTGCGAACAACGACGGCCTTCATGACCTGTCCTTTTTTCACGCGCCCGCGCGGGATCGCCTCTTTAATCGAAACAACAATCGTGTCGCCGACGCCAGCGTATTTACGCTTCGCGCCGCCCAACACTTTGATGCACTGAACGCGCTTGGCGCCGGAATTATCCGCCACGTCCAAATTTGACTGCATCTGGATCATGCCGCGATCCTCTCAATCCATGGGACACTTACGTCCCGGTTAAACTTACCCCGGCGGAACCCCCGCCGAAAATCTATACTAAGCCTTCGAGCCTTCGCCGATGACTTCCCATCGTTTCAGTTTCGACTTCGGCGCGCATTCCTGAATGCGAACGAGATCGCCGGTCTTGAATTTGTTATCCGCGTCGTGCGCATGGAACCGGCTCGAGCGCCGAACCGTCTTTTTCAAAAGCGGGTGCGTGTAGACGCGATCGATATTAACGACGACAGTTTTGTCGCCTTTGTCGCTCACGACCCTGCCTTGCATAATTCTTTTGGGCATTTCTCTCGTCGCCTCTCGTTAAGTCGCCGCAACCCGGACGCGTTCGCCGAGTACTGTTTTGATGCGTGCAATGTCTTTGCGAACTTCGCGAACACGCGCCGTTTTTTCCAACTGACCGCTCGCGCGCTGGAAGCGCAAATTGAATTGCTCTTTCTTCAGCTGAAGAAGTTTGTCCTTCAACTCATCCGTGGTCAGGTCTCTGACTTCGCCTGATTTCATCTGCGCCATCGATAACGCTCCTATTCGCCAACGCGCGTAACGATACGCGTCTTGATCGGCAGCTTCGCCGCACCGAGGGCCAACGCTTCGCGCGCCACATCGTCAGATACGCCATCGATTTCAAACATCACACGGCCAGGCTTGACCCTCGCCGCCCAGAATTCGACCGACCCTTTACCTTTGCCCATTCGAACTTCCGTCGGTTTTTTCGAAACCGGGACGTCCGGGAAAATTCGGATCCAGACGCGACCTTGACGTTTCATCGCCCGGGTAATCGCCCGCCGCGTCGCTTCGATCTGACGCGACGTGATCCGCTCAGGCTGAATCGCTTTCAGCCCATGCGAACCAAAATTAAGGTCCGTACCGCCTTTGGCGTTTCCTTTGATGCGCCCTTTGTGCATCTTGCGGAATTTTGTCTTTTTCGGTTGCAGCATCGTACTGTTCCAAATCGTTCCTTAAACGGATCTTATCGTCTTGACTGGTTCGGCCGGTTATCGCCCGGACGCCCGCCGCCGCCGACACCGCCGGTTTGTGCGTCAATCAAACGTTTTTCTTGCGCCATCGGATCGTGCTCCATGATCTCACCTTTGAAGATCCAGACTTTGATGCCGATTGAGCCATAAGTTGTTCGTGCAGTGGAAACGCCATAATCGATGTCAGCACGCAGCGTATGAAGCGGCACGCGACCTTCGCGGTACCATTCCATGCGCGCGATCTCCGCGCCGCCGAGACGGCCCGCAACATTAACGCGAATGCCGAGGGCGCCCATGCGCTGCGCCGTTTGCATGGCGCGCTTCATGGCCCGTCGAAATGCGACACGGCGTTCGAGTTGCTGTCCAATATTTTCAGCGACGAGCATCGCGTCTGTTTCGGGCTTGCGGATCTCAACGATATTCAAGACCGTTTCCGACGTCGTGTACTTTTGTAATTCCTGGCGCAGCTTTTCGATGTCAGCGCCTTTCTTGCCAATCACAACACCTGGACGCGCCGTATAAATCGTCACGCGGCATTTTTTGTGTGGACGTTCGATTACAATGCGGCTGACGCCGGCCTGGTTCAAACGCTTTTCAAGGAAACGGCGAATGCGGAGATCTTCGTGCAGAAGGTCGCCATAAGCCGCCTTGCCCGCGAACCATCGTGAGTCCCATGTTCGGTTGATACCGAGACGAAGGCCGATCGGGTTTACTTTCTGACCCATTACGCGGCCTCCTCAATTTCTTTGACGACGATCGTGATTTCCGCAAACGGTTTCAAAATCTTGCCCGTGCGACCACGAGCGCGTGCGCGCCAGCGTTTCAGGACCATGTTCTTGCCAACGAAAGCGCGATCGACAACCAGCGAGTCGATGTCGAGATCGTGGTTGTTTTCCGCATTCGCGATAGCGCTCTCCAGGACTTTCTTGACGTCCTTGGCGATACGCTTGCGCGAAAACTGAAGTTCAGCGAGCGCCTTATCCGCCTTTTTACCGCGGATCAGCTGTGCAACGAGGTTCAGCTTTTGCGGCGAAATCCGCAACATCCGGCCCTTCGCCATCGCTTGATTATCGGCAAAACGCCGTTCGTTTTTCTTCTGGCCCATGACTATTTTCTCCGAGCCTTCTTGTCGGCGCCGTGACCAAAGTAACTGCGCGTCGGCGAGAATTCACCGAGCTTGTGCCCGACCATGTCTTCCGTGACGTGAACCGGAATGAACTTCTGTCCGTTGTAAACGTTAAACGTCAGGCCGACGAATTGCGGCAGGATCGTCGAACGACGCGACCAGGTCTTGATGCCGCCCTTATGTTTGCCGTCACCGCTTTCATCCGCCTTCTTGAGGAGGTAGCGATCGACAAACGGGCCTTTCCATACTGCACGTGACATAAATAAAGCTCCGGCGTCCTATTTGCGTTTCTTGCGCGCGTGACGCGAGCGAAGAATTAATTTGTCGGTTGATTTGTTAGAGCGTGTCTTCGCGCCCTTGGTTGGTCGACCCCATGGGGTAACCGGGTGGCGACCGCCGGACGTTCGGCCTTCGCCGCCGCCATGCGGGTGATCAACCGGGTTCATGACGACGCCGCGAACGGACGGTCGTTTACCCTTGTGACGATTGCGCCCTGCCTTACCGATGTTCTGGTTCATGTTGTCGGGGTTGGAAACAGCACCCACCGTCGCCATGCACTCACCGAGCACAAGGCGAACCTCACCGGACTGCATCCGAACCTGACCGTAAGCGCCGTCGCGACCAACAAGCTGTGCGTAAGTACCAGCGGATCGCGCGATCTGCCCGCCTTTGCCTGGCTTCAACTCAACATTATGAATGATCGTGCCAACCGGCATATTTTTAAGCGGCATCGCGTTGCCGGGCTTAATGTCGACCTTGTCGCCAGCGATAATTTTATCGCCCGTCTTCAGGCGCTGCGGCGCGATGATATACGCCTGCTCGCCATCAAGGTATTTTACCAGCGCAATAAACGCCGTGCGGTTCGGATCATACTCGAGGCGTTCGACTTTCGCCTCGATATCAAACTTGCGCCGCTTGAAATCGATTTTGCGATACGTCTTCTTCGCACCGCCGCCACGCCGACGAACCATGATCCGGCCGGTGTTGTTGCGACCAGCTTTGGACTTAAGCCCTTCGGTCAGCGACTTAACCGGATCGCCAGACCACAATTCGCTGCGGTCGACCAGCACAAGCTGGCGGCGGGACGGTGTCGTCGGTTTGAATTTTCTGAGCGCCATCTTCTTGCCGTCCCTTAAAGTCCCGTTGTCACGTCAATAGCGTGACCTTCTTCGAGTGTGACGATCGCCTTTTTGACGGTCGAGCGCGTATAGGGCCGACCGCGGAATTGCTTCGTCTTACCTTTGACACGCAGCGTGTTCACGGCTTTCACTTTAACCTTGAACAACGCCTCGACCGCTTCGGAAATTTCCGGCTTGGTCGCTTCCAGCGGCGTCATGAATACAACTTGATTATTCTCAGCAGCGATCGTCGATTTCTCTGTGATCACCGGCTGAAGCAGCGTGTTGTAATGGGCTTCAAGCCCGTCTGTTTTCTTGGCTGACTTGCTCATTTGAGACGCGCCTCCAAACCTTCAACGGCGGCCTTGGTCAAAACCAGCTTGTCCGCGCGCAGGATGTCATAAACATTCGCGCCAATGACCGGCAGCATGTCGATGCCCGGCAGGTTGCGAATGGCGAGGCCGAAATTTTCATCAACCTTCGCATCAACGATCAACGCATTTGAAATATCGAGCTTGGCAAAAACATCAATCACCGATTTCGTTTTTGCGTCGGCGAGTTTTGCTTCATCAATGATAATGATCGCGCCTTCGGCCTGCTTCGCAGACAGCGCATGTTTCAGCGCAAGACGGCGCACTTTCTTCGGCAGGTTAATCGCATGGCTGCGCGGGCGCGGACCATGAGCGACGCCGCCGCCGACAAAAATCGGGGCGCGACGATTGCCATGACGGGCGCCGCCGGAACCCTTCTGGTTGCCGAACTTTTTGCCTGTGCGCGAAACTTCGTTACGTTCCTGAGCCTTGTGCGTGCCTTGTTGTCGTTTCGCCAGTTGATAAACAACGCAGCGATGCAAAATATCCTTGCGCGGCTCGAGGCCGTAGATCGCGTCAGAAAGGTCGACGGAGCCGCCTTTCGACGCATCCAGTTTGAGGACGTCGGCTTTCATTATTCGTCCCCTTCTTTCTTCGTGTCATCACCGGCCGGCGCATCGTCGCCGCCGCTCTGCTCTTCCGCCGCAGCATCCTGTGCTGCAAGTTCGGCCTCGCGTGCGGCTTTTGCGGCCGCTTCTTCTTCAGCTGCAGCTTGCGCCGCTGCTTCATCGGCTTGTTTCTTGGCTGCAGCAGCTGCTGACTTCAACGCTGCCGGCAAGATCGCGTTATCGGGAAACGGTTTCTTGACGGCGTCTTTGATGTACACCCAGCCGCCTTTCGGGCCCGGCACAGCGCCTTTGATCAGAATCAAGCCGCGATCGGTGTCGGTTTTCACAACTTGCAGGTTCTGCGTCGTGATCCGAGCCGCGCCCATATGGCCGGCCATTTTCTTGCCTTTAAAGACTTTGCCCGGATCCTGGCACTGACCAGTGGAACCGTGCGACCGGTGCGAAATCGATACGCCGTGCGTGGCGCGAAGACCGCCAAAATTCCAGCGCTTCATGGCGCCCGCGAAACCTTTACCAATCGAGGTGCCCGTGACGTCCACGAACTGTCCTTCGAAATAATGGTCCGCGATAATTTCTTCGCCGACGTCAATCATGTTCTCATCAGACACGCGGAACTCGGCGATTTTCGCTTTCGGTTCAACATTGGCCTTCGCGAACTGGCCGCGCTCGGCCTTGTTCGTGCGTTTGGCTTTCTTGACGCCAGCGCCAAGCTGGACCGCAGCATAGCCGTTCTTTTCCGCCGTACGCTGAGCGACGACCTGACAGGCGTCGAGCTGCATAACGGTTACAGGAACATGCTCGCCCGCATCCGTAAAAATGCGGGTCATGCCCATTTTCTTTGCAATCACTCCGGTGCGCATTCGATCAGCTCCTTACGCGCCAAGCTTAATTTCAACATCGACACCCGCTGACAGGTCGAGCTTCATCAGCGCGTCAACAGTTTGCGGTGTCGGATCAACAATATCGAGCATGCGCTTGTGGGTGCGCATCTCGAACTGCTCGCGGCTCTTCTTATTCACGTGCGGAGACCGGTTGACGGTGTAACGCTCGATGCGCGTCGGCAGCGGGATAGGCCCGCGCACATTCGCGCCGGTGCGTTTCGCCGTATTGACGATTTCAATCGTCGAAGCGTCAAGCACGCGGTGATCGAAGGCTTTTAGCCGAATGCGTATATTCTGTTGCATGATCTAAACGCTTTATCTGTCAATTTCAGGGTCTTCAGAGTCGAAAGCGCGGGCCGGAATTTCCGCCGGCCCGCGCCGTAGTTTTGGTTGTCTATTCGATGATCTTGGCGACGATGCCCGCGCCCACCGTACGACCGCCTTCGCGGATAGCGAAGCGAAGCTTCTCTTCCATGGCGATCGGCACGATCAGCTCGACATTCACTTCAACGTTGTCGCCCGGCATGACCATTTCCGTGCCCTCTTTGAGCGTAACAACACCAGTCACGTCGGTCGTGCGGAAATAGAACTGCGGACGATAATTCGTGAAGAACGGCGTGTGACGGCCGCCCTCGTCTTTCGTGAGGATATAGGCCTCAGCGACAAACTTCGTATGCGGCGTAACCGAACCTGGCTTGCAGAGAACCTGACCGCGCTCAACGCCTTCACGCTCAATGCCGCGCAACAGAACGCCGACATTGTCGCCCGCTTCGCCGCGATCAAGCAGCTTGCGGAACATTTCAACGCCCGTGCAAGTCGTTTTCTTCGTGTCTTTGATGCCGATGATTTCAAGCTCGTCACCAACGTTTACAACGCCACGCTCAACACGGCCGGTAACAACTGTACCGCGACCCGAGATCGAGAAGACGTCTTCGATCGGCAGGAGGAACGGCAGGTCAACCGGACGCTCCGGCGTCGGGATATAAGAATCGACAGCTTCCATCAGCGCTTTGATCGAGTTCTCACCGATTTCCGGGTCCCTGCCTTCCATAGCGGCGAGCGCCGAACCTTTGACAATCGGAATATCGTCGCCCGGGAATTCGTAAGACGAAAGCAATTCGCGAACTTCCATTTCAACGAGCTCGAGCAGCTCTTCATCGTCAACCTGGTCGACTTTGTTGAGGTAAACGACAATCGCCGGAACGCCAACCTGACGCGCAAGCAGGATGTGTTCGCGCGTTTGCGGCATTGGGCCGTCCGCAGCGTTCACAACGAGGATCGCGCCGTCCATTTGCGCAGCGCCAGTGATCATGTTTTTCACATAGTCAGCGTGGCCCGGGCAATCGACGTGAGCGTAGTGGCGGGCGTCAGTTTCATATTCAACATGCGCCGTTGAGATCGTGATGCCGCGCGCTTTTTCTTCCGGCGCGCCGTCAATCTCGTCATACGCTTTGAAGTCACCAAAATATTTGGTGATCGCCGCCGTCAGCGTCGTTTTGCCGTGATCAACGTGGCCAATCGTACCCACGTTCGCATGCGGCTTGTTCCGTTCAAACTTTTCCTTCGACATTTCACTTTCTCCGTCTCTTGACGTCTGTCGTTAAACTCATGCCCGTCGTTTACATCGTTGGCCGGGCGGGCTCACTTCACCGGCTAGCCGGCCAATTTCGCTCTGACTTCTTCTTCAACGTTCTTCGGCACCTGCTCATAATGATCAAATTGCATCGTGTACTGAGCGCGACCCTGGGTCGAAGAGCGAAGATTGTTGACGTAACCAAACATGTTGGCGAGTGGCACCATGGCGTGCACAACGTTGGCATTGCCGCGCATTTCCTGTTCCTGGATCTGGCCGCGGCGTGAATTCAAATCGCCAATAACCGTGCCGGTATATTCTTCAGGCGTAACGACTTCGACCTTCATGATCGGCTCAAGCAGCGCCAATCCAAGTTCGGATTTGTTTTCACGCATCGCAGCCCGCGCGGCGATCTCGAACGCCAGAACAGAGGAGTCCACATCGTGAAAGGCGCCATCATAGAGCTCGATCTTGAAATCGAGGATCGGGAAGCCAACCAACAATCCGGTTTCGCGGATTGAGTTGATGCCCTTTTCGACCCCCGGAATATATTCCCGCGGAATATTGCCGCCGACGATCTTGCTTTCAAATTCATAGCCAGTGCCCGGTTCTTGCGGAATGACGCGGAATTTGATGCGCGCAAACTGACCCGAGCCACCCGACTGTTTCTTGTGGGTGTAATCGATGTCCGCTTCGCGCGTAATTGTTTCGCGGTAGGCTACCTGCGGCTGACCGACATTCGCTTCGACCTTGAATTCACGCTTCATGCGATCAACGAGAATATCGAGGTGAAGCTCGCCCATGCCAGCGATGATCGTCTGGCCGGACTCTTCGTCAGAAGAAACGCGGAACGATGGATCTTCAGCTGCAAGACGTTGCAGCGCGATACCCATTTTTTCCTGGTCGGCCTTGGTTTTCGGCTCAACTGCAAGCTCAATAACGGGCTCGGGAAATTCCATTCGCTCAAGAATGACAGGTTTTTGCGCGTCGCACAGCGTATCGCCCGTCGTTGTGTCTTTCAGACCAACGATCGCGATAATGTCGCCCGCAAACGCTTCTTTGATTTCTTCACGGTTGTTCGAATGCATTAACAGCATACGGCCGATACGTTCTTTTTTGCCTTTAACCGTGTTCATTAGCTGCGTGCCGGATTCCAGCTTGCCGGAATAAATTCGGCAGAAAGTCAGCGATCCAACGAACGGATCGTTCATGATCTTGAAGGCCAGCATGGAAAGCGGCTCTTCGTCAGATGATTTTCGCGTCACTTCTTCGTCGGAATCAGGAAGCACACCCTTGATCGCGGGCACTTCAACTGGGCTCGGCAGATAGTCGACAACGGCGTCGAGCATCGGCTGAACGCCTTTGTTCTTGAATGCCGAACCACAAAGCACGGGATGGAAATCAACTGCGCATGTACCCTTACGGATCAGACGTTTGATCGTGTCGATGTCCGGCTCGTTACCTTCGAGATACGCTTCCATTACCGTTTCATCGAGTTCGACAACGGTCTCGATCATTTTTTCACGATATTCATTGGCCTTCTCGACCATGTCTTCGGGAATATCGGTTTCATGGAATTTTGCGCCAAGCGATTCCTCTTCCCAGATGATCGCTTTCATCTTGAGAAGATCGATGACGCCCAGGAAATTCGATTCAGCGCCGACCGGCAATTGCACGACAACGGTCTTCGCAGCGAGGCGCGCGTGGATCGTGTCGACGGAGTTGTAGAAATCCGCGCCAATCTTATCCATTTTGTTGATGAAGAACATGCGCGGAACATGATATTTGTCGCCTTGGCGCCAGACCGTTTCGGTCTGCGGCTCAACACCAGCGTTAGCGTCAAGCAGCGCAACAGCGCCGTCGAGTACGCGAAGCGAACGCTCGACTTCAATTGTGAAATCAACGTGTCCCGGCGTGTCGATAATGTTCAGGCGTTTGTTGTTCCAGAAAGTCGTCGTCGCAGCGGACGTAATCGTGATGCCGCGCTCTTGCTCCTGCTCCATCCAGTCCATGGTCGCAGCGCCGTCATGCACTTCGCCGATTTTGTGCGATTTGCCAGTGTAATAAAGGACGCGTTCGGTCGTCGTCGTCTTGCCCGCATCAATGTGAGCCATGATGCCGAAGTTCCGATAGTCCTCAATTTTGTATTCGCGGGACATAGGGTCCGTCCTTAAAAAACTCTGTAGCCTGACTTACCAGCGGTAGTGCGAGAAGGCGCGGTTGGCTTCAGCCATCCGGTGCGTATCTTCGCGTTTCTTAACAGCGGCGCCGCGATTTTGTGCAGCGTCCATAATTTCATTCGACAGACGATCAACCATCGTCGTTTCATTGCGCGAGCGAGCAGCCGAAATAATCCAGCGCATGGCGAGCGCGAGCTTGCGGTCGGTGCGGACTTCAACAGGCACCTGGTAGGTGGCGCCACCGACACGTCGCGAGCGCACTTCAAGCGCTGGCGTCACATTGTCGAGCGCCTCTTTAAAGAGGTCGACCGGTGGGCGGCGAAGCTTGCCTTCAATACGATCAAGCGCGCCGTAAACGATCTTTTCGGCGGCCGATTTTTTTCCGTCGATCATGACGTAATTCATAAATTTCGACAGCGTCTTATCACCGAATTTTGGATCCGGGTGGACAACACGTTTTTCTGCGCGGCGACGTCTGGACATGTGTGTCTCTCCCTACTTCGGACGCTTGGCGCCGTACTTCGAACGACGCTGTCTGCGGTCCTTGACGCCCTGGGTGTCGAGTACGCCGCGAATAATGTGATAACGAACGCCCGGCAAGTCTTTAACGCGACCGCCGCGGATCAGGACCACAGAGTGTTCCTGAAGATTGTGGCCTTCGCCCGGGATGTAACCAATTACTTCATAGCCGTTGGTCAAACGGATCTTTGCAACCTTCCGAAGCGCAGAGTTCGGCTTCTTCGGCGTCGTCGTATAAACGCGCGTACAGACACCCCGCTTCTGCGGGTTGCCTTCCATGGCCGGAACTTTGTTGATCCGGCGCTTAGGTTTCCGCGGCTTGCGGATCAGTTGCTGAATCGTCGGCATCGGGTCTCCTGCAGCCTAAAAATCTCATCACGCGCAGTAACTTGCGCCATCAATGCGGTTTCGCGCCAATGGCAAATGCCAATGACGCAAGCAAGCGGCGCTCTCACTTCGCGGAACGCCGCTCAAAAAAACTAACTATCCTCGGCTAAAACTGGCTGCGTTTCAGGTTTGATCGAATTCGACCAGACTGACTGCCAACCTTTCAGCGGCGCACTCTCTAACGTTGGCCCAATCGGCGGTCAATAGCAGAACCGGCTGAACGCCTAGTTTTTTTAAGGCTTTTTTATGGGTTCGCGTTAGCGCAGCGCGCCTGCGCATCGCATAGACCGGTTTTGAGCGGTTTCATTGTGATCGATGGGACGAAAAACCAGCATAATTACAAACTATTAGCGTCGGTTCTTCGCTAGTTCTCCAGTCGGTTCTGCAAACGTATAAGGGGCCATCAAATCCCTGAAATGAAAATGGCCAGCCCGGCATTTCGGCTGGCCAAAATCTATACTTTCCGTTGGGCCGCCGATTACTCCGCGGCTGATACCTGCTCCGGCGCGGATTCGACAGGTTCGACCGGTTCTTCAGCCGGCGGCAATGCTTCAGCAATGCGCCGGTCGCGTTCGGCGATCAAAGCGGCGTCGCGCTCTTCTGCTTCGACCTGGCGACGGCTCATGGCGCCACCCGTGCCCGCCGGAATCAACCGGCCCACAATGACGTTTTCCTTCAGGCCCTCGAGCTCATCGACTTTGCCGTTGACGGCTGCGTCGGTGAGAACGCGCGTCGTTTCCTGGAAAGACGCCGCGTAAATAAACGACCGCGTCTGCAGGCTTGCCTTGGTGATACCGAGCAGAACGGGCTTGGCTTTTGCCGGTCTTTTGCCGTCATTTTCGAGCTTCTCGTTCATTTCTTCGAATTCGAGCTTGTCGACTTGTTCCTCTTTCAGGAACAGCGATTCGCCTGGGTCCGTGACTTCGACTTTCTGCAGCATCTGGCGAACGATCACCTCAATGTGCTTGTCGTTGATCGGCACGCCCTGCAATCGGTACACTTCCTGGATCTCATCGATCAGGAAGTTGGCGAGCGCTTCGATCCCCATAATCTGCAGGATATCGTGCGGCGCCGGATTGCCGTCCATGAGGTATTCGCCTTTGGCGATGAAATCCCCGTCCTGCACGGCAATGTGCTTGCCTTTCGGAACGAGATAATCCGACGGCTCAACGCTCTCATCCGTCGGAATAATCTTGATCCGGCGTTTGTTTTTGTAATCGCGGCCAAATTCAACCTTGCCATCGACGTCGGCGATGATCGCGTGATCCTTCGGCCGACGCGCTTCGAAGAGTTCAGCAACACGCGGCAGACCGCCGGTGATGTCGCGGGTTTTGGCGCCCTCTGTCGGGATCCGCGAAAGCGCATCACCCGGCGCAATGTGCTCGCCGTCTTCCTGGCTGAGAACAGCGCCCACCGGCAGGACGTAACGAGCTTCGCCACCTGTCGCCAAGGTCATCGGCTCGCCATCTTCGCCTAAGACGACCATGGCCGGCCGCATGTCTGCAGCGCGCGGATTGGCGCGCCAGTCGGTGACAACGCGGCTGGCGATACCAGTCGCTTCGTCAGCGACGACCTGCATGGAGAAGCCTTCTTGCAGGTCCTCAAATTTAACCTTGCCTTCGACTTCAGTGAGGATCGGAATGGTGTACGGATCCCAGTCTGCGAGACGTTGGCCGCGCGTAACCTCGTCGCCATCGTCAACGCGGAGCTTGGCGCCATATGAGACTTTGTACGACGCGTGCTCTTTGCCATCCGCCGCGATGATTTTGACGAGCGTGTTGCGGCCCATCACCATCAAATCGCCAGATGAGTTTTTCTGAACCTGCCGGCCTTCTAGCTTGACCACACCTTCGTGGCTCGCCTCAACGAACGACGTATCGCCAACTTGCGCGGTCCCGCCAACGTGGAATGTCCGCATGGTAAGCTGTGTGCCCGGCTCGCCGATCGACTGCGCCGCAATGACGCCGACCGCTTCGCCAATATTAACGTGCGTACCGCGGGCAAGGTCACGCCCGTAGCATTTACCGCAAATTCCAACGGGCGCCTCGCAAGTCAGGACCGAACGGACTTTAACAGTCTGAACGCCTGTGCCCTCGATATCTTCCGATTGCGCTTCATCCGTTTCATCGCCGGCCCTGCCGACAACATCACCGGTTTCCGGATGAACGACATCTTCGAGAAGCGTTCGACCGAGAATGCGCTGCGAAAGCGGCAGAATGATTTCACCGCTCTGGACAACCGCTTCCAGCGTGATGCCGTTTTCCGTGCCACAGTCGACTTGGCGAATAATGCAGTCTTGCGCAACGTCAACAAGGCGGCGCGTGAGGTAGCCCGAGTTCGCCGTCTTCAACGCCGTATCTGCAAGACCCTTCCGGGCCCCGTGGGTGGAGTTGAAGTATTCCAGAACCGTCAGCCCTTCCTTGAAGTTCGAGGTGATCGGCGTTTCAATGATTTCGCCGGACGGCTTCGCCATCAGGCCGCGCATGGCGCCGAGTTGGCGCATCTGTGTTGGCGAGCCACGGGCGCCCGAATGCGACATCATGTAGATCGAATTCGGTTCTAGCTGGCGATTGTTATCCGGATCGAATTTGGTTTCGGAAATCTCCGACATCATCTCATCAGCAATACGGTCCGTGCATTTCGCCCAGGCATCGATGACTTTGTTGTATTTCTCGCCGCGTGTGATGAGACCTTCAGCGTATTGTTGTTCGAATTCGGAAACTTGCGCACGCGTTTCCTCGACCATCGCCTTCTTGGCCTGCGGAATAACGACGTCGTCCTTGCCGAACGAGATCCCCGCTTTGCAGGCTTCCTTGAAACCAAGGTCCATAATGTGGTCGGCGAAGATAACCGTCTTCTTCTGACCGCAATGGCGATAGACGATATCGATAAGTCCCTGGACCGTTTTCTTTGTCAAAAGTTGATTGACGACCCGGAATGGCACGCTGCCGTCCTTCGGCAAGACTTGCGCGACCTTCATTCGGCCCGGTGTCGTCTCGACGATCTCGCGGATCGGATCACCATTGAGGTCAACCGATTCCCAGCGCGCCTTGATCTTGGTGTGCAAGGTCACGACGCCGGCATTGAGCGCGTGCTCAATTTCATCAAGAGAAACGAAGGTTTTGCCCTCGCCCGGCTCGCCCTCTTTCAACATCGTTATGTAGTATAGGCCAAGTACGATATCCTGCGACGGCACAATAATCGGCTTGCCGTTTGCGGGGCTCAGAATGTTGTTGGTCGACATCATGAGAACACGCGCTTCAAGCTGCGCCTCAAGCGACAATGGGACGTGGACGGCCATCTGGTCGCCGTCGAAGTCCGCATTAAAGGCCGTGCAAACCAGCGGGTGAAGCTGGATCGCTTTGCCTTCGATTAGTTTTGGTTCGAATGCCTGAATGCCAAGACGGTGCAGCGTCGGCGCCCGGTTTAGCATGACCGGGTGTTCGCGAATAACCTCGTCAAGAATATCCCAAACCTCGGGACGCTCTTTTTCAACGAGTTTCTTCGCTTGTTTAACGGTCGCAGACAGACCTTTCGCGTCGAGACGCGAATAGATGAATGGCTTGAACAGCTCCAGCGCCATCTTCTTCGGCAAGCCACATTCGTGGAGTTTGAGTTCCGGGCCAACAACGATGACTGAACGACCGGAATAGTCGACGCGCTTGCCGAGAAGGTTCTGACGGAAGCGACCTTGCTTACCTTTCAGCATATCGGAAAGCGACTTCAACGGGCGCTTGTTTGTGCCCGTGATGACGCGGCCGCGACGGCCATTGTCAAACAACGCATCGACAGATTCTTGCAGCATCCGTTTTTCGTTGCGGACGATAATGTCCGGCGCACGCAACTCGATAAGGCGCTTCAAACGATTGTTGCGGTTGATGACCCGGCGATAAAGATCGTTGAGATCCGACGTCGCAAAGCGGCCGCCATCCAGCGGCACCAGCGGGCGCAGTTCCGGCGGAATGACCGGGATCACCGTCATGATCATCCATTCCGGACGGTTGCCGGACTCGATGAATGCCGTGATGAGCTTCAGCCGCTTGGCGTATTTTTTGGATTTAAGTTCGCTCGTTGATTCGGCGATCTCAACGCGCAGTTTTTCCACTTCGCCTTCGAGGTCGATATTCGTCAGAATTTCGCGCATCGCTTCGGCGCCGATACCGGCGGTGAAGCTGTCTTCGCCATATTCTTCCTGTGCCTGAAGATATTCTTCTTCAGTCAGCATCTGGTTCGGCGTTAACGCAGTAAGCCCCGGCTCAATGACGATATATTGTTCGAAATAGAGAACCCGCTCGACGTCTTTCAACGTCATGTCGAGCATCAGCGAGATCCGCGACGGTAGTGATTTCAAGAACCAGATATGCGCAACCGGCGCGGCCAGTTCGATATGGCCCATGCGGTCGCGTCGGACTTTTGTCAGCGTGACTTCAACGCCGCACTTCTCGCAGGTGATGCCCTTGTACTTCATGCGTTTGTATTTGCCGCACAGACATTCGTAGTCTTTTACCGGACCAAAAATCCGCGCGCAGAAGAGACCGTCGCGTTCCGGTTTGAACGTACGATAGTTAATCGTTTCCGGTTTTTTGATCTCACCAAAGGACCAGGAGAGGATTTTCTCCGGGCTCGATAATGAAATACGGATCTGATTGAACGTCTGCGCAGGCGCAGAGGGATTAAATACGTTCAAAAGTTCCTGGGACATATGTGCCTCTCAATTCGGTCGCGGATGATCAGGCCGCGGATAATCAAAACTCTTCGACGAACGGGAACGCCTGCGCGTTACCCGTTCTGAAGCTCGACATTAAGGCCGAGCGAACGCATCTCTTTGACAAGAACGTTGAAACTTTCTGGAATACCTGCCTCGAAGCTGTCGTCGCCACGGACGATCGCCTCGTAGACTTTGGTCCGGCCCGCGACGTCGTCCGACTTCACAGTCAGCATTTCCTGTAGCGTGTAAGCCGCGCCATAGGCTTCGAGCGCCCAGACTTCCATTTCGCCGAACCGTTGACCGCCGAACTGCGCCTTGCCGCCTAGCGGTTGCTGGGTAACGAGCGAGTACGGACCGATTGAACGGGCGTGAATTTTATCGTCGACGAGGTGATGCAGTTTGAGGAGATATTTGTACCCGACCGTCACCTGACGTTTGAACGTTTCGCCTGTACGACCGTCATACAACGTGACCTGACCGGACTCTTCAAGCCCCGCCTGTTTCAGCATTTTGACGATGTCGTCTTCGCGGGCGCCGTCGAATACCGGCGTTGCAATAGGAACACCGCGCACGAGATTGCCAGCGAGTTCCTTGATTTCCTCGTTCGACCGGGGAAGCGTTTGCTCTTCTCCGTAGACGTCCTTGATTTTGGCGACCATGTCCTCGCGGGTCGCAAGATTTGCTTCCCACTGTTCCATGATTTCGCCGATCTGACGGCCGAGACCGCGACACGCCCAACCAAGGTGCGTTTCGAGGATCTGACCAACGTTCATCCGGCTCGGCACGCCGAGCGGATTGAGAACGATATCGACCGGTGTTCCGTCTGCGAGGAACGGCATGTCTTCCATCGGCGCAATCTTGGAGATGACGCCTTTGTTGCCGTGACGGCCAGCCATCTTGTCGCCCGGCTGCAGCTTGCGCTTCACGGCAACGAAGACTTTGACCATCTTCATGACGCCCGGCGGCAGTTCGTCGCCGCGCTTCAACTTGTCGACCTTGTCTTCAAAGCGCGCTTCAAGGCGCGATTTTGACTCGTCGAATTGTTTCTTCAACGCCTCAACTTCGGTCATGACAGCATCGTCGCCAACGGCAAGTTTCCACCACTGACCGCGCGACAATCTTTCGTCGAGCACTTCTGCAGTGATCTTACCGCTCTCGAACCCTTTCGGGCCGCCGACAGCGTCCTTGTTTTCAAGCAATGGTCGCAGGCGGCCATAGATGTTGCGTTCGAGGATCGTGAGCTCGTCGTCGCGGTCTTTGGCGAGACGTTCGATTTCCTCGCGCTCGATCGCGATGGCGCGCTCGTCTTTGTCGACGCCGTGACGGTTAAATACGCGAACTTCAACGACCGTACCGGCAACCCCTGGCGGCAATTTCAGCGACGTGTCGCGAACATCAGCGGCTTTCTCGCCGAAGATTGCGCGGAGGAGTTTTTCCTCCGGCGTCATCGGGCTCTCGCCTTTAGGCGTGATTTTGCCGACGAGGATATCGCCCGGATGCACTTCCGCGCCAATGGCGACAATGCCCGCCTCATCCAGATTGCGAAGCGCTTCCTCGGAGACGTTCGGAATATCGCGCGTGATTTCTTCAGGACCAAGCTTGGTGTCCCGCGCCATCACTTCGAACTCTTCGATGTGAATGGAGGTGAAGACATCATCGCGCACGATGCGCTCGGATATGAGGATCGAGTCCTCGAAATTGTAACCGTTCCATGGCATGAACGCGACGAGCACGTTCTTACCAAGCGCAAGCTCGCCGAGATCCGTAGACGGACCATCAGCAATGATGTCGCCTTCGCGAACCAGATCGCCGATCTTCACGAGCGGACGCTGGTTGATGCAGGTGTTCTGGTTAGAGCGCTGGAATTTGCGCAAGTTAAAGATATCGACGCCCGGCTTTGTCGGATCGGTTTCTTCCGTCGCGCGGACAACGATGCGCTCCGCATCGACCTGCTCGACGATACCCGGACGACGCGCCGCAACGGCAGCGCCGGAGTCCCGCGCCACGATCGCCTCCATACCGGTGCCGACAAACGGCGCTTCGGCCTGCAGCAACGGCACGGCCTGGCGTTGCATGTTCGAGCCCATCAGCGCGCGGTTGGCGTCATCGTTTTCAAGGAACGGAATGAGCGCCGCTGCAACTGAGACAAGCTGTTTCGGCGAGACGTCAATATAGCCAACATCGTCACGCGGCACGAGCGTTGCCTCGCCAGCGATGCGGCAGTTGACGAATTCGTTCATAAGTTTGCCGTTTTCGTCGACTTCAGCGTTCGCCTGCGCGATCGCGAAGCGTTGCTCTTCCATCGCTGAAAGATAGACGACATTGTCCGTCACCTTGCCGTCAGAAACGCGGCGGTACGGGCTTTCGATGAAGCCGTATTTATTGACCTGCGCATGCGTCGCCAGCGAATTGATCAGACCGATATTCGGGCCTTCCGGCGTCTCAATCGGACAGATCCGACCATAGTGGGTCGGGTGAACGTCACGCACTTCAAAGCCAGCGCGCTCGCGCGTCAGACCGCCGGGGCCAAGCGCAGAAAGGCGGCGCTTGTGGGTAATCTCGGAGAGCGGGTTCGTCTGGTCCATGAATTGCGAGAGCTGCGAAGAGCCGAAGAATTCGCGAACAGCCGCCGCTGCCGGTTTCGCATTGATAAGGTCGTGCGGCATCAGCGTATCGAGTTCAGCCGATGACATGCGTTCCTTGATAGCGCGCTCCATCCGCAACAGACCGATGCGGTACTGGTTTTCCATCAACTCGCCGACCGACCGGACCCGGCGATTGCCGAGGTTGTCGATGTCGTCGATGTCACCGCGACCGTCGCGCAGCTCAACCAATGTTTTCAAGACGGAGAGAATGTCTTCCTTGCGCAACGTGCGCAGTGTGTCTTCCGTTTCGAACCCAAGGCGAATGTTCATTTTCACCCGACCGACCGACGAAAGGTCGTACCGTTCCGGATCGAAGAACAGCGAGTAGAAAAGGCCTTCCGCCGTTTCGAGTGTCGGCGGCTCGCCCGGGCGCATCACCCGGTAAATGTCGATAAGCGCAAGCTCGCGGTTCTTGTTTTTGTCGGCCGCCAGCGTCGTGCGCATATAGGCGCCAATGTTGACGTGATCGGCGTCAATCGTATCGAATGAATCGATACCGATATCTTCAAACGTCTCGAGATGCTCGAGCGTTACTTCGTCGCCCGCTTCGGCGTAAATCTCGCCGGTGTCAAAGTTGACGAGGTCAGACGCGACATAGCGTCCGGCCATCTCCTCATCCGTGAGCAACAGATCTTTCAGGCCGTCCTCGGCGAGCTTCAATGCGGCGCGCGCCGTCAGTTTTTTGCCAGCCTCAACTGCGATCTCGCCGTCTTTAGCGTTGACGAGATCATTCTCGACCTTAACGCCTTTCCAACGCTCGGCGTTGTAAGGCATCATCCAGCCTTTTTTGCTCTTCTTGTGATGAACGCGGGTGAAAAACTCGTCGAGAATTTCTTCCTGGTCCATGCCAAGCGCATAGAGCAACGTCGTCGCCGGTAGTTTGCGACGGCGGTCGATACGGACATTGACGACGTCTTTGACATCAAACTCGAAATCGAGCCAGGAGCCGCGATAAGGGATTATGCGCGCAGCAAACAACAACTTGCCAGACGAGTGCGACTTGCCTTTGTCGTGGTCAAAGAAGACGCCCGGGCTCCGGTGCATCTGGCTGACGATTACGCGCTCAGTGCCGTTTACAACGAATGTACCGTTATTCGTCATGAGCGGCATGTCGCCCATGTAGACTTCCTGTTCTTTGATATCCTTGACGGACTTAGCGCCGGTGTCCTCGTCGACCTCAAATACGATCAGCCGCAACGTCACCTTCAGCGGCGCAGCGTACGTCATGTCGCGCTGTTGGCATTCCTCTACGTCGTATTTCGGATCCTCGAATTCATAGGAGACATATTCCAGCGTCGCCTGCTCGGTAAAATCGGAAATCGGGAAGACCGAGCGGAAAACCGCTTCCAGCCCTTCAACCAGCCGATCCGGCGATTTTTCGAAGCGTTGCAGGAACGCCTCATAGGAATCCTTTTGAACCTGGATCAGGTTCGGCATCGGCGCTGCATCGCCAATACGTCCGAAATTTTTACGAATGCGTTTCTTCTCAACGAAGGATTGCGCCATCTTTATCCTCACGAACGCCAATATTCCCGTAGCAGGGAACCATATTTCAAATTGCGCGCCCCGATGCCGGCCCTATCAAACTCTTCATGGGCTGATCACTGAACACGCGCGCAAAAAACCACGCCGCAGCCGAACGATCATTCGGCCGCGATACGCGGAAGAACTATATTTTTATCTCAATTAACCGAAGCACGTCGCCGCAAAGCCTTAAGCCGCCGGCGGAAACCCGTCGGCGGTGTAGAGGGTTTATTAAGCACGCTTGCGCAGGCCCGCAACCCTTTCGGGAAAAAAATGCGAGCCTGCGATAATTTGGCGTACCGGTCCTATTTGAGTTCGACTTTCGCGCCGGCTTCTTCGAGTTTCTTCATGATTTCCTCGGCTTCGGCCTTCGGCGCAGCTTCTTTCACTGCTTTGCCGCCAGCTTCGACGAGGTCTTTGGCTTCTTTCAAGCCCAAGCCCGTAATGGCGCGGACTTCCTTGATCACATTGATCTTTTTGTCGCCGGCCGAGACCAAAATCACGTCGAATTCGGTTTTTTCTTCAGCCGCGTCGCCGCCTGCCCCTGGGGCCGCCGCAATAGCAACAGCGCCAGCTGCCGGTTCGATGCCGTATTCGTCTTTGAGAATAGTCTTGAGCTCAGCCGCTTCAAGAAGCGTCAAGCCAACAAGCTCTTCAGCCATTTTTTTAAGATCAGCCATTGATTTCAATCCTGTAGGTTAGATCTGGGACGGGTTTTACGCCGCTTCCCGGGTTTCAAGCGTTTCAATAATTCCGGCGATATTGGCCGCAGGCGCGCCAATGGCGCTCGCGATATCCATGGCCGGGGACATGATGGTTTGGACGATAGACGCCAGAAGTTCCTCGCGAGACGGCATGGACGCAAGCACGTCCACCGCTTTTTCGTCGAGGATTTCCTCACCCATCGCACCGCCGAGGATCACGAGCTTTTCGTTGTCCTTGGCGAATTTCTTGACGGCTTTCGCCGCCGCGACAGGGTCTTCAGAAAACGCAATCGCGGTCGGACCTTCGAAAAGATGTGAAATCTTCTCGGATGGCTTTCCCGTGACGGCGATCTTGGCCAGCCGGTTCTTGATCACCTTCATTGAGGCGCCGGCGCTGCGGAGTTCGCCGCGCAAGGCTTCAAATTCGGAAACCGACAGGCCGGCATTGGCGACGACGACGACGGTGTTCGCATCGAACACGCCGCCGATCCATTCGACCACGTCTGCCTTTTGGGCTCTGTCCATAGGACGTTTCCCTTCGGTTTTTGCATGAGCGGACCATCCGACCCATGCGGTTTCGGTCGATCGCGGGATTGTTCAGAAACCAAAAAGGCTCCCGCACATACCGCGAAAGCCTGCCCCAGAAGGTCAACGGATACGCCCGGCCAGGTGGCTCGGCTGATCCTTTTCCTCCCGTCTATGCAGGATATTAAGAGAGGAACCCCCTCGCCTGCAGTCTTGGACAGGTGTCGACGCCCGAGCAAAGCCGGCCGACGACGAAGCCGGTCTTCTAGCGGGAAAATCCCGCAATGCAAGCCCCTATTCGGTCGGCGCCCCGTCAAGCGGGATCGCGTCGATCAACTGAATAATGGCGTCAGACTGCGCGTGGTGCAGCGCATGGCCCGTTTCTGGAAACAAGGTCAGCGCCGCGCCATCGATCTCATTGATGAGGGTTTTTGCGTGAATGTCCGGGCTCACAGCATCATCCGCCTCACCGGTTGCAATGAACACCGGCAATCTAAGCTCGGCGTAACGGTGTTGCTGGGAGCGAATTTCGTCCTTTAAGTGAACAATATCGGTCGCATTGGCTTTGAAATCACCGGCGCGGAACAGCAGCGATACGCCGGCTTGCTCATAGTAATTCACCGGCATTACATTCGGCGCAAAAGACGCTTCAACGATACCCTCAGCCGCAACAGATCCGTAAGCGGGGATAATCAGCCGCCGAAAGAAGAAGCCGAGTACAGGCATCGTCGCGGCTCGATTGTACCAGACAACACCGCCGGGCCATTCGTGACTGACAGGCGCAAGAACAACCAGTCCAGACATCTCATCTTGATATTCCAACGCGTATCTTAGCGCCACAGAGCCGCCAAAACTTTGACCAACGACAACCGGACGCTTGACCCCCAGCGCATCGACAGCGCCTTTGATCAGGGCGGCCTGTCGCTCGAGCTGATAGCCGCCATCGTCCGGTCGGTCGGAATATCCCCGCCCCGGCCGGTCAACCATGATGACAAAGCGATCCTTCGAAAGTTCATCGCCGAGCGCAATCTTCATATCGCGCAAATTGACCGACGCCCCATGGATCAGGACGACCGGCGGCTTGACGCTATCGCGCGGCCCCGCCGTCACGACATGTACCGCGACGCCGTCGAGGTCGATCCGTTCGCCGATCAGCGGCGCATTTTTTTCGGCATTCATGCTGGCGCAACCAGACACGCCGGCAAGCATCAAGATCAACGCCGCGAATGCTAGAAACAGGAACATACGGGCCATAGCAGGTTAAACGTTCCCCGGCGCTGCCGAGATAATTCCAAAAAGATCGTTCGCCTTAAGGCTGGCGCCGCCGACAAGGGCGCCATTGACGTTTTTGACAGCGAGGATTTCCTGAGCATTTCCCGGCTTCACGGATCCACCGTAAAGAATGCGGATATCCTGGCGGGTCTTGCCGCGAATAAAATCATGCATTTCGGCGATATCGCTGATCGTCGGCGTCAATCCTGTGCCAATCGCCCAGACAGGTTCATAGGCAATGACGATCTCATCGTTGGTTTGCGGCAGCGAACCGTCAAGCTGGCCACCGACAATGTCGAGCGCCTTACCCGCCTCGCGCTCTTCTTTCGTTTCGCCGACACAAACGATTGGCGCCATTCCCGCCGCCAACACGGCCTCGGCCTTTGCCTTGACGAGAGCGTCGCTCTCGCCATGGTCGGCGCGCCGTTCGGAATGGCCGACGATGACATAAGCAGCGCCAGCATCGGCCAGCATCGCGGCGCTGATGTCGCCTGTATGCGCGCCTGAGTCTTCCGGGTGACAGTCCTGACCGCCAATCATGACGCCTTCATCGGAATAAGAAGCCGCGAAAGACGCCACAAGCGTCGCTGGCGGGCAGACCAATATATCGAGGCCCTCAGGCGTCGAGCCTGAAAACATATCAATCAGGTTCTGTAACTCGCCCTGCGACGCGGCAAGGCCGTTCATCTTCCAGTTGCCGGCGATCATCATTTTCATAGGCCGTCTCCCTGTCGTGAAATTGGGTTAAGCGACGGGCGCAGGCCTGTCCAGTTGAGCAAGCCCCGGCGGGCGTCTTGTTTGACGCAACGGCCGGGAATAGGTTACGCGCCAGCGTCGCTCGGTCTGCATTGCCTGGCCAGTAGCGCTCAGTTTGACCGCAAGAGGTATTTTCATGCTTAAGCAAGTTCGCGGATGGCTCAAAGGCGCCGTCGCATGGTTTTTTGGCAGCCTGCTCGTTTTGTCCTTTATGTTCTTCGGGGTTCCCGAAGTGCAGCAATTCGCCAGCAATGCAGCCGTCACCGTCGGCGGTGAGAATTTTTCGACCCAATATGTCCAGAGCGAATTCAATCGGGCGGTCCAAATTCAAACGATCGAATCCGGCGGCGCGTTTTCACGCGCAGAAGCAATCCAGTCCGGCCTGCCAAACGAAGTCATCGAGTCCATCACGACGACGGCGGCGCTCAATCAGTTCACTGACAAAATCAGGTTATCAACGCCGCGCTCAATGATCCGTGAGTATCTGAACGCAAATGATAATCTGAAAAACCCGGTAACAGGCGAGTTTGACCGCTCTGTCCTTTTGCAGATTTTGCAACGCTACAGTATTTCTGTTGAAGAATTCGAACGGCGTGTTTCCGGAGAATTGCAACGGGCGCAGTTGGTCGATTCCCTCACATTGAAAGCTAACGCGCCTAAGACACTGACCGAATTTTCGTTGATGCGCGAATCTGAACGGCGCAAAATTTCTTACCTGATCGTGACAGAAGAAATGGCCGGCAAGGCCGCCGAGCCGACGCCAGACGATTTGACGACGTACTACGAAGCCAATCCACAGACCTTTACGGCGCCGGAATATCGCACGATTGAATTGCTTGTATTGCGCAATGATGATTTTCGCGACGGCGTAGAAGTTTCCGAAGAGGACCTTCGCCGTTTATACGAAAACAACAGGGCCCGCCTCTACGAAAAACCGGAAACCCGCACGATCTATCAGATTACGTTCGACAGCGAAGCCGAAGCGCAGGCCGCGGCCGCCGCACTGAAGCAAGGCAAAACGTTCGAAACCATTGCAATCGAAAACAACCGGACGCTGGAAGGCGTGACGTTCGCCGATGCGCGTAAAAATGACATCCTCGATCCCGGCGTCGGCGATGCGGCCTTTGCCGAAGGTCTAGAAGAGGGCGCGATCATTGATCCGGTCGAAGGCCTTTTTGGATGGACCGTCGTCCAGATCGCCGGCGTCACCGCCCCGGAGCTTGTTACGTTTGAGGACGCGAAAGAGGGAATTGAAGATGACTTTCTGGCGCAGGATACGCGCCGCGCAATGCTGAACGCGATTGATGAAGTTGAGGAAGTGCGCGACACCGGCGCAAGCCTTGTCGCCGCGGCGGAGGCTGCTGGCCTCGAAGCAATCGAACATGGACCTCTTGATCGTTATTCGTTCACGCCGGGCGGCGCGATTTTGGACGGCGTTCCTGGCGAAGCCCTCGCGGAAGCGTTCGCGCTGGAAGAAGACCAGCAATCCGAAGCGTTACAGCTCGCCGACCAGGCCGGTTACTTTTTCGTCAGCGTCAAGGAAATCCGAACGCCGGCATTGCGCGCATTCGAAGACGTGCGTGATGACGTCGAAACTTTGTGGCGCAAGAATGAACGCGAACAGCGCCTCGCAAACACCGTTAACGACATCCGTGCACAGATAGTCGCCGGCGCTGCGCTCGGTGATGTTGCGAGCCAATTCGATCGGGCGCCAACGACGCTCGTGATCGACAGGCAAATTGAAAACGAGGCCATTTCCGCAGACCTTCGCGAGCGCCTTTTTTCCGCCGCTCCCAATACACTGGTCACCGGCGCCGCAGCGATTGGCGAAGCGCAAATTATTGCAGAGATTGACACCATCGCAATTTCAACGGCCGCCGTACCGCCGGAACAAGCGACATTTTACGGCCAATATCTTGGATATCAGCTGGATCAGGAACTGATCGAAGCATTTTTGGCTTCGGTTCAGGGCGACATCGAAATCAAAATAAATCAAACGCAGCTCGATGCGATCTTCGCCGAGGGCTAATGACACTATCGCCTGATTTTGACACCTTCGCCGCGCAATACGAAGCGGGCCAGAGCCAACTCGTCTGGTCACGGCTCGTCTCCGATCTGGAAACGCCTGTATCGGCGTTTTTGAAACTGTGCGGCGGTGACGCCAATTCATTTTTGCTGGAGTCGGTCGAGGGCGGCGAGCAGCTGGGTCGCTATTCAATTATCGGGTTTGAGCCCGATGTTATCTGGCGATGTTACGGCGCGCGATCAGAAATCAATAATAACGCCGCTGTTGATGCGTCTGCCTTCGCGCGCGAAGACGGCGCACCGCTTGATAATCTCAAACGACTATTCCGGCAGTCGGAAATCGACATCATTCCCGATGGGTTACCGCCGATGGCGGCCGGCGTTTTTGGCTATCTCGGTTATGATATGGTGCGCCAGATGGAAGCGCTCGGCCCCCGCCCCGACGGCGGACTTGATACGCCGGACGCTGTTTTTATTCGGCCGACCGTACTCGCGGTATTTGATAATGTGCGCCAGGAGATCTTGCTGATCACCCCGGCGCGACCGGACCCGCGCGCGGCGCCCGCTGCAATTTACGAAATCGCGAAACAACGACTGGCTGACGCTGCGGCCAAACTTTCATCGCCACTCAGCCAGTCAATGCGCAAGCCTGACGTTGGCGCGGCCCCGGCGCCCGCTGAATCCAACATCGCAAGGCAGCAGTACGAAGGCGCCGTGAACCGCGCAAAGGACTATATTACAGCCGGCGATATTTTTCAGGTGGTTCTAAGCCAGCGTTTCAGCACGAACTTTGATGCGCCGCCGTTTGAACTCTATCGCGCATTGCGGCGATCAAATCCGTCGCCCTTCATGTTTTATTTGAATTTCGGCGCGTTCGCCCTCGTCGGCTCCAGTCCTGAAATTCTCGTCCGGGTGCGCGATGGCGAGATCACGATCCGCCCCATAGCCGGCACCCGCTGGCGCGGAAAAACGCCGGCCGAAGACGCAGCGCTCGCCGAAGACCTTCTTGCCGACGAAAAAGAACGCGCCGAGCATCTGATGCTCTTGGACCTTGGACGCAATGACGTTGGACGATCGGCGGAAATCGGCAGCGTTAAGGTCACGAACAGCTTCGAAATCGAACGCTACAGCCATGTCATGCACATCGTTTCCAATGTCGTCGGCGCCTTGCGCGCGGATGTTCATCCGGTTGACGCTGTTAGCGCAGGCTTCCCCGCCGGCACTGTCACCGGCGCGCCGAAGATCCGCGCCATGGAAATTATTGATGAGCTGGAGACTTCGGCGCGCGGTGTTTATGGCGGCGCTATCGGCTATATTTCGGCGGATGGGAATGTCGACACGTGTATCGCGTTGCGAACCGCCATCGTTAAAGACGGGGAAATCCATGTTCAGGCGGGCGCCGGCATTGTCGCCGATTCACTTGCTGAAAACGAACAGACCGAATGCGAAAATAAGGCGCGGGCGTTATTTGCAGCCGCCGAAGCAGTGTTCGACAAAGACGCCTAAAATCGTAACTCCGGTGCAGCAGCGAGCCTCGGCCTGGGCTTCACGGCAAACATGGCCGACGGTGTTGTCAGGTCAAAGCCGCGTGCACTGACTGTCGCAAGCCACGGACCGAGAACGTCGAGCGTTTCAGGCCGTGGGTGACAAATCGCGATAACGTATCCGGTCTCTTTGGCGATTTGCTCCGCGAGGCGTAACTGCCGGCGGACGACATCGCGGTCGTTTGGCGTCGGGTCAAGAAACACGTCGCGCGGCAAGACCGCTGCACCGATCTCGACACCAGTGTGGTAAGCGACAGAATGACTGGTCGTCACGGAGTCGATAAAAAAAACACCCCGCTCCTTTAAAACACCAAGAACGGCTTTCATTGCCGCGCCGTTGGACGTCAGTTTCGATCCCATGTGATTATTGACGCCGACGTAATTATCGAAGCGCGATAGATTCCACTGCAGCGCCCGCAAAAAAATACCGGCCGACATATCACTGCGCAGCGCATTCGGTCCCGGGTCTTCGTCGCCGTCGGGCTCCATCGGCAAATGAAGCATCACGTCGCCGTCGCCGGCGGCCGCCCTTGCCGCAAGGTTTTTTGCATCCGGCGCATAGGGAAGGATCGAGTAGGTAATTGGTCCCGGCAAGGCGAACGCCATGTCCGCGGCCTCTTCATCAAGACCGATGTCATCCATAATGATAATAATCTTCGGGCGCACCGATGGCTCAGTAATCACGAGGGGCTGCACCGAAAAACGTTCCAGCGGAAACCGCTCTATGACTTGCCGCACAATCTCGTCCCGTCTCACCGGCGCCGCGACAGCAGTTTGGGCGAAACTTTCCGGGGCAATGACGATGTCGCGTTTGGCCTCCGCGACAGTGCCAAACTTACCGACATAGGCCGACATGGCGCCCAATACAGTGGCGGCGAGCGCGACGACAATAGACGCAATCAAGCCAGCATTGCCTGCTCGCAATTTCACCGGTTTGCCACCCCGTCCGAACGCCACTGGTAAGAATTTCCTTGCAATTTGATGTCAATTTCACGCATGGCCATATCAAGCGCGCGCAATGCGCGCCCCGAACCAAGGCCCGTTTAAGGCTGATTCTGTGAGCGGCGATGATCTTGTTGATCGATAATTACGACAGCTTCACGTTTAACCTGATGCACCTCATCGGCGCCTTGGGTGAGGACGTTATTGTCAAGCGTAACGACAAGCTGACCGCGGCCGACGCATTAGGCTCAGGCGCGGAGGCAATCATCATGTCGCCGGGCCCGCGCACCCCGGACGACGCTGGCGTCTGCCTTGAAATTGTTGAACAGGCGGCGGCCGCAGAAAAACCGGTTTTCGGCGTCTGTCTCGGTATGCAAACAATCGCCCAAGCGCTTGGCGGCAAAATCAGGCGGGCGCACCGTCTGATGCATGGAAAAACATGCACCGTCGCGCACGACAACAAGAGCTGGCTGTTTGAGGGAGTTCCCACACGGTTTACCGCGACGCGTTACCATTCTCTCGTTGCTGCGCCCGATATCCTTCCAGAATGCCTCGCGCCAAACGCCTCCGCGGAGGACGACGGCGAACTCATGGCTGTTTGTCACGAGACCCTGCCGATCGCCGGTGTTCAATTTCATCCCGAAAGTATTGCCTCAGAATTTGGCTCGGAGATCATCGCCAATTTCCTGAACCGTGCGAAACAATCGAGCGCCAAACCATGAGTGCGTTTCGATCATTTCTGGCCATCGCCATGTCCGGCCGCCCGTTGTCAGCAGACGAAATGCGCGCGGCGATGGGCGTCGTTCTCGACGGTGGCGCAAGCGACATTGAACTCGCGGGCTTTCTCGCCGCCCTGCGGGCCCGCGGCGAAACTGTTGAGGAGATTACGGCGGCGGCCGAGGCCATGCGTTCGCGCGCCCTCGCCGTCGATGCGCCGGATGACGCGATTGACACAGCCGGCACCGGCGGCGACGGCGCAGATACATTCAACATTTCTACCGCTGCGGCGTTAATCGTTGCCGGCGCGGGCGTCCCCGTCGCCAAACACGGCAACAAGGCGGCATCGTCGAAGTCCGGGTCGTCAGAAGTATTGGAAGCACTCGGCGTCAAACTCGATATATCCCCGGCGAAAATCTCCCGATGTATTTCGGATGCGAAAATCGGGTTCATGTTCGCCGCACTTCATCACGGCGCCGTGCGCCATGCAGCTACGGCGCGCAAAGCGCTTGGTGTGCGCACCATGTTCAACGTCCTTGGCCCGCTATCGAATCCGGCGGGCGCAAAACGCCAGCTTCTCGGTGTGTTTTCGCGCGATCTCCTGCGCCCGATCGCCGAGGTCCTGCCGCGCCTTGGCGTGACGTCGGCATGGGTCGTTCACGGCGAAGACGGGCTCGACGAATTGACGACCACGGGCCGCACATTCGTAGCGGAACTGCGCGGCGGCGCGATCCGTGAATTCGAAGTGACGCCCCAAGACGCCGGGTTGCCGACAGCAACCGCCGCCGACTTGAAAGGCGGGGCGCCGGCGGAAAATGCGGACGCGATAAAACGGTTGCTCGCCGGCGAACACGGCGCCTATCGCGATATCGCCGTACTTAATGCCGCTGCGGCGTTAGTGGTCAGCGACGCCGCCGCAGACATAAAAGCAGCGGCGAGGCGCGCCGAGGAAGCGATTGACTCCGGTTCAGCGGCAGCAGCCCTTGCAAAACTCGTTGAAATATCCAACAGCACCTCATGACCATTCTCGATGACATTGTTGCGTATAAAATAAACGAAGTCGCCGCCGCGAAAGCGAATGCGCCTGCCTTGTCCCTTGAGATATTGGCGCGCGAAACGTCACCGCGCGGGTTTCGTGCAGCGCTTGAAAATAAATCCGCTAATGGTTTCGCGTTGATTGCTGAAATCAAGAAAGCAAGCCCGTCTAAAGGCCTGATCCGCGAAAAATTCGAGCCGGCGGACCATGCCCGCGCATATGAGCAAGGCGGCGCGGCGTGCCTCTCTATTCTTACTGACGGCCCAAGTTTTCAGGGGCATGCTGACTATTTAAAAGCAGCGCACGCCGCGGCGACGCTGCCAATCCTGCGCAAGGATTTCATGATTGATCCCTATCAGGTCATCGAGGCGCGGGCCTGGGGCGCTGATTGTATTTTGTTGATCATGGCCTGCCTGTCAGATGCGCAAGCTGCGGAATTATACGCCGCCGCGGCGGATTATGGCCTCGATGTCCTGGTTGAAGTCCATGATCGCGAAGAGATGGAACGCGCTGTTAAGCTTGGCGCGAGCCTTATTGGCGTAAACAACCGAAATCTGAAGACATTTGATACCGATCTTGCCGTCACAGGTGAGCTCGCCGGCCACGCTCCGAGGGATGCGCTGCTTGTTTCCGAGAGCGGTATTCATGGCCATGACGATCTCGTTCAACTGGCTGCGGGCGGCGCGAAAGCTTTCCTCGTTGGCGAAAGCCTGATGCGCCAGCCCGATATCGCGGCGGCAACGCGAAACCTCCTGTCACCGGTCTCCGCCGCCTAACCAACGGGCGCGCCAAGGTTATTTTCGAAACGCGCTTGACCGGCCAAAAGAACAACAATAGAACGTTGTCGATTTGTTCTCGGGACCATTCGTAGGTCGAGTGCCCCGCGAAAACAGAAACCTCCGGACCCGAACGGGACCGCGAAGACAGCGAGCAACGTCACATGTTGACCAAAAAACAGCACGAGCTACTGGCGTTCATCAATGAGCGGATCAGCGAATCAGGCGTCTCGCCCTCTTTTGACGAAATGAAGGATGCTCTGGAGCTAAAGTCCAAATCCGGCGTTCACAGGCTCATTACGGCGCTCGAAGAACGTGGATTTATTCGGCGCTTACCCAATCGCGCTCGCGCCCTCGAAGTCTTGCGGATGCCGCCGGAAATGGCCGAGGCGAAGAGACCGGCGGCGACAGGCTTTGCACCGGCCATTGTTGATGGCGGCTTTCGACGACGCCCCCAAGGCAACGCTCCATCGGCGGCGAGTGTTTCCGGTTCCAATGAATTGCCCGTGCTTGGCCGGATCGCGGCCGGCACGCCAATTGAAGCCATACAGCACGAAGTCGATCGTATTGCAGCGCCGGATGCACTGGTCAGCGCCGGCGAACACTTCATCCTTGAAGTTCAAGGAGAGTCGATGATTGACGCGGGCATTCATGATGGCGACTTCGTTGTCATCAAACGTTGCGATACCGCCGGCAGCGGCGACATTGTCGTCGCCCTTGTCGACGATGAGGAAGCGACGCTGAAACGTTTGCGCAAGAAAGGCGCGTCGATCGCACTGGAAGCGGCAAATCCTGACTTCGAAACCCGAATATACGGACCGGACCGTGTCGCGGTTCAAGGCAAGCTTGTCGGCCTGATGCGGAAATACCACTGATTAGCGTTTCGGCCCGCCGTCAGACCATGGCCGCGATCCGCGCGCATCATTGACTGTTTTGGTGACGACGTCGCGGCCACGAAAATAAACGGCGTGCGCGCCGTTTTTCCATACGGACCAGTTGTCGATAAGCACCGCTGCACAAGCATCGGCGTCGAATTTCCGGACCGGGTAGACGGCAATGACAAGATCGGCGCGGGCGCAGTCTTCGGCAAGCGCACCGGATCGATTGATCACAGCGATCCTTCTGCCCGCTACTGTCCTGGCGCATCCCGCATCATCGCAATCGCCGAACGGACCGGTAATTTTCGTGTCCTTGGACGGGTCCGCGCCGATTACCTCGTTCCACACGCGGATGGAAAATTTGTCGCGCCGTTTGCTGTAGGGAATAATCTGTTGCTCGCCGGCAATCGTCCCGACAACGCCAATATTCTTGCCGCTTGCAGAAACAAATAAATCCGGTGTCGGCGCCGCCGCGACGAGTAAGGCCGCCGCCGGTATACTGAGACCGCCAGCGAGACGCAGCGGCGATCTCGCGAGACAAAACCAGAGCCCGCCGACCGTAATGGCGATGAGCGCCGCTACTGGCCATTGCGGCGTCACAGACACCGCCCCAGGCCAACTCGACACCTCCGCGCCAATAGCGAGGACGACATCAACACCCTTTGCCGCAATGACCCACGCCGGTCCGTCAAGACCGAATGGCGTCAATAACAGGCCGATAACGGCGGCCGGCATAATCCATAAACCCATGAGCGGCATAGATAGGATATTTGCGGGCAGTGAAAAAACGGCCACGCGATTGAAATGAAACAGCGCATAGGGCGCCGTCGCGAGAGACGACACCAAATCGGTAACGCCCAGACCAGCAGCATATCGTTTCAGACGCGCCGATAGTGAAAAATCACGCGACGGATCGGCAACCCGGTTCCACCACTCAAACACAGCAATCAACGCCGTCACTGCTGCAAACGACATCTGAAACCCCGGATGGACCAACGCTTCCGGCGTTGTCACCAGAATGATCGACGCGGCAATCGCAACATTGCGCAGTGAAAACGCGCGTCGATCGAACAGGATCGCCAGAAAGAAAACGGCTGTCATAATGAAGGCGCGGCGCGGCGACCATGCGGCGCCCGACAACAACAGGTAGACGAGCCCGGACAAGAGCGCGGCGGCGGCAGCACATTTTTTGATTGGAAATCGAATGGCGACCGGCTCAATCGCAGCCAGTAAGCCGCGCACTGCAAAGAACACGAGCCCGGTTGCAAGCCCCATATGCAACCCGGAAATCGCCAATAGGTGAGCGAGACCCGCATCACGCAACGCGGCCCGCGACGCCTCGGAAATCGCTTCACGCTTGCCGGTGACAACCGCCGCAACAATGGCGCCGCCCTGCCCCGGCGCGGCTTCGATAATGCGACGGGTCAGGCCCGTTCTGATATTTTCAATCCGCGCGCGAAAATAACTGCCATCCACATCTTGCGTCGAAATCGGTGTCGTTACGGCAAAGCCGACAGCCCCGATGCTCTGAAAATAAAGTTGCCGCGCAAAGTCGAAGCTTCCCGGCGCCGCGGGCGGCGGCGGCGGCGAGAGCCCCGCACGCAGCGTGACGTCATCGCCCGCCGCAACCGTGCTGCGCTCTCCGCGCCACGTAACGCGAATGCGTTTTGGCGTGTCCGCCGGATCGACGCGCGCGATAGAATGTACGTCAATGACTAAGCGTTCCCGTTTCGCCGATCGCTCAACGGAATAAATTCGTCCCTCTATCGCGCGAATGCCGATATCGCGATCCAGAACCGGCGTTGCGACTTGTTCTGTTCGCCAATCGGCGGCGGCAAAACCCAATGACGCCATCATAAGCGCCGCGCATGCACTGCGATATTTCGGCATAACGGCAAGAAGGACGAAGGAAATTACAAGCCCCGCCACGCCCACAAAAAAAGTCGGCTCAGTTTTCAGGCTGAAATAGACGCCGACGCCCAAGCCAATAAAAACAGGTGTCCAGATTGATAATGTCGCCGCGTCCTCCCGGACCCAACCGATTGCTCGCGACCGCCATCGCAAAACTTCGCGCCACCGCGTAGAGCGCGCCATTCGGCGGCGCGTCCGCACCGGAGGCGACACTGCACTATCGTTGATTTCCACTGTCACTGCTGGATAGGCGCCATCGAAAAATCTGTGCTAACGGACGACGCAACTTCGCGCAGTGTCGCACGAATCAACGAACGGGTCTAAACAAGATGCCCATAGACGGGAAAAATACGCATTCTGGCGGAAACGGTGAGATCGTCACCCGGTTCGCCCCGTCGCCGACCGGCTATCTCCATATTGGCGGCGCGCGAACGGCGCTGTTTAACTGGCTTTATGCGCGCGGTCGCGGCGGTAAATTTCTTTTGCGGATCGAAGACACGGACCGTGCACGCCATAATGACGACGCCGTCGCGGCCATATTAGACGGGCTGAAATGGCTGGGACTCGATTGGGACGGCGACCCGGTCTCGCAACATGGGCGCCGCGACAGACATATTGAGATTGCCAACGCACTGCTCAGCGGCGGCAATGCCTACAAATGCTGGCTGTCGGGCGATGCGTTGAACGCCGCCCGCGACGCGGCAAAAAACGACGGCGTTCGCTTTGAGAGCCCATGGCGTGATCGCGATCCGTCTGATGGCCCTCCCGGCGAACCTTTCGCAATCCGGTTTCGGGCGCCGCGCACGGGCGACACTGAAATTGTCGACGCCGTTCAGGGCGCCGTGCGCTTTCCCAACAACGCCCTAGATGATCTGATCATTCTGCGCAGCGACGGAAATCCAACTTATAATCTTGCTGTCGTCGTCGACGATCACGACATGGGCGTTACACATGTCGTCCGCGGGGATGATCATTTGAACAATGCGGCGCGACAAAAACAAATCTATGATGCGCTCGAATGGACGGCGCCGCAATTTGCGCATGTTCCCCTCATCCACGGGACCGATGGTGCAAAACTGTCAAAACGACACGGCGCGTTAGGCGTCGAGGCTTATCGCGATATGGGGTTTCTTCCCGAAGCGCTTGCCAACTACCTTATTCGGCTGGGCTGGAGCCACGGCGACGACGAAATCATACCGCGCGACAAAGCGCTGGAATGGTTTGATCTCGATAGCGTTAAAAAATCGCCGGCGCGTCTAGACATGGAAAAACTAAAATCGATCAACACGCATTACATCTCGCAACTTTCAGACGGTAAGTTCTGCGAAATCGCAACGCCGTTTCTCGCAGCGTCTGGAATTGCTCTTGATAAAGACAATGTTGACCGCCTCAAACGCGCAGCGCCTTTTTTGAAAAGCCGATGCGCAACACTCGCTGACGCGCCCGACGCTGCTGCATTTTTGTTCCTGTCGCGCCCCCTGATTATCGAAGGCAAGCCCGCCAAGCCATTGGCGAAAGACGGCGCGCTGGAAATGCTCGGCGCCATTGATTCGGCCCTCGCGGATGACACCGCATGGTTAACGCCCGGATCGCTGGACGACGCGCTCCAAGGGATCGCTGCGGAAAAAAATGTCGGATTTGGCGCGATTGGGCCGCCCTTGCGGGCTGCGCTGACCGCTGGCAAACCTTCGCCAGGGCTGGGTGAAGTGCTATATAGCCTTGGTCCAGATGAGGCGCGGGCTCGTATTCGCGATGTAACCCGCTGATATCGCCTCTGGCGTAAGCAGTTAGAAACAGTATTATGTGCGCTGCAACAAATTATGCGGCGATGCAGCAATAAGGGCTTGATGAATGAAAAGCGATCTCAACCAGACCTCCACCGCCAGCATTACCTATAACGGTGAGACAACCGAAGTCCCGGTGTTCAAGGCGTCTGAGGGACCTGATGTCATTGATATCCGCAAACTGTACGCAAAAACCAACACGTTCACGTTCGATCCAGGGTTTACGTCCACGGCGAGTTGCGAATCGAAAATCACTTATATTGATGGCGATGCGGGCATTTTGTTGTATCGCGGGTACGCTATTGATCAGCTTGCCGAGAATTCAGACTTTCTCGAAGTCGCATATTTGCTGTTGAACGCGGAGCTTCCCGACCGCACAGAGCGCGAACGATTTGATACGTCGATCACGCGCCACACCATGGTGCACGAACAACTCAAGAATTTTTACAGCGGGTTTCGGCGCGATGCGCACCCCATGGCGATCATGGTTGGCGTCGTCGGCGCGTTATCGGCATTTTATCACGACTCAACTGATGTTCAGGACCCGGTGCAACGGCGCATCGCCATTCATCGCATGATCGCGAAAATGCCAACCATCGCCGCGATGGCGTATAAATATTCTATCGGCCAAGCGTTCGTTTTTCCACGTAACGACCTCGATTACACGTCAAACTTCATGCGCATGTGTTTTGCTGTGTCGCCGGAAGAATATGAAATCAATCCGGTGCTTTGCGACGCGCTAGATAAGATCTTTATTCTTCATATGGACCATGAGCAGAACGCCTCAACATCAACGGTGCGTCTTGCGGGCTCGTCGGGCGCCAATCCGTTTGCTTGCATCGCTGCAGGCATCGCCTCGCTCTGGGGTCCGGCCCATGGCGGCGCCAATGAGGCGGCGCTCAATATGCTTGAGGAAATCGGGACGATCGACCGTATTCCGGAATATATTGAACGAGCGAAAGACAAATCTGACCCGTTTCGACTGATGGGCTTTGGTCACCGCGTTTATAAAAACTATGACCCCCGCGCGACCGTAATGCGCAAGGCGTGTCATGATGTTCTTGATGCGCTCGGCATTCGGGAAGAGCCCCTGCTGCAAGTGGCGATGGAACTTGAGCGGATCGCTCTCGAAGACGAATATTTTGTCGAGAAAAAGCTCTATCCGAACATCGACTTTTATTCGGGCATCACGTTGCGCGCACTTGGTTTCCCGAGCGACATGTTTACCGTTCTGTTCGCCCTGGCCCGCACGGTTGGCTGGATCGCGCAATGGCGTGAGATGATTGAGGATCCGAACCAGAAAATCGGTCGTCCGCGGCAGATTTACACCGGTCCGCCACAGCGCGATTATATGCCGTTGCACAAACGGAAGGCGGAGCAAACTGACGTCTAATGAAAGTTTGCCCGCATTCTATGGTGCGCAACGGCGCCTAATCGTCATCGTTTGAGAATACTTCGTCGCCGACATAAACGTCGCCGCCGCCATGATGAATGATGCGACCGCTTACAGAACGCATGCGTACTTCCGATGAGCCGTAAAGGCGCAGTTCCGGTTGCGCGACGAGGCCGCCGAAGTAAACGCCGCCGGATCCGTCTATCGTCGCCTTGAGTTTGTCAGCGCGGCCGCTTTTAACGGCGGCGCCGCCAGAACCGGCAATACGCACCGTCATCGGACCATCGACGCGTGTCGCGCGAACAATGCCCGAGCCAGCGATCGACACATCAAGCATACCGTCAATGTCGCCGAGAATGACGTCGCCAGGGCCTGCAATATCGACGTCAGCGATGGCAACATCGCCTGCGAGAAAATCAGCGTCACCGGAAATATCGATCTCAAGGCCGGATGCAATGTCGCCCATCACGAGCCGGCTGCCGTGAATGATGCCAACGGCCGCTTCTTCGACATCGGCCGTTTCACCATAGACATAACACGCATCAAGACCGAGCCGGCCGTCGAGGCGTTCCATCGTTAATTTCATCCGCGCATCGACAAAGTCGACATCGCCCGCGACCGGCATCGACACCGTAATTGTCGGATATTCAGCGAAAAACGCCTCATTAACCGGCTCGCCCGTTGTCACCGTTCGGCCCTTGCGTGGTTCGAATGTACGGGTGATGCGGTTATCACAGCAATTGCGATCTTCATTATCGACCCAACGAACGCCGGTGACCCGCACAACGCCGTCTTCCTCAACGACTTCGATATTGGTAAATTTTGCGCCCTGCTGAATCTCAATATCGATTTCATCACCATTCGTCGTTTTAATCTCGACGGTCCCCGTGATGTCCTGAAATGAGATTTTATTGGTTTCAAACGTCGCCGCAGAGGCGACCGCAAACAGCGATACGCCGCCCGCAAGCATTGAAACTACGCATTTTTTTGTCATCGAACGTTTCATTATCGCCTGTCCCGGCCGGTTTTGTCGGCCCATACGTAACTGAATTCGAATTGACCAAAGCAATTCCCGCGCCGGGACGACGCGTTAACCGTTCCTGATCTCAAACCCAGCAAGGAGTTCGGCGACCCACCGAGCGCCGACAAGCGCCGTTACGTCGGAAACATCGAGGGATGGATCGAACTCAGCGAAGTCAACCGCTGCGACCTTTTTATGGGCGCCGGCGATACGCGCCGCTTTAAAAAATTCATTCGTCGTCATTCCACCTGGCCGCGCGCCGGGCGCGCCGGGCGCCAGGCCGCGCTCAATCACGTCGATATCAAAATCGATGTAAATACGATCGCATCGTTTGCTTAACGCGTCGATGGTTTCAGAGAGAATGTCTTCAATGCCACGCCGGCGAACATCGGCCATTGTGTATATCGCATTGCCGGCCGCGCGCGCCGCATCATGCATGTATTTCGCGTTAGCAAAAGGCGCGAGACCAATCTGCGCGATATTCGCGCCGGGCATGCCATCATCAAGAAGCGCTTGCACCGGATTGCCGTTGCTCAATCCTTCGCTTGTATCACGCATATCAAAATGTGCATCCAGCGTGATAAGGCCAATGGCGCCGGGATCACCCAAACCATGAACACCGGGGCGCGTGATCGCATTGTTACCGCCCAACACAACAGTCAGTGCATGTTTGTCCGACAGCATCCGCACGGCGTCACGAACAGGCGCAAAACAGTCAGCTGGCGTCAGTTCTGCGACGGCAAGGTCGCCAGCATCGTAAATGGCGGCTGTGATTTCCAGGCCAGTCTCAACGTCATAAACGCCGGTCCGTTTCAGGGCGCTGCGAATGACACCGGGCGCACGGTCGCAAGCGCCTGGCGTCACGGATCCCAACGTCACAGGCGCGCCGATTAGCACAACCGGGCAATCGACATCTCTTTTACGGCAGAGGCTTTCAATCGACGTCCATTTTTTCATCGCTCGATAATCGCGCGAGGGCGCCGTATTCACAAGAGCCCAAAAACCCGTTTATAGGGTTCTAATGTGGGACACGCTTTTTATTAATGCCGAAATCGCAACGATGCGCTTGGGAGATGTTCCATACGGCCTTGTCCCGGACGGCGCCGTCGGCATCAAGGACGGCGAAATCGCTTATGTCGGACCCGTACGCGAACTCGGCGGCGATATCGGCGACGTCGCCCGCGAGGTTCATGACGTGGGCGGCGACCTCATCACACCCGGACTTATAGATTGTCACACACACCTCGTCTGGGCGGGCGAGCGCAGCGGCGAATTTGAAGCGCGCCTACTCGGCAAGTCATATGAAGAAATTTCTGCGGCCGGCGGCGGCATCAAGGCGACTGTCGCGGCGACGCGCGGCGCCAGCGAGGAAGAATTGTTCGACGCCGCAATGACGAGGCTGCAGGATTTCATTGCTGAGGGTGTTACAACGATTGAGATCAAATCGGGATATGGCCTCGATATAGCGACAGAGATGAAAATATTGCGTGTGGCGCGGGCGCTGGAAGATGAAGACAATATCCGGGTGCGGACTACGTTTTTGGGGGCTCATGCACTGCCGCCCGAATTTGATAGCACCGACGCCTATATCGATTTTATTTGCAATGAGATGCTGCCGGCGATCCATACTGAAGGATTGGCAGACGCCGTCGATGGGTTTTGCGAAACCATCGGCTTTTCAACGGAGCAAATTGAGCGCGTGTTTAAAACTGCCGTGTCGTTAGGCTTGCCGGTAAAACTGCACGCTGAGCAGCTTTCAAATCAAGGCGGCGCTAGGTTAGCCGCTAAATACGGCGCCTTGTCCGCGGATCATCTCGAATATCTGGCGCCGGAAGACGCAGCAGCAATGGCCAAGGCCGGAACCGTCGCCGTTCTGTTGCCGGGCGCCTATTACTATTTGCGAGAGGACCAACCGCCGCCCGTGGCAGCGTTGCGCAGCACTGGCGTAAACATGGCGGTGGCAACCGATTGCAATCCCGGCACGTCGCCGATGACGTCGCCGCTGCTGGCCACGAACATGGCCTGCACCCTTTTTGGCCTGACCGCGGAAGAGGCCCTTGCCGGCGTCACGCGAAACGCCGCGGCGGCGCTTGGTCTTGACGATTGCGGGACGATTGAGCCAGGCAAACGCGCAGACCTCGCGATCTGGGACGCGCGGCGCCCGGCGGAACTTGTCGCGCCAATCGGTCAGAACCCATTGTTAGCGCGCGTATTTGGAGGCGTCATATGTCCATAAATCTCGTGCCCGGCGCCACGACGCTGGCGCAGTTGGAAACAATACTTCGTCAAGGCGAGGCGGCGACGCTTGATCCTTCCGCGCGCGCCGGGATCGATCAGTCTGCGGAGCGGCTCGCAAAAGCGGCGGCCGGGACGGCGCCGGTCTACGGCGTCAACACCGGTTTTGGAAAACTCGCCAACCGCCGAATTGCGCCCGCCGACGTTGAGACGTTACAGCGCAACCTTATTCTCTCTCATTGCGCCGGCGTCGGCGACCCACTCGAACAATCGGTAACGCGGCTCGTAATGGCGCTCAAATTGATTTCGCTGGGACGCGGCGTATCCGGCGTGCGCTACGCAGTCATCGAACAACTTGAACGTATGCTCGCGCATGACGTCTTGCCGGTGATTCCAGCGCAGGGCTCCGTTGGCGCGTCTGGCGATCTCGCCCCCCTCGCACATATGGCCGCCGCGATGATGGGCGAAGGCGAAGCATTTTATCGCGGCGACCGGATTTCGGCGAAGGACGCCCTCGCCGCCGCCGGCATAAATCCGCTGGTCCTCGCCGCCAAGGAAGGGCTTGGCCTTATCAACGGCACGCAAGTTTCAACGGCGCTCGCCCTCAAGGGATTGTTCGACGCCTGGCGCGCTATGACGGCGGCGCTCGTAACAGGCGCCATGTCGACGGATGCTGCAATGGGATCGGCCGCGCCGTTCCGCAAGGAGATCCACGAAGTTCGCGGTCATCAGGGCCAGATCGATGCAGCCGCGTTCCTGCGCGATGTGCTGGATGGCTCTGAAATTCGAGAAAGCCACCGTGTTGACGATGAGCGCGTTCAGGATCCTTATTGCATCCGCTGTCAGCCGCAGGTCATGGGCGCCTGCATCGACCTCTTGCGACAGGCAGCGAAGACGCTTCAGATCGAAGCCAACGCCGCCACGGACAATCCACTCGTATTTGAAGACGCCATAATATCCGGCGGCAATTTCCACGCCGAACCGGTCGCCTTTGCCGCCGATCAGATTGCACTAGCCATTGCAGAAATCGGATCTATCGCACAACGGCGCATTGCGCTGATGGTTGATCCTACTTTGTCATACGGGTTGCCCGCTTTCCTGACACCCGAACCGGGACTCAATTCCGGTTTCATGATAGCAGAAGTGACGTCAGCGGCGCTCATGAGTGAAAACAAACAGCGCGCCAATCCGTGCTCAACCGATTCAACGCCGACCTCTTGCAATCAGGAAGACCACGTATCGATGGCGTGCCACGGCGCAAGGCGGCTCGGGCCCATGAATGAAAACCTGTTCCGGATCATCGGCATTGAACTGCTGACATCCGCGCAAGGTATAGAAATGCGTAGGCCAGAAAAGACGAGCACACCGCTTCAGGGCATTATTGCTACCGTTCGAAAGAAAATCCCGCCGCTCGGCGCGGATCGATTCATGGCGAACGATTTAGCGATGGCCGCAGACCTTGTTGCTCAAGGAAAGCCGGTAACAAAACAGTCTTTATTGTTACTGCCGGAATAAGCGCGCCTGCGATTTGGGAGGAAAAATGAACAATCCACGACACAATGCGCGAACGGTGCGCAGTCCTCACGGAACGGAGATCACCGCAAAGCACTGGACGACCGAAGCGCCCATGCGCATGCTGATGAACAATCTCGATCCGGATGTGGCGGAGAGCCCGCACGACCTCGTTGTCTATGGTGGAATTGGGCGAGCGGCGCGCACATGGAGTGATTTCGACAAGATCGTCGAAGCTCTGAAAAACTTGAATGAGGACGAAACGCTTTGCGTGCAGTCCGGCAAACCGGTTGGTGTTTTTAAGACCCACAAGGACGCCCCACGCGTGTTAATCGCAAACTCCAACATTGTGCCGCATTGGGCGACCTGGGATCATTTTAATGAGCTCGATCGCAAGGGGCTAATGATGTACGGTCAGATGACGGCCGGGTCTTGGATTTACATCGGCAGCCAGGGCATTGTTCAGGGGACGTATGAAACGTTCATGGAAGCGGGCCGGCAGCATTTTGGCGGCGACCTCACCGGCAAGTGGATCCTGACTGCTGGCCTCGGCGGCATGGGCGGCGCGCAGCCCCTCGCCGCAGTGCTTGCCGGCGCATCTTGCCTTGCGGTCGAGTGCAACGAAGACTCCATCGACTTCCGCCTGCGCACGAAATATGTCGACGAAAAAGCAACGAGCGTTGACGAAGCGCTTGAGATGATCGCACGCTGGACGAAAGCCGGCGAAGCGAAATCGGTTGGCCTCCTCGGCAATGCCGCCGATATTTTCCCTGAACTTGCCCGGCGCGCAAGGGACGAACCCAATGCGCGGCCGGATATCGTGACAGACCAGACGTCCGCTCATGACGTCGTTAATGGATATTTGCCGCAAGGCTGGACCGTCGGGGAGTGGAAAGAAAAACGCGAGACCGCGCCGAAGGAAGTTGAACGCGCAGCGCGCGCGTCCATCAAAATTCATGTTCAGGCAATGCTCGACTTCTGGAACGCCGGCGTGCCGACGCTAGACTACGGCAACAACATTCGTCAGGTCGCGAAAGAAGAAGGGCTTGCCAACGCCTTCGATTTTCCGGGCTTTGTGCCTGCATATGTGCGTCCGCTCTTTTGTCGGGGCGTCGGACCCTTCCGTTGGGCGGCTCTTTCCGGCGACCCCGACGACATTTACAAAACCGATGCGAAAGTAAAGGAGCTGATCCCCGATGATCCCCATCTTCACAACTGGCTCGATATGGCGCGCGAGCGCATCGCCTTTCAGGGGTTGCCGGCGCGCATTTGCTGGGTCGGGCTCGGGCAACGCCATCGCCTCGGCGTCGCCTTTAACGAAATGGTCGCGACAGGCGAACTCTCAGCACCCGTCGTAATCGGCCGCGACCATCTCGACAGCGGCTCAGTCGCATCGCCCAACCGCGAAACCGAGGCGATGAAAGACGGCTCGGACGCCGTTTCCGATTGGCCGCTATTGAATGCGCTCCTCAACACAGCGTCCGGCGCAACATGGGTATCGCTCCACCATGGCGGCGGCGTCGGTATGGGCTTTTCACAACATGCCGGCATGGTTGTTGTCGCGGACGGCACTGAGGACGCCGCGCGCCGATTGGAGCGCGTCCTTTGGAACGACCCGGCCACCGGCGTTATGCGTCATGCGGATGCCGGTTATGACATCGCCATCGATTGCGCCCGCGAACAGGGCCTGAATTTACCGGGAATTTTTTGATCCATGCCGTATTTGTCTGCAAACGGCGCTGAACTTTATTATCAGGACGCCGGCGACGGACCGCCCTTGTTGATGATCGCCGGGTTCGGCAGTGATTCCACCAGTTGGGCGCCAATTTCACCACGGCTTGCACAAACGCGCCGCCTGATCATGCCGGACAATCGAGCCATAGGTCGGACACGCAGTGGCAGCGACGAAATCAAACTGCACGATTATGCCGAAGATATGATCGCACTTATTGACCATCTCGGCTTGCGCTCCATCGACCTTCTCGGTCATTCAATGGGCGCCGCGATCGCCATTGAAATCGCTGGCGCCTGGCCCAACCGAATTCGAAAACTGATCCTTGAGGCAGGCGCGCCGAATGCAAACGGACACTCGCGTAGCGTGATCGAAAGCCTCACGGCACTGCGCGAGGCCGGTGCGCCCGACGAACATTGGTTTCGCAGCCTTTTTAGTTGGATATTCGAGCGACGTTTTTTTGAGGACACACGAGCGGTTGATGCAGCCATCGCGTTTGCCATGCGGCATCCGTACAAACAATCGGCGGCTGATATGCGCCGGCAATGTAACTCGCTAAAGGGCGTAGATTTAACGCCGCGCCTCGATACCATCACCGCCGATACGCTCGTTCTGGCAGGAGAAAACGACCTCCTATACCCGTTGGCGGAGCTTCAAAAATCCTATAGCGCCTTCCCGAAATTCAGGGTGGAGACCATTGCCGATGCCGCCCATTCTCTGCATTGGGACCAGCCGGAGGCCTTTATTTCCGCCGTCTCGCGGTTTCTTGAGGCCCCATAAGCGCCCGTCATCGCGTCATCACATTGAATAATTGGAATTTTTCGCCTATTTAGACGATGCGAACCGTACAGCGCGCCAAAGCCGAGAAAAATGGCCGTATTCCTGATTTGAATACGCGGCGGAGCACACGGGGTACGCCTTGGCGGACGAGAAAAATGACCGCTAAAGGGTGGCTGCGCATCCGTTTGAAGTTCAACCGTGTCGTGTAACTCGGCATGGCTTGCGCTTTGTCTTGGCGGAAGGGTCGCGCCATGTCGTCCGTAAAACCTCACCGAAAAATTTCGGTCGCCGATATTCGTTTGCGTAAGGGCGGCGAACCGATCGTTTGCCTGACTGCCTACAACGCGATGATGGCCGAGATTCTCGACCCCCATGTGGACGTTTTGCTGGTTGGCGATTCTGTCGGCACAGTCCTGCATGGTCATGACACAACCATTCCCGTGACCCTCGATGAAATGCTGTTTCATTCAAAATCGGTCGCGCGCGCGTCGGCAACGTCTCTCCTGGTTGTCGATCTGCCCTTTGGAACCTATGAGGCGAACGCTGCATCCGCCTTCGAAACCGCATCGCGCGTCTTGAAGGAAACCGGCGCCGATGCTGTGAAACTCGAGGGCGGCGTCACGCAGGCGGACACGATCCGGTTTCTCGTTCAACGGGGCGTTCCCGTAATGGCGCATGTTGGTTTGCGGCCGCAAGCGGTTCGGGCCACGGGCGGATATCGCATCGTCGGAAAAACAGACGAAGAATGTGAAATGTTACGCGCGGACGCGGATGCTGTTGCAGAGGCCGGCGCATTCGCCGTTGTACTTGAAGGCGTCGTCGAACCGCTGGCTCGGGAATTAACTGAACGTATCGATATTCCAACAATCGGCATCGGCGCGTCACCAGCCTGTGACGGACAAATTCTCGTTACTGAAGATATGCTTGGCATGTTCGCGCGTACGCCGAAATTTGTTCGACGGTTTGCGCAGTTGCGCGAAACAATTGATGCGGCGATCGCCGAATACGCCGGCGCTGTTCGCGCGCGGGAGTTTCCATCTGATGCAGAAGTCTACGCCAACGACAATGGCCGTTGAGATGCCTGCGAATTCTGTTTCAGTCGACCTGCGAAGGCGCAACGGCAATATTGTCGATCAACCGCGTTTCGCCGAGACGCGCCGCCGTCAGGATGCGCCCCTCCGGCCCGGCCTGGTCGATCATTTCAAGCGTCGCAGCGTCGACGAAGTCAACATAGTCGACCGACGTAAATCCCGCCGCGAGAATCTCTCCCGTCGCCCAGGCGCCAATCTCCGACCACTTAGCGCCCGGCGCAGATACACGCTCGCCGGCCTGTCTTATCGTTCGAAACAGCGCAGGCGCGATGGCGCGCTCATCGGCCGACAAATATTGATTGCGCGAGGACATGGCGAGACCGTCCGCCTCGCGCACTGTTGGCCCGCCAAGAATGCGCACATCAACATCAAGATCGCGCACCATGCGCCGGATAACAGCCAGCTGTTGAAAATCTTTTTCGCCGAAAACAGCGACATCCGGGCGCAGGATCAACAAAAGCTTCGCGACAATTGTTGCGACGCCGTCGAAAAAGTGTGGCCGCGCGATCGCGCAGTGGTTTTCCCCGACGCCGGCGACAGAGATATTGGTCGAAAAGTCGGCTGGAAAAAGACTGACGCGCTCCGGCGCGAACAATGCCTGACAGCCGCGGCCAGAAAGCATAGCGCCGTCGCTCTCAAGGTCGCGCGGATAAGCGTCGAAATCTTCATGAGGCGCAAACTGCAGCGGATTGACAAAAACCGACGCAACAACACGATCGCATTCACGCGCGGCAACATCGATCAACGACAAATGTCCCTCATGCAACGCACCCATCGTCGGCACAGCACCGATCGTTTGACCTTCCTGGCGCCATTGCGTCATCAATGCGCGAATTTCCGATTTTGTTTTGCAAATGATCATAACCGCTCAAGCTCTATCGCGCCTTACCTTGTAAGCGCTCCTAGCATGAGCGGCGCCGGCTCGACAATTCCTATCACCCTTTTTAGACTTTAAGACGGAGACGAACCCTATGTTGTTGTCCATGATGCGCGCAAAATTGCACAGCGCCACGGTCACCGAATGCGACCTTCATTATGAAGGCTCCTGCGCCATTGATGAGAACCTGCTCGAGGCGTCGGGCATGCTCGTGAATGAAGAAATTCACATCTGGAACGTAAACAGCGGCGCGCGGATCGTAACCTATATTATCCCAGCCGAACGGGGCTCTGGCGCAATCGCCGTCAATGGCGCCGCCGCACGCCATTTCGCAAAAGGTGACAAGGTCATCATCGCCAGTTTCGCACAGTTAACGCTGGACGAAGCCCATGAACATAAGCCGTGCGTTGTCATCCTCGGGAAAGACAACGAGATCGACTCGATTAAGTCCTAAGACGGATAATCAGACCACGCCTCTTTCAAGAAAGCTTCATAAAGACGCTTTAACGCCGGTTTTTCTGTAAGTGCATCCAGATTTGCGGCCACGGTTTTCGCATCCTTTCGCGCCACTGGACCTGTTAGAGACGCGGCAGGTGATTCACGAAATCGATCTATAACCGAAGCAAGGTAACCGCCCATGACGACTTCCGGTTCCAGCCCGGTAAATTGCGCCAGTTCCTTCGCCGTTTCGTTCCATAGAAAAGCTACGAAGTTCCCGCTCAATACGGCAAGCGCGTGATAGCGTGCGCGATCTGCGTCTGCGATTTCGAAATGAGGATTGGGCGCTCCAGGAAATACCTCACCAAAGGCCGGACCGCCCTGCGGACAGGCGAACGCGATCTGTTCCAACTTGGCGGCGTCGACCTTATGCGGCGGGAATGAATACAACGGATGAAAGGCTGCAACGCCATCCACCCGCGCCGCGCCAGAAAAATGAATGACGATTTTGCCGTGTAATTCATCGATCCAATGATCGCACCAAGCGGCAATGGCGTCGTCAGGTATGGCGGCCGCGACGAATTCCGCATCGGCGACGGCCTTCCGGCAACGGTCAGGGTCCGATTTCGCCTCATGGTGCGAAATCAATACACAATGATGGCCAAGATAGGTTAGATAGCCCGACATATTTTGGCCGACGCGCCCGGCGCCAAAAATCACATAATTCGCCATTTGCTCTCCGCTGTGCCGATATTGAGCGTTAGACAGATTTGCCGATGCCGCAGTATACTCCAATACGCAAAAACTAAAGGACGCGCCCTTGCCTGCTCCCGGACCGCGCAATTCTATCACCGATATCGCCGGTCTGACCGTCGGTAACGCAACCGACGAAACAGTAAAGTCCGGGGTCACCGTTTTACGGTGCGCGGAGGCCTTCGTCGCCGCCGTTGATATCCGCGGCGGCGCGCCGGCGACACGGGAAACGGACGTTCTGGAAACGTCAAATCTCGTCGGCCGCGCCGACGCTTTCGTGCTCTCGGGTGGTTCGGTCTTTGGCCTCGCCGCGGCAGACGGCGTAACGCAATTCCTTTCCAACGCTAATATGGGGTTGCAGTTGGCGCCAAATACGCCGGCCGTCCCGATCGCGCCGGCCGCCTCACTTTATGATCTCGCAAATGGCGGCGACAAAAACTGGACTGACGGCTCGCCCTACGCACGGCTTGGCGCTCATGCCTGTGAATCCGCATCGGAGGACTTTACCCTTGGCACAGTCGGCGCTGGCCGCGGCGCCATGGCCGGACTTGTAAAAGGCGGCCTTGGATCGGCATCCATCACATTTGATGATGGATTGGCCGTCGCCGCACTGGTCGCCGTTAACCCAGTCGGATCGCCATACCTGCCCGACGGCGAGACGTTTTATGCATGGCCGTGGGAAGTCGGCGATGAATTCGGCGGTAAAAACCCACCCGGCGCTGGCGACAGCACCGACCCATTTCCTCCGCTCGCGCGCATCCGTACGAGTGCAATTCGCCAAAACACGACGCTTGCGATTGTCGCGACGAACGCAGACCTCAACGGCGTTGAGGCAAAACGTGTCGCCATGATGGCCCATGATGGTATTGCCCGCGCCATTCGTCCTGCGCACACATTATTCGACGGCGATGTGGTTTTTTCCGTCGCGACGTCTGCGGCACCGATCACAACAAAAGACGTTGCCGCGCGCCCTCTCGCCGTCACGGAGATCGGATCCGCAGCAGCCGACTGCCTCGCACGAGCGATCGCGCGCGGCGTTTACCATGCTGCGAATGAAGCATAACGCCCGGCCCGATAATTGAATGCAAAGGTCAGGCGCACCGGCGCCGCCGTTAAGTTCAATTAACGCTCCTGGAGCGAAATGCGCGATTTTCTTCTTCTTGGCGTTGTTGCTGCGTTGCTTGCGCTTGCATTGCGCCGACCTTTTGTCGGCGTTCTCGCCTGGGCGTGGTTTTCGATCATGACACCGCATCAGATCGCCTATGATGTATACGGCGTCCCATTAAATCTGGTCATCGCTGCGGTCACGCTGTTTGCCTATGTTTTTTCGGGCGAAGCGATGAAATTCCGGATGGACCCGGTTATTGCGCTGATACTGGCCTTGGCGGGATGGTTAATGATCTCCCAGCTCTTTTCGCTGAACCCGGAAAACTCGGCGCCGCAAACAGACCGGTTTTTGAAAACATTGCTCTTCATTTTGTTGTGCGCACAGATGGCGACATCGAAGTTGCGCATCCATGCGCTGATTTGGGTTCTTGTCGCCGGCATTGGGTTTTTCGCCGCCAAGGGCGCTTTGTTTACGATTTTTACGTTGGGCGAATTTCGCGTTCAGGGACTTGCCGATACGATCATCGAGGACAATAACCATTTCGGGATCGCGACGGCGACGATCCTGCCGCTCATCTTGTATTTGCGCTCGCAGGCGAAAACGGCATGGTTGCGCCACGGCCTTGCCGCATGCCTGGTGTTATCTATTTTAGCGATCCTGGGCACGCATTCGCGCGGCGGTTTTATTGCGCTCGCCTTGTTCGGAATTGTTATGTGGGCGCGCTCACACCACAAATTCGCCCTCGCCGCGGCTGCTTTCGCGGTCCTTGCACCGGCCATCGCGTTCATGCCCGCCAAATGGACGGACCGCATGACAACAATCACATCGGCGACGGACGATAAGTCTTTTATGGGCCGCGTCGATGCGTGGGTCATCAATACGAAACTCGGCGTCGCGCATCCAATTACCGGCGCCGGCCTGCGCAATTCCTATCTCTTTGAAGTTGCAAGAACCGTCGATAGTGAACGCGGACCGCGCGCACGGGCCGCGCACAGCATCTATTTCGAGATGCTTGGCGGGGCGGGTTTCGTTGGTCTGGGTATTTATCTTGGTCTTTATGCTTCCGGATTTTTCGCCGCGTGGAACGTATTCGCACGACGACATGACCCTGGCATGGAGCCATGGAAACCGGAGCTTGCGCGATCCATACAATTTTCGCTCATGGTTTTTGCCCTTGGCGGCGCATCTGTTTCCATGGAAATGTGGGATGGATATTTAATATTGATTGCGTGCGCCGGCGCGCTGGCGCATATGTCGCCAACCAAGGTGAAGCAGCCGCGTTTTGCCCTCGATCAAAGAACGCAGGCCAATTTGCCGCGATTCAACCGACCTCGAACAGCGCCAGCAATCACGCGTATTTAGTGGTTATGCGCGGCAATCGGAGATGACGCGGAATGGGTTTCCGACCTTGCCTTTTTCGCCGTGATGGACGGCGCTAACGCATCATCTTGTTTGTCAGGGCAATCGCCACCGACGTCGATTTGAATCGTGCTGTGTTGAATACCAAACTCCGCAGCGAGAAATTCCTTCGCAGAAAGAATCGCAGACGTCGCGTCTTCCGCGCGATCAACGCAAACATGCAGCGTGATGCGCGGCTGGTCCGGCGTAATTTGCCATATGCGAATATGGTGAACATCGTTGATCAGTGACGACGCAGATTTCATGCCGCTGGCAAGCGCCGCTGAATTAATGTTCGCAGGCGCGCCTTCCAGCAGGATATATCCGGTTTCCTTTAGTAGACGCACAGCTGAAACGCCGATCAGCGCTGCAACGAGGATAGACAAAATCGGATCAATACGAACCCAACCCGTCGCTGCGATAATGATCGCACCGACAATAGCCGCCACCGACCCCAAAAGGTCGCCAACGACATGCAACATCGCGCCGCGCATATTCAGATCCTGCGTGGCGCCCCGGTGCAAAATGACAAATGCGATGATGTTGGCTAGCAAGCCACCGACTGCGACCCACAACATTAATGGCGCATCGATCTGCACAGGCGACGTAAATCGCTTTACGGCTTCGACAACAATCCAGACCAGCAGAACCGCCAGTAAAATTCCGTTGACGAACGCGGCCAGAACCTGTGCGCGCCGATACCCGAAATGCAAGCTTGAATCGGCCGGACGCATCGCGAAAATCTGAGCACTTGCCGCAAGCCCGAGCGCCAATGCGTCCGTCAGCATGTGCGTTGCATCGGCAAGAAGCGCCAGCGATCCGGAAAGAATGCCGCCGACAACTTCCACGATCATGAATGTGACAATAACGCCCAGCGCCAGCAAAAGCCGGCGGCTGTTATCCGCGCCGTCATCGACCTGATGCGTACAATCTGTCATGCGTCGGCTATTCTTTCTCCGAACGACAAAATTTAAAGCCCCTCTATCAGGAACTTAGCCCTTATCTACGCTCAGTCGCAAGAAATACGATCCGCTTAGGCAAAATGGATTTTTTGGTATTACAAATTTGCTTCAAATTGTATCGTTCGGCGGAAAAAAGAGTGACGTGATAACATCAACCTTGCTATTGTGCGCCGAAATCCGGACGCGGTGGGGCGCTCGGAGTAGAAGGGGATCGCCGCGTTGTGTTCGGGGTACTCTCGGAAATTGATGGACTTGCCGCCAGCACAGCTGCAGCGGCCGTAAGCACTGCGGGAATCGCGGCCGTTGCCATGTTTGGCGCCGTCGCGGAGCGGAACGCCGGCTATATTTCTGCGTTCGCCGTCGGACTGCTGAGCGTTGCCGTTGCCCTTCACCTCATTCCTGAAACGTTGAATTATTCGATCGGCTCTATCGGGTGGGTCTTTGGCGGCTTCGCAGCTATGGTGCTTATCGGGATTGTCGTTCAGATTTTGTTCGATCGCAGCCCGGAGGGCGCTGCGCTGACTTTTGGGTATGCGTCCATTATCGGACTGGCGGCCCATTCCTTTCTTGACGGCGTGATCTACGCCGCTGCGTTCAAGGATGACCCCTTTACCGGGTGGATCGCAACTGGCGGTCTGATGACCCACGAATTTCCCGAGGGGATCATCGCGTTTTTTCTGCTGGCGCAGGCGGGTCTTTCGCGAGTTAACGCAATTGCATTGGCATTCGTCGCGGCGTCACTCACCACGATCGCGGGAACGTTCGTTGCAGACGCGGCGATTTGGGTTACCGACGGCCCGCCAATGGCGGCAATGCTCGGCGCGGCCGCTGGCGCGCTCATCTATGTCTTGATTTTCCATCTCGGACCGCACGCTTTTCGGGCGCCGAAAAAGCGCGGTTATATCTATGCGCAGTTTGGCGTCGCTGTTGGCGTCGCCGCCATTATTCTGAATAATATTTCCGGATCACATTAATGCGAGCCAACGGCTCGGCGCCGTCGAACTGGGAAGCAACGTAAAAAATAACCGGCCCAATTTTATCGGGCCGGTTTCAGATTTGCACGAACGCTTCCGACTGTTTCAGCGCTACGCTGCGACACGCATTGAGACGATTTTTGTCGGCTCTGCGGGTGGTTCACCGCGGGCGGCCGCATCGACATTTTCCATGCCTTCGACGACCTGGCCCCATGCTGTATATTGACCGTCAAGAAATGACGCATCGTCAAAACATATGAAGAACTGGCTGTTGGCGCTGTCCGGATCTTGCGCCCGCGCCATGGAGCAGACGCCGCGCTGATGACCAACGTCATTGAATTCAGCGGCGATATTCGGCTTGTCAGAGCCGCCGGTGCCATTGCCTTTCGGGCAGCCCATTTGCGCCATGAACCCGTCAATGACACGGTGCAATTTCACGCCGTCATAGAACCCTTCTTCAGCCAATTCCTTGACACGCGCCACATGGTTGGGCGCCTTCTCCGGCATCAGCTCGATCGTCACGTCGCCGGTATCCAATTTCAAAATCAGTTTTTCGGTCATCGTTTCAGTTTTCCATCTATGCGTGTCGGTACTTTAATATCGCAGATTTCTTTGACGTATCCGGTGTCATCGACATCGCCGCGGCGTTTAAGATAACGCATGAACGTTTCACTGTCCGTACGCATGACCTGAACGTCCCGGCGCTCGGATTCAGGAATATCCGCAGCGACCCGAACCCGCATGATCGGTGTTGGCCTCGTCGGCGGTTCACCGCGCGATATTCGCCGCGTCGCTTCGAACCCGTCAACGATCCAGCCCCAGGCTGTATAGCGTTTATCCAGATTTAGGCGGGAGTCGCCAATCATCAGAAAGAACTGACTGTTCGCACTGTTTGGATCACTCGCCCGAGCCATGGACATTACGCCCGGACAATGAAGCGGCCATAGCTCGACCCGCGAGGCCGTCGTAAAACTGCGCAACGATTCCGGCTGCGCGCCGACGGGCATGCCGTCAATATAACCGACCCTAGGTGCGATGCGGTCGCGGCCAATGACTCGAAACCCCTCAACCTCACTTGAATCGCGAACAAATTCGCCTGGTACGTTCGGTTTATCGGAGCCGCCGGTGCCGTCGCCAACCGGGTCACCGCCCTGCGCCATAAACCCTTCAATAACCCGGTGGAAGCGAAGACCGTCGTAAAAGCCTTCTCGCGTCAATTCCCGGATCCGTTGCGCATGCGCCGGCGCAATATCTGGCCGTAACTCGATCACGACCGTGCCCGCCGGCAGATCCATGTAAATGGTATTTTCCGGGTCAACCGGGCGCCAGGCGTCTGCCGGCGCATTCTCTGCGATTTCCTGCGGTGTCGGTTCCGCCGCCGCGTCTTCGTCCGCGAAAGCCGGCGATACGCTGATCGTCAGCGCCACAATCAAATGGTTCCAGATACGCATGACTATTGTTCCCGTATGCTTATCCGCCCACAGGCGGCATTGTCTCGATTTGTTGTGCGGGATCAGGATGATCCCGATTTAGCGCCCGCGACGCATAAACACTCACTGCCGGCTTGTAAATTTCCCCTTCAGGGCTTCACAAACATGTGCCGGCACAAATGTGGCAATTTCACCGTCCAGGCGCGCAATTTCTTTTACCAAGCGTGAAGCGATGGATTGATACCGCGCATCGGCCATCAGAAATACCGTTTCAATATCGTCATTGAGGGATTGGTTCATGCC
>JAJFFU010000089.1 GCA_021776465.1 Parvularculaceae bacterium
ACGTTTCAGGTCGGTGGGCTTTTGCAGGAACTGCCTGTCTCCGAAGGGCAGCCGATAGAGCAGGGCGCGCTCATCGCCAAGCTCGACCAGCGTGACTTTGTAAACAACTTCAATTCGGCCAAGGCGCAATTTGATCATGCGGAATCCGAATATCAGCGAGCGCGGCGTCTGTCCGAACAAAACGCCATATCGCGCAGTGTCCTGGAGCAACGCCGATCCGCGCGCGATATTGCGCGCGCGCAATTTGATACCGCGAATAAAGCGCTCGATGATACAGAGTTGCGGGCGCCATTCTCAGGGCAGATCGCAAGCATCAATGTCGAAAATTTCCAGAATGTCAGCGCACAACAAACCGTCGCCGTTTTGCAGAGCGCTGGCGCCGTCGAGGCGGTAATCAATGTGCCGGCGCGGATCCTGGCTTATATTCCTCAATTAACGCCGGTTGATACGACCGTAACGCTCGACGCGGCGCCAGATGTACAAATTCCCGCGCAATTCAAGGAAGCCACGGGGCAGGCCGATCCGACAACGCAAACCTTTCGCGTGCGGTTTACGTTTGCGCCCCCGGACAATCTCTTGATTCTGCCGGGTATGACGGCGAACGTTGAAACGACGTTCGTTTATCACGGGGACCATTTTGATAACGGCGTTTCTGCGCCGGCCGCTTCCATTATCGCAGAGGCCGGCGAGACATTCGTCTGGATCGTCGATCAGGACACGATGACCGTTTCGAGACAGAGTGTGACCGTAAGCGATGAACGGTTTCTGAACGAGATTTTTATTGTCGATGGCTTGACGGGCGGCGAGATCATCGCTGGCGCCGGTGCATCGTATCTCCATGACGGCATGCGTGTACGCGCCTGGGAACCGGGCCTTTAGTTGGTGCGTGCATCATGAATCCGGCTGAATTAGCGATCAGAAACCGCCTGATTAGCGTCATCGTCATTGCGATGTCGCTGATCGGAGGCTGGATCGCTTATCAGAACATGCCGCGGTTTGAAGATCCGGAATTTACAATTCGAACAGCGCAGATTTTCACGCAATATCCCGGCGCCAGTCCGGAAGTTGTCGCCAACGAAATCGCTGAACCGCTTGAGACGGCAATACAGGAGATGCAGGAGGTCGACGAAATCCGGTCGACGTCGCGATCGGGCGCGTCGGAGATCAGCGTCGATATCAAATACGAGTTCTCGCCGTCGAAAGCCGACCTTCAACTGATCTGGACGAAACTGCGTAACAAGGTGAATGATGCGCAAGGCGATTTGCCGCCAGGTGCGACGCGTTCTGTTGTGTTTGATGATTTCGGCGACGTTTACGGGCTCTATTACTTGCTAACCGGTGATGGATATTCGCCGAAGGAGCTTGTTCAATACGCCAAGGCGCTGCGAAAGGATTTGCTGCAAGTCGATGGCGTTGGAAAAGTCAGCTTTGGCGGCGAGCAGACGGAGACCATTTATGTTGAAATTTCGCGCCAACGCGCTGCTGCACTCGGCGTGTCGATTAGCAATCTCTATTCCGCATTATCGACGCAAAACGCCGTTGTCTCCGCCGGTAACGTAAAGCTCGGCGAGCAACGCATCGAGATATCGCCCTCCGGCGATATTGATTCCGTCGACGCGATCGAAAACCTTCTCGTATCGACGTCGAATGACGGGTCCACCACATATCTGCGCGACATCGCGACGGTCACCCGTGGGTTCAAAGACCCGCCGACAATGATGATCCGTTATAATGGAGAGCCTGCGCTGGCGATTGGCGTTTCCAATGTTTCCGGCGCCAATGTCGTGAAGATGGGCGAGGCTATCGACGAAAAGCTTGCCGAGACGGAGGGCCTGCGCCCGATCGGGATGGTATTGCACGAATATTATCATCAGGGGAAAATTGTCGAAGCGTCGGTGCAGAATTTCGCCGTCAATGTTGCGTTGGCCCTGGCGATTGTCCTGGGCACTCTGTTGATATTTATGGGCCCGCGCTCCGGGATGGTGATCGGCGCGGTCTTGTTGCTGACAATCGCGGCGACACTGGCGACGATGAATTTTGTCGGCATACCAATGCACAGGATTTCCCTTGGCGCGCTGATCATTGCGCTCGGTATGCTTGTCGATAACGCCATTGTCGTCACGGAAGGCATTCTTGTCGGCGTCCAGCGTGGGCATAAAAAACTCGATATTGCGAAAGAGGTTGTGACGAGGACAAAGTGGCCCCTGCTCGGCGGTACGCTTGTCGGCATCATTGCGTTTGCGCCCATTGGTTTTGCGCCCGGCGCCACGGCGGAATATACGGGTGACCTTTTCTGGGTCATTTTAATTTCGCTGCTTTACAGCTGGGTATTCGCCCTGACGCTGACGCCGTTTTTCTGCGATCTGTTATTCAAGGAGCAATTGAACGCGGCCGCGGCGCAAATTTCGGACGGTCGTTTCACCCGGACTTTCAAAGACTTTATTCGGCGCGCGATCAAGCGCCGTCGCGTCGTTGCATTTGGCGCCATCGGCGTATTCGCCGCGGCGATCTGGGGTTTTCAATTCGTAAAAAGCGGCTTTTTCCCGGCCTCAACGACACCGCAGATTGCTATCGATTACTGGTTGCCGGAGGGCGCCGACATATCGGTGACCGACGCCGATCTCAAGGATCTTGAGACCTATGTCGGAAATCTGGAAGGGGTCGAAAGTGTGCAGACGCTGGTTGGCGGCGGCGCCTTGCGATACATGCTGGTCTATAATTTTGAATCGCAAAACCCGGCATACGGACAAATATTGATCCGCGTCGATGAGTACCGGCGTATCGCGGAATTAATGCCGCGTATCCAGTCCCACATCGATAGCGCATATCCAAACGCGCAAGGTAAAGTCTGGCGCTTTGTTTTGGGGCCGGGCGGCGGGTCAAAAATTGAGGCGACATTCCAGGGCCCGGACCCGGACGTGCTTCGGCGTCTTGCCAATGAAGCCAAGGCGATCATGGCCGCAGACGGTGGCGCGCTGTCTATCAAGGACAATTGGCGCCAGCCCGTCAGCGTCATTGAACCCATTTATTCCGAAAGCAAGGGACGTCGTCTCGGCGTTTCCCGCGAAGACTTTTCGAACGCTCTTCAGACGAACTTTTCCGGACGAAAGGTCGGCATTTACCGTGAGGGCGATACGCTAATTCCGATTGTTTCCCGGGCGCCGGAAAGCGAGCGCCAGGGCATTGACGGTATTTATGAAATCAGAACTTTAAGCTCTGCGACCGGTGCAGTCGTGCCGTTAGCAGAAGCGATGGACGGCGTGCGTACGATCTGGCGCAACGGACAAATCAAGCGTGAAAACCGGATATGGACAATCAAGGCGCAAAGCGATCCGTTCCCGGATGAACTCGCCTCCGATCTATTCAGTCGCCTTCGCGGACCGATTGAAGCGATCGAACTGCCGCAAGGGTACAGGCTGCAATGGGACGGCGAATATGGCTCGTCGGCCGAAGCGAACGAAAGCCTGGCGACGACCATCCCGATGGGATTGATGGTGATGGTGCTGGTCGTTGTCTTGCTGTTCAACGCATTGCGCCAGCCGCTCGTTATCTGGTTGGTCGTTCCACTTTCAATTGTCGGTGTTGTGATCGGACTTGTCGTCACCGGTACGCCCATGGAGTTTATGGCGATCCTCGGTTTGTTGTCGCTATCGGGATTGCTCATCAAGAATGCGATCGTGCTTGTTGATCAGATGGATCTTGAAATTCGTGACGGCAAAGCGCGCCTCGATGCCGTGATTGACTCCGCCGCGAGCCGCGTGCGCCCGGTGATGATGGGATCGATGACCACGGTTTTCGGCGTTATGCCATTGTTCGGGGACGCGTTTTTCAGGTCGATGGCGGTGGTGCTGGTGTTCGGTTTAAGCTTCGCAACGCTTCTTACCCTTGTTATCATCCCGGTGCTCTATGCAATCATTTTCAACATTCGCCCGGATGAAACCGGGACTGCATGACGGGGGGAACTATGTTGGCTCTCAAAACTGGAATTCTTGCGGGCGCGGCGCTGTCGCTCGTTGCTTGTGCAAGTATAACCTCTCGCGAAGAGGCCGGTGCGGCGGCGCGTGCAAGCATTCCGGAGACGCCGAAAGCATGGGCCGCGGCGCAGCAAGCGCTCGGTGATGTTGAGGTCGGCTGGATCGCAGCCTTTAATGATCCCGTTCTAACAGCGCTTGTCAAAGAGGCGCAGTCCAATAACAAAAATCTTCAGGTTGCCGCGGCGAATGTCGATCGTTCGCGTGCGCTGGCGCGTCAGGCGGGCGCTGCGCTGAAGCCGAACCTCGGGTTGAATGTGGGCGCTAGCGAAAGCGGCGCACTTGATCCCGGCGGATCGCGCAGCCAGCTTAGCGCAGGATTGCAACTCAATTGGGAGCTTGATGTCTGGGGGCGTATACGCTCCGGTCAGCAAGCGGCGTCCGCGAGCGCCGAAGCGGCGCAGGCTGACTATCTGTTTTCGCAATATTCTTTAGCCGCCGGTGTCGCGCGAACGTATTTTCTCGCGATAGAAGCCGGACTTCAGGAAGGCGTAGCGCGCAGGACCGTTGAAGCCATTGGCGAAACGGCGCGCATCGTCAATGTGCAATATGAAAACGGGTTGGCGTCGTCACAGGACCGGGCGCTGACGAAGAGCGATCTTGCAACGGCGAAGGACACGTTGACAGCGACGGCCGGCGCCAAACGCGACGCAATACGCGGGTTGGAAATTCTTTTGGGCCGCTATCCCGGCGCAGAGCTGGAGGTCCGGGATGGATTGCCCATCGCGCCGCCGGCGCCGCCCGCGGGGGTGCCGTCCGATATACTTGAACGACGGCCCGATCTCATTGCGGCGGAACGCAATGTTGCCGCCGCGTTCAATAGTCTCGATTCAGCGAAGGCCGCGAAGCTGCCATCGATCAGTCTGACCAGCAATATTGGCGGCGCCTCGGGATCGCTCTCAAACTTGTTGGATCCGACCAATATCGCCTGGACAGTTGCCGGTAATCTTGTTGCGCCCCTGTTTGACGGCGGCGCGCGTGATGCGCAGGTTCAGGTTTCAAATGCGGAACAAAAACAAGCGGTCGCCGCTTATGGGCAAGCGGCGCTCGACGCTTTTGGCGACGTTGAATCGAATCTCGATCAGGGTCTTGTGCTTGATCAACGCAAAACATCGCTGACCGAGGCGGCGAGCGAAGCTAATGAGGCGTATCGCGTCGCGCGCTTGCGATATGATGAAGGCGAAACCGATCTGATCGATGTGCTCTCGATCCAGCAACGTGTATTCGCTGCGGAAAGTAATCTTGTATCGGTGGAGCGCCAGCGCCTTGAACAACGGGTCAATCTCAACCTCGCGCTCGGCGGAAGCTGGGAATAATGCCGCTCGCTAGGTTCTGAAACGCGCGCCTTTCGCTGGCGGGTCTTCCGGCGCGCCGGCAAAACATTGCGCCATTTCCATCCAGCGCTTTGCATTTTCGCCAACGGTTTCCAGTTTCGTATCGGCGACGTTACGCGTTTGCGTGACGACCTGGCTGAATTCAACGGCTGAGCCCTTAACGACATCGTCCGCCTGCGGCTCGTTCCATTTCCATTCCGCGCCCGACGGCGCGGTCAGTTGCACGAAGGGTTTGGGTTGCGGCGGTTCCTCGCCACGGTTGCGAAACGTCCATCCGTAAGTTCTGACGCCAAGATCAGCGATGTTTCGGATGCGGTCGCCTTCGGCGCGTGTTGCGCCGAGTGCATCAAAGACTTCCTGACCATGGGCCCAGCATTCCATCTGGCGGGCGACGATTTTCGCATCGACGCTCATATCGGGCCCGGCCCAGGCGACGCGGGCCTTCGGGTCGGCGGCGCCATATTGCGCAGCGAGCTTTGGAAAGTAGTTTCGCCACGCATCAACTAATGCGCGGCCCGAAAGGCTATCGTGGAATTCATCCAGCCAAGCGCGCTGAATTTCCGGGTGGCCGTCGCCTGCTCCCATGCGGGTCATGACAAAAGCGAGGAACGACTGAAATTCTTCCCGCGAGGAAAGCGTGGCGCCGGCCGCGACATTCCACATATGCAGATGGGCGATAACGTCCCCGATCGTCCAGCTCTTGAACTGTGTCACTGTCGCAAGAACTGCGTCATCTGCGTCAGCGAGCAGCGCGGCAAGAACATCGCACTCTTCGAGAAAATCTTTCGCATGCTGCATGATCGTGGCTTATCCCTTTGTTTCGCCGATTTCCATCAGCAGTGCATCGGCCGCTACCTGAACGCCCGGATCGAAATGTATCGCCGTCAGTTCGCCATCGATATCCGCCAGCAATTCATGCTGCATTTTCATGGCTTCCAACACGGCGAGCCGATCGCCCTTGGTCACGACGTCGCCAGCCTTGACGAAGATATCGACGAGGAGACCATGCATCGGCGCCGTGATCGCCCCGGCGCCCGTGCTGTCCGCGATGGCGGATGCATATACGGCATTGAGATTAGTAAGGTCGAATTCCCGGCCATCCGATGACAATTGCACACGAGCACCGGCTGCGTCCCCGGCGGGAAAATTGAAAAGCAGTTTTTTGCGGGCGCCGTTGATGGCCAATAAGGCTTCATGCGTCTCAATAGTGTTTACGGTGGCATCGTAGACTTGTTCCCCGACAGCAACGGAGTAACTGTCGGCGCCATCCGGCGTGATCGTCAAGTCGATAAAGCGGTCACCGTCGGCAAACCGATAGGGCGTTGAGATCTTTGTTGCGCTCGCCCAGTTAAGCAGAGCGGGCGCGACCGCTGATGCGGTATTCAATGCGGCATTTCTGGCATGGCAAAACAGCAACAACGCCGCAGCAATGGCGTCGTCATTCGTCAATGTCGGTGATGCAAGGTCTGCTTCGGTGAACGCATGGGCGATGAAGGCGGTCGTCGCGTCACCATTGGCGAATGCGGGCCGTTCCAGCGCATCGATGAGGAATTTCCTGTTCGTCGTAACGCCGAACAGGGCCGTGCGTTTCAGGGCGTCAATCAATCTGCGACGCGCCTCATCGCGCGTTGAACCATGGGCGATAATTTTCGCGATCATCGGATCATAAAAGGGCGAGACATCGCCGCCCGTTGCTATGCCGGCATCGATACGAATTCCGTCGCCAACCGCCGGTCGCCACAAATCAACACTACCCGTCGCAGGAAGGAACCCGGCGCCGACATCTTCTGCATAAAGACGGGCTTCGATTGCATGGCCATTCAGCGCAACGTCATCTTGTGCAAGACCCAATGGCTGGCCTTGCGCAACGCGAATCTGCATGGCGACAAGGTCAAAACCCGTCACCATTTCCGTGACCGGGTGTTCAACCTGCAGTCGTGTATTCATTTCAAGGAAATAGAACGCGCCCGATTGGTCGAGGAGAAATTCGACCGTCCCGGCGCCCACATAGTTGATGTCGCGCGCTGCGTTCACGGCCGCGTCGCCCATGGCGCGGCGCAAGGCCGGCGTCATGGCCGGCGAGGGCGCCTCTTCCAGCACTTTCTGGTGACGGCGCTGCACCGAACAGTCGCGTTCGCCGAGGTGAACGATGTCGCCATGGGCGTCGGCGAAAATCTGGATCTCCACATGGCGCGGCTCGATGATGGCGCGCTCTAGAATAAGATCGCCAGAGCCGAAGGCGTTTTCCGCCTCAGAGCGCGCCGTTTTGATCGCGTCAGCAAGGGCGCCCGACTTTTCGACGAGGCGCATGCCGCGGCCGCCGCCGCCGGCTGACGCCTTGACCATGATCGGAAAGCCGATGGTGTTGGCTTGCGCAATCATCGCGGCGTCAGATTGATCCTCGCCCTGATAGCCAGGAACGCAAGGAACGCCCGCGGCGATCATCCGACGCTTCGCTTTTGCCTTGTCGCCCATGAGGTCGATGGCGTCCGCTGACGGGCCGATAAAAACGAGCCCGGCCGCTGCGCAGGCTTTGGCGAAGCTGGCGTTCTCGGACAGAAATCCATAACCCGGATGAATGGCGCCCGCGCCTTTTGCCTTTGCGGCATCCAGAATTGCGTCGGCGTTGAGGTAAGACGCATTCGCTGGCGCTGGTCCGATGCGCACCGCTTCGTTCGCCAACTCGACATGGGGACAATTCGCGTCAGCGTCGGAATAAACAGCGATCGTCCGAAGGCCCATCGCCTTCGCCGTACGCATGATGCGGCATGCGATTTCGCCGCGATTGGCGATGAGAATGCTCGAAAATTTCGCAGACTGAATCTTCATGTCAAGATTCCTGCCCGCTTATTCCCGCGAAGGCGGGGATGAGCGGTAGTGAAATAATATATAAAGAGAATACGCATTTCACTCAGCCCAATTTGGTTTGCGCTTTTGAACAAAGGACGCAATGCCTTCTCGACCTTCATCACTGGTGATGCTGTCTGCGAACGCCTCAGCGGCGTGATCTATAAGTTGGTCAGGAGACAGATGTTTGGCCCCGATCACCAAACGTTTTGTCGCCGCATTCGCGCCGGGCGCACAGCGCCTTACAGCTTTTCGAATATCCGCCTCAATCGCGTCGAGGCTGATTGCGTCGTCGGCGACATAGTCGGCGATGCCAATGCGGCCAGCCTCCGCCCCATCAAAGCGGGCGCCGGTTAGCATCAATCGGCGTGCCGCCGTCTCACCGACCCGGCGAATGACATGGGGCGCTATTTGCGCCGGGACGATGCCGAGCTGCGTTTCGGTCAGCGCGAATTTGGCGTCCCGTGTCACCGCAACGATATCGGCGCAGCAGGCAAGGCCCAGGCCGCCGGCGATCGCGGCGCCTTCAACGAGAACCA
>JAJFFU010000090.1 GCA_021776465.1 Parvularculaceae bacterium
AAAACGGGATCATCGGATAGCTGTGGTGCGCCGTGTGATAAGGCATGTTCCAAAACAGCCACCGCATCAATGCGTTCGTCCGCACCGTGCGGGTGTTGGTCAAGATATTCTGCTCATGCGGCATGCCCGTATGTTCAATCGTGTTTTGCAGCATGTGAAACCACTTCGTCAAAAACATTGGCAGCAGCCAGAAGATTACTGGCGCGGTCGATTGAGCAACGACAGATATTACGGCGATGCACGCATATCCGATAAGCATGAAGCGCGCTTCTTTGTGAACGGTCTTAAATTGTGCGTCGGACAAATGCGGCCAGCGATCAGCGCGCCCCAGCGCCAGCCTGATGACTTCGGCGACCCGGCCGGGCCAATAAGTAAGGCCCGACATGTAAAGGAGGTAGGAGTTGAGCGTGAAGGGTTCCCCGCCGACGATTTCTGCATCGCGTTCGACGTCCTGGGTAAATCGGTGATGCTGAAAATGTTCAAACTTGTCCTGGTCGCGACCCATCAACAGGATGAAAGAAAACAAACGGCCAAAGAATTCGTTCAGGTCGCGGTTTTTAAAAACCGTGCTGTGACTTAGCTCATGTACGCCGGCATACAGACAATTGATCAGTATGCCCTGGATTATAAAAAGCGGAACAGCCCACCATCCGCCCCAGCTCATGGCGAGTAGTGCGCTATTGATCGCGAGCGCCCCGAGATGGGAGCCGGTCTGGACCCATCCGCGGCGATCAGACTTGCCGCTCAACGCTTTTAACCGCGCTGGCGCGACCTTAATCGTATCTGCGAACTCAGCTTCCATATCCGATTTCGTCTCTGCCCGGTATTTCCGGGCTCCGGTGGGAAATAATAGTACTACGCACATCGGCGCCGGCAAATGCTTCATTCTTTGGTCTAGGGCGCTCAACGGCCGTGACCAAAAGGTCGCGAAAACCGGCGATACGGATATCGCTGGTCTTTAAATTTTCCTGAGAGAAAATTGGAGCGGGCGATGAGATTCGAACTCACGACCTAAACCTTGGCAAGGTTTCGCTCTACCCCTGAGCTACGCCCGCTCACTGACGCGCTGAAAGCGTGACACGCTCCCGGCAGGGCGCGGTATATGCACGACGAGGCTGGCCATTGCAAGCATCAAGTGGACCGGCCAAAAGGGATGCCCGTACAAGGATTTGGCGCTGCCGATGAACGATGACAATTCTGCCTCCGGGCCGGTGGCGACGATGCCAGCGCCGGCGACCCGCGCTGATCTTCTGGCGCGTCTAGAAGCGCTTGGGTTGTCTCACCGGACCGTCGATCACCCGGCGTTCTTTACAGTTGAGGACGGGCGCGCCTTCAAAGCTGATATGCCCGGCGGGCACTCGAAAAACCTCTTCCTGAAAGACAAAAAAGGGGCGCTGACACTGGCGGTCGCCCATGCCGAGACGCGGGTCGATCTGGTTGGTCTTGGCAAGGCGATTGGCTCGAAAGGCCGGCTTTCCTTCGGCAAGCCCGAGCTGATGACCGAGACGCTGGGCGTTATTCCCGGCGCGGTGACGCCTTTTGCGTTGATCAACCCGTCAGCAAAAGCCCTGACGACGCTGATCGTCGATACGGCCCTGATGGCGGCGGACCCGGTCTGGTTTCACCCGCTGGAAAACACCGCATCGACGGCAATTGCGCCTGAGGATCTGATCCGATTCCTGGAATCGTGTGGTTTTACCCCGGAAATCCGCAATCTTGCCGCCCCGCTGGGTGGCTGACGACTTGCCTTTGGCGTCCGCCGCCCTCATCTAGATGAGCAGTTAATTGCGCCGAATTTTCGCAGATGGTGGACCATGGAAACGATTATCGGCGGCGGTGATGCCGCGCCGCCCGCAGACCTTATTAAAGACGCCAGCGTCGAAACGTTCGAGCAGGACGTCATCAATACGTCGAACGAAGCGCCGGTTATTGTCGATTTCTGGGCCGACTGGTGTGGGCCCTGTAAACAACTCGGCCCTCTGCTTGAGCGCGCCGTTGTCGCGGCCGGCGGCAAAGTGCGTCTCGTCAAGGTCGATATCGACAAGAACCAGATGCTGGCGTCTCAGCTGCGCATTCAATCGATCCCGACGGTTTACGCATTTTATCAGGGCCGGCCGATCGACGGATTTCAGGGCGCGTTGCCGGAAAGCGAAATCAAAAAGTTTATTGACCGTCTGGTGCAGGCCGCCGGCGCCGATCAGGGCGGCGGCGATCCATCCGAGGATTATCTGAACGCCGGCGAGGCGGCCCTCGCAGAAGGCGACGTTGCTGCAGCGGCGCAACTTTTCGGACAAGTCGCCCAAGCCGACCCGGAAAATTTGCGCGCGATCGCCGGCTTGACGCGATGCCATTTGGCGGCCGGCGAGGTCGATCAGGCGCGCGCGACTTTTGCCCTGGCGCCGGACGAAAAGAAAACCGATCCCATCTTTTCCGGGATTGAAGCGGCGCTTGCGCTGGCGGGCGAAGGCGCCGGCGTTGATCTTGGGGCCGCGCGCGCCGCGGCTGAGGCCAGTCCCGAAGACCTTACGGTGCGGTTTGACTATGCATCGGCGCTGCTCGGCGCCGGCTCAACGGAACCAGCGATGGATGAATTGCTGGCGATTATTGAGAAAGACCGCGAATGGGACGACGCCGCTGCGCGCAAGAAACTGCTTACCGTCTTTGACGCGCTTGGGCCCACCCATGAGGCGACGATACGCGGGCGTCGACGCCTTTCATCGCTGCTCTTTTCGTAGACGGAACGTTCGGAATATCTCGCATTAATGATTGTCGAACCCAAACCACGATTTCAAAAGAAGCTGCCGGAAACGATCCCTGTTTTTCCGCTCGCCGGCGCCTTGCTGATGCCCGGCGCGCAATTGCCGCTGAATATTTTTGAGCCGCGTTACTTGCGCATGATCGACGACGCGCTCGCCGGCGCGCGCACCATCGGCATGATACAACCACGCACAAGCGAAGTGCGCGCGGCGCCGACATTGTTCGATGTCGGGTGCGCCGGGCGTATCACTTCGTTTTCGGAAACGGGCGACGGGCGCTATCTGATTACGCTCACGGGCGTCAGGCGCTTTCGCATCACTGACGAGATCACCAGTGATGCGTCCTACCGTTCGGTGCAGGCGGACTGGTCCGCCTATGAGATCGACGCCCATGACGATCGGTCGGCGGCGGACGTTGATCGTGATTTGTTTCTTGAAATCATGCGCGATTATCTTGATGCGGAGGGCCTGAAGGCGGATTGGGAAGCGGCAGAGAATGCGCCGGTCGAAGCGCTTATCGTTTCGCTGGCCATGGGATGTCCGTTCGCACCAAGCGAAAAGCAGGCGCTGCTTGAGGCGCAGACTTTCGCCGAACAGGCCGAATGTTTGATGGCGTTGATGGAAATGTCCGGCGGTGAAGATTCCGGCGGCGATACAACGTTGCAATAAATTGTAGCGGACAGAGGAAAGGCTGAATGATGAGTGAAAAGACCAAGCCGGGCGATATCGACCCGAAGTTGCTCGAAATTCTCGTCTGCCCGCAAACACGAGGCCCTCTCGTGTTCAATCGTGAAAAGGGCGAACTTCTCAGCAAGAATGCGGCGCTAGCCTATCCCATCCGTGACGGCGTGCCGATTATGCTGATCGATGAAGCGCGGGCCCTGAGTGATGAGGAAATCACCGCGCTCTGACGGATGCCCGTTAATGCGGGTTCTGGCGCCTTGTAGGCGAAATGGTGTAAGCCGTCGCACCGCAACGTTAGGAACATCTTATGGCGACATCGCCGCCCGTTGACGCGCCGGCAAGCGATCTTGTCGCCTGCGACACTGCCGAGGCCGCTGTGGTCCGGCTGACAGAGCTTTACGACGAAGCCATTATATTGCTGCAGCAGCAATTCGCTCGCTATATGGCGGGAGAGGCGGCGCCGGACCCGGCTGACGCGCCGGTCTATCCATATCTGTGCGCCCGTGTGCCCGCCGCCGCGGCCCCGCAGACCTCCGCGCTTGCCCTTGGGCGCATTGCCTCCACCAGCATCCACGGCGCGACGATCACGCAGCCGGCGCTTTTCAAAGGCTACCTTGAAAGTCAGTTGACGCGGATCATTAAGCGGTATCAGGCGGAAATTTTCGTCGGGCGCTCGTTCACGCCCATACCGCTTTCCTTCGGTCTGGAAAGCGCCACGGTGCAGCTCACGCAGGAACGGCGCACCGAGCTTCAGTATCATTTCCACACGCCCAACCTTGTGGCCACGAATGACGACATCGTTGATGGCCAGATCATCCTGAAGCGATCCGGCCCGCTGCCGCTGTCGATGTTTACAGCCGAACGGGTTGATTATTCCCTTCACCGAATTCAGCATTACACAGCGACACGACCGGAATATTTTCAGGACTTTATTCTGTTCACGAACTATCAACGATATGTGGATGAGTTCGTGGCTTATGCGAAGGGTGAGGTTGAGGCCGGGCGCGCCGAGGCGTTGATCGAGCCGGGCGACCGGGTGACGCGCAAAGGCGCGCCGGCGCCGGCGGATGGTGTCAAGAACCCGCAAATGCCCGCCTATCATCTGGTGCAGCCAGACCATTGGGGCCTCACGGTCGTCAATATTGGCGTTGGCCCGTCAAATGCGAAAACGATCACTGATCATCTCGCCGTGTTGCGCCCGCAAGTTTGGCTGATGATCGGCCATTGTGGTGGTTTACGGCGCTCGCAGCGCCTCGGCGATTATGTCCTCGCTCATGCATATTTGCGTGAGGACAATGTGCTTGATGACGTGCTGCCGCCTTCGGTGCCGCTGCCGACGTTGGCGGAAGTCCAGCTTGCGCTGACCGAGGCGGTCCAGAATGTGAGCGGCATTGAGCAGTCAAGACTGAAGGAGCATCTGCGCACCGGGACGGTCGTGACGACGGACGATCGCAACTGGGAGCTACGTTTCGAGCGCAACGCTGTGCGCCTTAATCAGGCGCGGGCGATCGCCATCGACATGGAATCGGCGACCATCGCGGCCAATGGATATCGCTATCGTGTGCCATACGGGACGCTTCTTTGCGTCTCCGACAGACCGCTTCACGGCGAGATCAAACTGCCCGGCATGGCCGATGCGTTCTATCAGGAGCGCGTCAGCCAGCATCTGGAAATCGGCATCAGCGCCATTGAATTGTTACGGACGGAAGCCAAGGCCGGCACGCTGCATTCGCGTAAGCTGCGAAGTTTTGACGAGCCGTTCTTGCGGTAACGGGAAGCGCATGGCGCGTCGGCGCCAAGCAACTTTAAGCCATTTTCTGGAACAACTTTTCCTCGAAATTTTCTGCAAGAAGCGCGAAAAAGCTACATGACACAAACACCCATTCGCAATCTGGTCATCGTTGGCGGCGGCACGGCGGGCTGGCTAACCGCGGCGATGTTTTCAAAATGGTTCCACAATGGCGCGCTGAACATAACGCTGGTGGAGTCAGATGCGATTGGCGCTGTCGGCGTAGGCGAAGCAACCGTGCCAAGCATCCGTAAGGTTGTTTCGTTTCTCGGGATTGATGAAGCCGAATTTATTTCGAAAACGTCGGCCACCTTTAAGCTCGCCATTCAGTTTGACGGTTGGTCAAAAGAAGGAAGTGCATTTTTCCATCCTTTCGCCGGCCATGGTGAAGCGATCAATGAATTACCGTTTTACGATTGCTGGACGCATATGCATCGGCAAAACCGCGCCAAACCGCTTGATGCTTATTGCACATCTTCTGCATTATGTGCGGCGAACAAATTTGCAATGCCATCCAATGGCGCCGCCGGCCTGTCGAAATTTAACTACGCCTATCATTTTGACGCGCTGCTCGTCGCCCGCATGTTGCGAGAATACGCCGAAGCAAATGGCGTCGAGCGGCGAGAAGGACTTGTCACAAGAGTCGAGCAAGACGGGCAGACGGGCGCCGTTACTGCTGTGCATCTTGAAGGCGGCGGCCAGGTCGATGGCGATTTCTTTGTTGATTGTTCAGGCTTCCGCAGCTTGCTGATCGAAGGCGCCATGAAGGCCGGCTTTGAAGATTGGAGCCACTGGCTTCCCTGCGATCGCGCCGTTGCCGCGCCCACTGCGAAGGCCGCGCCCTTTCCTTCATACACAAAATCAAAAGCCCTGCCCGTTGGCTGGCGTTGGCGCATCCCCCTGCAGCACCGAACCGGCAACGGTTACGTCTATTCAAGCGCTTACATCAGTGATGACGATGCGCGCGACGTTTTCCTGAAAGAGCTCGGGGAAGCCCCCAGCGATGAGCCGCGCCTGATCAAATTCGGAACAGGCATGCGCCGTCGCAGCTGGATAAAAAATGTATACGCAGTAGGGCTTTCAAGCGGATTTCTTGAGCCGCTGGAGTCGACCAGTATCTACGCCATTCAGTCTTCGATCACGCGCCTTTATAAACATTTTCCGTATAAAGAAATAAACCAGGTGCAGATCGACCTTGCGAACGCAGCAGCGCGCAAAGAGCAGGAGCATCTGCGCGACTTCATCATTTTGCATTACTGGGGCAACGGACGGACCGGTGAAAAATTCTGGGACGAATGCCGCAGCATGTCGCTGCCGGATACGCTGAAGTCAATGATCGACGCCTGGCGCCACACCGCAACCGTACCGCTCGGCGAACAGGAATTTTTTCGTGAGTCGAGCTGGACGTCGATATTCGGCGGTCTCGACATCATTCCGGATGCCTATCATCCGGCGGTTCACACTATCGGCGATGAAGCGATTGCCAGCGCGTTTCAGGAATTCGAGACCTATGTTGGCGCAGCCGCGGCGCAGGCGCCGTTGCATGACGCCTTCCTCGAGGGTCCGGCTAAAGCGCCGCCGACGCAGTAGTCAGTGACGCGCGGAAGCCCTCTCGGCGCAAGTTACGGCGTCTTTTCCACCAGCTCGATTTCGAAAAGCCTGGGCCAGTATTTTCCGGTCACAAAAAGGCGGTCCGTTTCCGCGTCATAAGCGATGCCGTTCAATACGTCAGCGCCGGCGGTGCGTTCTTCGTCCGTCAACAGGCCCCGCAAATCAATGACGCTGGTAACGACGCCGGTGTCAGGGTTGATCCGCACGATCGCGTCAGAATGCCAGACATTGGCGAAAATCTCGCCATTGACCCATTCCAGCTCGTTGAGGTTGGGCAGGGGCTTGCCGCGAAATTTCACAGGCAATCGGCCAATCCCTTCCAGGGTTTCAGGATCGAGAAACCGTAATTCATCGGTGCCGTCGCTCATGATGAGGCGTGCGCCATCATGAGTGAGGCCCCAGCCTTCGCCGGTATAGGAGAAGGTTCGTTCCTGTACGAATGTTTGTTGATTAAAGACGTAACCTTTGCCGCTGCGCCAGGTCAGGACGATGATGTCGCCCTTCCAGGCGACAGCGCCCTCACCGAAAACGCCGTCAGACAATGAAATCGAATTCAGGGTTTCGCCATTTTCGAGCAGGGCTTTGCGCAGGCGCGATGCGCCATACTGCCCGGTTGATTCATAAAGTGCGCCGTTTTCGAAAAAGAGCCCTTGCGTAAAAGCGGTCTTGTCGTGGGGGAATTCGTTGACGATGCGGTAGTTGTAAAAAACAGGGTCTTTATCTGCATCCGCCGCCGTCGCCGTCGCGAAAAATGCGCCCGCCAACCAGAGCAATATTACAGAGAGGTGTTTCACAGCGGTTTTTCGTAAATCCGGTAGGTTTTATAAACCCGCGCGCCCATATCGAGCAGCATCGACAGCATGGAATCGTTTTGTTCGAGGATCCATGACAGTTCCGAATGGGTGACGCCATGATCGATATTGGCGGTATTCACCATGTCGATAATCTTGTAGGCGAAGGCCGCGCCGACGGGTTTTTTCTGCAGGTGTTTGCGCACCCCCATAAACGGCATGCGCGACTGGTCAATGCCCTTCACTTTCAACCGATATAAGAGCTTCGCCCAGTTGAACGGTAGAAGCTTGCCGTTGAAATCGCGAATGGCGCGATTGATATTTGGCAGCACGAGACCGAACGCCGCCGGTTCGCCTTTGTAGTAGCAAAGAACAACATTGTGTTCCTGGATAATGGGCCGCAGTTCGCTCGCCATATGGCGGGCATGCTCTTCACCAAACGGAATAAAACCCCAATTGTCCGACCACGCATCATGATAGATGTCGAGAATAATGCGAATATCGCCGAGAAGGTCGCCAGCTTTTAGCGTGCGGATCTCTACTTCCGGTTTGTTCAGCGCCTTTTCGACGAAGCGCAGGCGCCGTTCGGGAATAAATTCGCG
>JAJFFU010000010.1 GCA_021776465.1 Parvularculaceae bacterium
ACCGTCTTGCAGCAATCGACGATATCGTCGGCGACAGAAGGCGTGACGCATCCCGTCTCATGCGCAAAGGCGTGATAGAGCTTGACCATGCCTTCGCAGTGCAAGCTCTCATCACGGATTGACCAGGTTACGATCTGCCCCATGCCTTTCATTTTATTAAAGCGCGGGAAGTTCATCAGCATGGCAAACGACGCAAACAGTTGCAGCCCCTCTGTAAAAGCGCCGAACATGGCGAGCGTGCGGGCCACGTCTTCGAATGTGCCGACGCCGAAATCCTGCATGAAATCATGTTTGTCGCGCATCGCTTCATATTCAAGAAACGCAGAAAATTCTGACTCCGGCATGCCAATGGTTTCGAGCAGAAGCGCGTAGGCGGCGACGTGGATCGTTTCGATATTCGAAAATGCCGACAGCATCATCTTCACTTCAGTCGGTTTGAAGACGCGCGCATAGCGCTCCATGTAGTTGTCATTCACCTCAATGTCCGACTGGGTGAAGAACCGGAAAATCTGTGTAAGGAGGTTTCGCTCAGCGTCGCTAAGTTTGTTCGCCCAGTCCTTGCAGTCCTCGCCCAGCGGGACTTCCTCGGGCATCCAGTGGACTTGTTGCTGGCGCTTCCAGAAATCATGCGCCCACGGATACCGGAACGGCTTATAGGCCTTCGACGGCGTTAAAAGTCCCGGTAAAACGCGTGCGGTGTCGGCTGCATCCAGCATGTTGGCTCCTGTTGGCGAGTATTTGGCGCCGGCCGAATCGGCGGCGACCCACAGGATATTGAGGCAATTACGATGCCCGACGCAAGATGTTGCGGAATTTAGATTTCCCTGTTTTCCCAAGCTTCCACAACAAAAAACCGGCCGACGGTTCCCCGCCGGCCGGTAATCTTGGTTTTCGGTGTTTCTCGCGCTTACGGCGTGAAGAACACGTCATCCTCAATTTCGGTGTCGATATTCGTATTCGCCCGAATGACGTCCGCCAGCGTGATACCGCCGACAATCGACATCTCACCCGCCGTCAGGTCGCGCTCATACCAGAAGCGGTCGCCATCGCGCAGCCGCGTGAACTGGAGCACGAGAATGCGGGTGAAAAGCTCGCCTAATTGCGACGCCCCATCGGGATCTTCCGAAAGACCGCCGACCCATGCATCGATGTCATCGACCGTGGCGTAAGCACTTGCGAGATTCGCCTGCACGGTCGCGTCTGAAGAGACGTCCGTGAAAGCCGTCGCCGCCGGCAAGCCTAATGCAACGCGCAAATCGTTATAGGACGGAAGACCATGGTCGCGGCCCCGTTGGATGTTCAGCGCTGCGAGGTCAAAACCGCCAGCCCCCGGAGGGCCAAACAGGAAGTTGCGAACATCGTCGATGATTTGTTCATCGATTTCCTGGTGCGGTTGATTGGCCAGACCGCGCAGGATCGGCTCGATATCCGTCCCGGTCGTCAGCAATGTTGACGCGTTAAAGAAGGCGTCACGCAGCGGCAACGGACCAGCCGCGATCGGCATATTGCTCGCGTCCAATCGCGCAAGGTCCGGGCTCAACGCGCTGTGTCCATACCGATAGGCAGCCGTCGAAAATTCGTTGCCTATGTTTGCGTTGATGGTGAAGTTGTAACCCGCGAATGTGCCGAGCGCCGTCGGACCGAGCAAGGCCGGCAGATACTCGTTGTAAGTAATGATCTGCATTTCAGCAGCAACAAGCTTGCGCGCGAGATAAAATACCTCGTTCCCTGACAATCCTGGGTTATCGGCCTGAAGCTGCGTGGCGAGGCGGTTATGTTCACGCACGAACAATGTGTGCATAACCGTCAGGCCGACCTGCTCATTGGCGCGAATATCGCCTGCCGCAAACATTGTTTCCGGTGCAGCGCCGCCCGGGCCATTGTCGTTATCAACGCCGAACGTGTTCAACGGCAACAGGCCATCGCCATTGGTGCGCATGAACGGGCTGTCAGGTCCTACACGAAGGGCCAGCGTACGTTCCACGTTAGATCCGTAAACATTCGAGGCGTCTATCCATGACGTGATCTGATTGATCTGCCGACGTGGATTGCCAACTGCATCGCCAGTCGTCGGATCAAAGCGCGAGCGGCCGAACGGGATAACCTGCGTTCCGGTGCTCATCGGATCGAAGAACGGATCACCGGTCGGAACAACGATGTCAGCGGACGCCGAAGCGGGGTCGGAGTCGAAGAACCCGCCGGTCAGATCGATGTCATGATCCACGAACTGGCCCCATTGCCAGATGAAGTCGCTCGTGCCGAACGTGTTCGGGACGCTCATCCCGGCTTGATCAGAAACTTCATTACTGACCAATCGGGCGCTAGGCCGCATCGGGCCGGCAAGCGACATAAAGAAATCCGCGTAATCGGGGTTCGCAAGACGCGCGAGGCGCTCATTTGTCGATCCGATTTCAGTGAATGATTCATTGTTTTCAGATCCGTCAATCTTACGGATAGCGCGGCCGCCAACGTCAGCGGGCTCTTCGCCCGTTTCTGCAGGCGGTGGGGCCGGCGTGCCGGCTGGGCCTGCGGGGCCGGATGGACCTGCGGGACCGGTAGGGCCAGTTGCCCCGGTTGAGCCAGTTTCTTCACAGCCGGCGACAAGAAGTACGGCAATCGAAACGATGCCGAGATTACGGATATTCATGGTACTCCCCCTTAATCATACAAACGTGATAATTTATTAGCAGGTCGTAATGTTCTGTCAACTGTCTTTTTTGACCGTAGATCGGTGTAAATCATTGAAAAATATGATTAACTTTTCCACCGCGGTGTTGAAAAACTAATTTCTGCCTGCCAATTGATCACAAATATTTGTAGAATACGGAATTGCAATAATGGAGCCACTGAATCGACTTGAGTATGAACCCTTATAACGGTTCGATATCGAAACGACAGTGGGGGGCTTCAAATTTTATCTGAACAGCGCGCCCACCGGGCGCCGTCACGGAAAGATCACCGCCAGCGCATGCGCCGCTGTCAAAAAAGATCACCGGCTCGCCCTCGATCGCCCAGCCTTCCGGCAATGGCTCACTCAGACCTTCATAGGCTGCCTCGCCTCGATCATCAGCTTGCGGAAAAAACAGCATGCGGCGCTCGATCAACGCCGTGATCCGCATTCGCGCGATGTCCCGCGCGATCGACTGTGTTTTTGTGTTGAACGTCAGCGCATCCAGATAACGATCGAGCGACGGAGCTGTCACCGCAACCAGCGCACCGATAATCGCAAGGACCACGAGGATTTCGATTAGCGAAACGCCGCGCTGGCGTCGCCTTCGGCGCGACCGACCCTGCGCCGGAATTCCCATCGCGTCAGATTTCAATATCTTGGTCAAGGCCCTCGCCGCCTTCAGCGTTGTCAGCGCCGAATGTCACTATGCGTGGCCCGCGCGTCAGGCCGGCTTCATCCGCTTGCGGAGGAAAATACCGGTACGCATTGCCCCATGGGTCTGCTGGCAAATCGCCGTCTACATAAGGACCATACCAGGATGCGCGTGCGCCAGCATCTGGCGGCGGCGCAACAAGCAATAACAACCCTTCTTCCGCAGTCGGATAGCGCCCCATATCCAGCCGCATGGCGTCCAGCGAAATTTTCAATGACCGCGCTTGCGCTTTTGCCGTCGTAATTTTCGACCGATCAACCTGACTGAACAGTCGCGGCGCAACAAGCGTCGCCAGCACCGCCATGATGGCGAGCACCACGAGGATTTCCAGAAGCGAGTAACCGCGCTGTCCCTTACGATCCTTTTGGCGATCATTTTGCCGGCGCCGCGTTGAGAGTTGCGGGAAGATACGCATGTCAATATTCCCTGACTTTTTATACATCGAATTGATACAAACTTGTCATTGCCATGACAATACTGATGACAATAAGGCCGACAATCGCTGCTATAATCAGGATTGCAATCGGCTCTGTCAGCGCCGTTAACCGCTTGGCGCGTTCGCGCGCGTCTTTTTCGAAAATGTCGGCGGCGAAAGTCATCATTTCGCCAAGCGTTCCCGAACTGCGGCCCGTTCGAATGAGGTCGATGATCATCGGGTCAATGTCACGCTGCGCTTCCTGTAGCGCATCCTCCATCGGCCGGCCCGCGCGGACATCGCGGCGCACAGCTTCAAGGTTCCGGCGGAAGACCGCAAGGCGTGCGCCGGCCTCACCCAGCCGTAACGCATCGACGAGGCGGGCTTTGTTGTTCAGCGCGATACCAACAGTACGCGCCCATGATCCGACTTCGGCCTGTCGCAAAAACGGACCAACCAGCGGCGCACGGGAAAGTTGCGTCTGTACAGCTTCGCGAACCTTCGGGTTTCGCTGGGCGACAAAAATTCCCGCAATCGCAGCGACAACGACAACAAGCGCCAGCCACCAGTTTGTTTGCATCCAAACGCCGAAGCCAATGACCTGCTGGGACAGCCACGGCGCCTGATCAATGTTGTCACCCAACAAAGACGCAAACCGGGGCACGACAAAAACGAACATTAAAACGACAATACCGCCACCGACGAACGCAAGAAATGTCGGATATGTCAGCGCCGATTGAATCTCGGCCTGCATCGCGACTTCATATTCCATCCGGTCCGCCGCGTCGTTCAGCGAATTCGATAATGCACCCGTCGCTTCCCCGAGTTCGGCGAGACGGAATACATAATCGGGCAATTCGGGAATATGTTTTTCCAGCGCATCAGAAAGGTCGCGCCCGGCGCGCAAGTCGCGTTTCACTGTTTGCGCACGCTTGGCGAGCACTTCATGAGCGCCTGATTGCGACAATGTCGTCAGCGCATCCAACACTGAAATGTTTGCCTTCAATAGCGTTGCAAGCTGACGAATATATCGCGACAGGTCTTTCTTCGTGAGACTGCGCCGACGAAACTTTGGCAATCCTGACGACGCGCCTGACGGTGATACGTCAAACGGCGACAACCCGCGCTCGCTAAGAAGTTCAAAGGCGCGCCTCTTGTCGCCAGCCGCAATCAAGCCGGCAACTTCATTGCCCTGTCGGTCGAGCGCCTTATATTTGAACTGTGCCGTCGCCATGATGCGTTTAATTACTTTTTCTATTCAAAAGTCAGTCGTTTCAGCCCGCTTCGTCGCCACAGACGCGACGGACTTCTTCAATCGTTGTACGCCCTTCCGCGGCTTTTTGAACGCCGTCTTCGAACAACGTCAAAAAACCTTGCTCCCGGGCAATCGTAAATAGTTTCTGTACTGACGCGCCAGTAACGATCGCCTCGCGCATTTCATCTTCCAGTTTCACAATCTCCGCGACCGCGATACGGCCGCGATAGCCGGTGCCTTCGCAGGCGTCACAACCCACCGCTTTGCGCCAGCGCAATGTCTCGGGCGCCTGCATCGGCGCGCCGTCACGCATTGCCTGCATCAGCAATTTTTCACCGATCTCACTTCGCTGCTCAACGGCGCAATCGTCACAGAGCTTTCGCACAAGCCGTTGCGCCATCAAACCACGAACACAAGCGCCAATCAAAAATGGTTCAAGCCCGATATCTTCCAGCCGGGTGACGGCCGCAAGGGCCGAGTTCGTGTGCAGTGTCGACAAGACAAAGTGGCCGGTAAGCGATGCTTGCGCAGCGATGCGCGCGGTTTCTCCGTCACGGATTTCCCCCACCATGATAACGTCCGGATCCTGACGAAGAATTGCTCGCAGACCGTTTGCAAAGTCATACCCGATCTCGGGCTTCACCTGAATTTGCGTAATACCCGAAATATCATATTCGACCGGGTCTTCGATCGTAATAATCTTGCGGTAACCGTCATCAATGCGTTCAAGACCGCGATAGAGCGTTGTCGATTTACCGGACCCCGTCGGGCCAGTCACGAGCATGACGCCGTTCGGTGATTTCAGGATTTCATCCAGCACGGCGCCCGTTCGGCCGGTCAGTCCAAGACCTTCAAGATCCGGCAGCTCGCTCTGTTTGCGCAGGAGGCGCATGACCAGACTTTCACCCCATGTGCTGGGCACGGAAGAAATCCGAAGGTCGATGTCATTGCCGGCAAAGCGAACCGTATGCCGGCCGTCCTGCGGCAAGCGTCGTTCCGCGATATCCATTCCGCCGATCAGTTTGATGCGGCTGGCAATGGCGTCAAAGCGCGCCCGCGACTGGGTTTGCCTTGCGTGCAAGACGCCGTCGATGCGATAGCGCACGACAAAACTATGCTCAAACGCTTCGATATGAACATCTGACGCGTTCTCTTTAAGCGCCGTCGCAAGAAGATTATTGACGAAGTCGATGACCGGCGCTTCCTCGGCCATTTCGCGCAACCGCGTCACGTCGGCAAATTCGTCGTCCTCGTCCGTCTCGCTCGTCGTTCGCTGGATCCGCGCCAGGCACATGTCGATCAGCTGATTGGACGCAAGCATATATTCAATGATAATCGGGCCGCTCGCGGCTTCTTCGCCATCGTCAGATGTCGCCGCGGCCCGCCGCATGACCTCAACCTCAAGGCGTTCGCGAAGTTCAAGGTTAAGCGGATCGGCGGCGATCACGAAAAGGATTTGCGGCTCGTCTTGATCGTCCCCTGACGCTGGCTCGAACCACGCGACCGCGCGATGGGCGAGAAACCAGGAGGGCGGCAAATTCAGGACCTGCGCGGCGTCCGTGAAGGCGCTCAGACTATCGGGCAAAAGATGGGGCGCCGCGACAGGCAGGTCGAGCTGGTCAGACAGCGCCTCGAGGAGCGCCTCTTCAGTAACGGCACCTAACCGCTGGAGCGCCTGCCCGAGCAATCCACCGACCTCGGCCTGCATCGCCAGGGCCTGGGCAAGATCCTTGTCGGATATCAGGCCCCGCTCCTTCAGCAGCTCGCCGATTGGGGTTGTTAGGGTCAAAGTCTCACTCACACGATTTATGCTTAACATTTTAATGCAAATTCCGCAGCGCCGCGTCAATTCATGCAAGTTGCGGGCAAAGCAGCCGTCGGCTAGCCAGCTGGAGAAATACAAGCGCGTTCGCGCGAAACGGTATGGGCCGTCGCGACCGCCCGCTGAGCTGGCGCGCGTCGGCAAATCCGTGTACCCGCATAGCGCGAAATATACAATATATTTCGAGGAAAACTGCCCAGCGGTGTCCTTTGCTGCGCTCCAGGCGGCTACGAATTTCGAACTCGGTTTTTAATGAATGATCTGTACGCAGAATCAAATTTACGACGCTGTAAAGACAAGATTTAGCTTTTGCGGATCCGAACGATCAAACTGACCATTTTCCGGCAGCATTTTCAGCGCCGCTTCGCTCGGTAATTGAAGTCCAGCTTTCACAGCATCAACCCGGTTTCGATGCCAACCACGTTCTTTAACTTCTTTTTCGGAATAAACATGGTCCGTGCAATATTTGTGATTGGCATGCGCATAACTAAGACAAATATAATGACGCAATACGAAATTCTCCGGGAAAATACGCCGCCCCGGAAATTTAATTTCGTGCCCGCCGCGTGAAACCAGATCGACGTCTTGTCCAAGATTTTTCCAGGCGTTTACCCGATGCGTGGGACCGGGGTGAAAATAGAAGTAGTGGCGCATTGCATCGACAAATTCACATTGAGAATAATCGTCCAATGGATTGGGAGGCACGAAAATAAATTCATCAAAATTTATCGCGTTGTACCCTTGGGCGTCCACGGCCATAATACCGTCGCGAAGCGTCTTCCAACGCGCTGGCGCCTCCCGAATTTCATCAGAATCATGATGAATATACCAGTCGGCGCCTATCGATTTCGCAATCTCTTCTTTCTTCTTTAACAGACCGGCCCAATCATAATAGCCGGGATAGGGGTATTCCAAAACCTGAATGACCCCGCGCCCGAGAAAGTCTCGCGCTATCTCAGCGGTACGGTCAATAGACTGGTTGTCTATCACGAAAACTTCAATGCCTTGAGCAACAAGATGCGACAGGCAGCGATGCATATATTCTTCGGAATTTCGAACCGCCAAAAGCGCAACAATCCGCATTACCCTTCTCTCCGTTTGTCGTTTCGGTTTTTCAACATCTTTTATCTGCGGTGTGCAGGAAACGTATAACCACAAGACTGATCATGGCAGTCACTTTATTACTAAAACTCACTGCGAATGCGTCGTTTGAGGATCTAATAAATTTCAACGCGCGTTAGAAGTTCGTCGTAAACCGCCGCGGCGGCGGCCGGAATGGGCAATTGCTCTTTGGTGCGATTTAAAGACTGTTGCGGAAATTCGCGATCAACGCGCCAGCCTGTGAACGCTTCCAGGGCGCCAATAGCTTTTCCGGACAAAACATCTTCGTAACGCACAAACAACCAATCTCCGGTCGCCGAATGGCGCTTAAGAACATGCAAGTATGCAAGCGTCCAGATTTCAAACGCCTGATCAACACTAATGGCTATGTGCGAAAGGTCCCGACGATTACGGCAACAATTCAAAATACTAAGCGCCGAAACTGCCGGCGGGCGGAACACGCATATCGCTTTGGCTTCCGGCGCATAACGGCGCCAAAACGGGAGCAAGTAACAAAAGCGGGTATCTTTGAAGCAAAACGGCCCTGAGCTCGTCAATTCACGGATTGCTTTTTCTTCGCTCGGCAAGAGCGTAAATTCCTGATCCAACGGCAAGCGCGCCAACCAGGCCTTGTTCAGTGGGCTATCGCAAGAATATTCAACGCCTTTGAACATCGTACGCGCCGGCAAGCACCGCGTTATTATTTCATTATTGATTTTATTTATTGACGCGTCTTCAAAGTAGCCTGTGGGATTTTCCGATGTAGGACGGTGAAGCCGGTTTCCCATAAATAGTCCGCTATTGCGGAAAAGACCAGTTGTCATACTCGTGCCGTTGCGACCGCAGCCAACGACAAAGATATTGGAGCCCATCCTCAACCCTCACTTATGATGCCTCGCGCGGGTCGTCATATCGTGCTGGTTTGACAGCCGCAATTCTTCTTTCAGCTTCGCTACGCCGCATTTGATACGAGGCCGCCAAAAGAAAAAGGGCGGCCCGAAGGACCGCCCTTTTCCCTATTCAATTCTAACGTCGTTACTAAGGACGACGGTAGATGCCGTAGCGGCTAAGTTCGCCGATTGAGCAAAGTCCGGTCAACAAGTGTGTGAAATCCGGATCAAGTTTGTTCGCAACGTGCGGACCAAAACGACCATCATCGCAAGAACGCGCTTTAAGCGAGAAGGCGTCGTTTGCGTTGTCACCATATGGCGCGAATACGCCGTTGGTGTTCAAGAGACGGTCCATGTCCATCTTCCGGCCACGATAGCCATCGACGAAGAAGGTGAACGTGAGGTCAGCCCGACCGAAGTCAGCCTGATCAGGCATGCCGGCTTCAGTAAGAAGCGCACCAATTGCGTTCATGCCAAGAAGCATTTCGCCATTAGCGACACGGCTTGTGAAGTCAACTTTGTACTCACCGTTGAAAGCGTCGCCCGAAGACGAATTTTCAACTTTGATGGTGCCTTTGAGCAAGCCGTTCGGCAACGTATCAAGCGCAGGAATACCTGTGGTGCGGAAGAAGCTCCGAACCGTGTTGCTTGCATCGGCTACCCAGTCAAACGGACCGAAGTTGATGCCCGTTTTGTTGAGATGCGCAACCTGCTCGCCAATGCCTTCCAGCTCAGGAGAGTAGAACTTGACACAATGCTCGCCTTCGCAAGCGTCAGGCGTCAGGAAGAACGCGCTTTCGCTGACAACAGCAATCTGATGGTCGATCGGACCATTGTTGATGTTGTTCGAATGCGGTCCAAAAGCGTGGACTTTGATCCAGTTTTTACAACCTTTGTCCTCGGCGCCTTTGTCATGGCCAGTGCGGGTTTCAAGACAGAACTGATTGCGAACATCAGAATTATCAAGATACCAGCTCGCCGTATTCTCGACATAATCAAGTGTCGCGAATTCCCAACGGCCCGGACGCCACATTTCGACTTTCTCAATACCCGTCAGATCGCCGAACGAAACAACCAGTTCGTAATGGTCGATGTCAGAAACATCGAACACATTCGTTTGGCTGTCTTTGTTGTTTTCTTTCAGGTCGACAAGATAGTTCCAGATGTCGAAGCGGAAGAGGCCCGTATGCGCCCAAAGCGACGCCACATGCTCTTCTACACCGTCATAGTAGTTCGGATCGATCAGGAACGAACGGAAGTCAGCGAAGTAATCGATCTTGACCGGGAAATAGCCCCAGCTCGAATGCAATGAGTCTTTGCATTCCTGAATACGGTGTGACGTTTCGGTAACGAGCGAACCAGCATTACCCTGGTCGCGCGTAACAACGATTTTCACGACCAGATCGCCGCAAGCTTTCGTTTCGATCGGCAAGAGCCAGCCAACCGCTGTATCCGGGTATGACGCGCCTTCGCCGTCAGCAAGGTTCACGTAGCAGTTCGCTTCGTTCTCGCCGATTTTGAAAGACTGGCCGCCAACCGCGGTTTGGGCAGAAACTGAGTGAACGTTGTCTGAACCAGCGCGAATAGCGTTGGCGCAGTTTACGTCTTTTTTGAACCAAGCGTCTGCATCGCCTTCGAGCGTAATGTCGAAGCGAGCATTTTCGCCAAATGTGGCGCCGTCGATGGTTTCAAAAATATCAATCTCATAGAAGCCGCCGATTGGGTTATCGAGGCCGCCCATGCGTTCGTCAGCGATGACGACATGGCTGAAA
>JAJFFU010000091.1 GCA_021776465.1 Parvularculaceae bacterium
TGTTGATCACCTTGACCTTCCCGTTATGTGCTTCGGTCTGCGCACGGATTTTCGCGGTGTGCTGTTTCCGGGCAGCGCGCAATTAATGGCGGTCGCAGACGATATTCGCGAGCTAAAAACCATCTGCCATTGCGGCCGCAAGGCCACCATGAACTTGCGCGTCGACGGCGATGGCGCCGCGATCAGCGAAGGCGACCAGATCGAAGTGGGCGGCAATGAACGCTATATCGCCCTTTGCCGGAAACATTTTTACGAAGCGCTGGATAAATAGCTGACTGCCACCCTATCCATACGCCCGGTAATGATTGGCGATCGCCGCGCCGATTTTCGCCAGGATCGCGTTGATCTCCAGTAACGGCTCGATGATCTGTTCGTGGATCTCCGGATAGGCGCCGCCATGCGCATCGCCATTGTCCACGGGCTCCTGGAGATTTGCGAGGGCGGCGCCAGCCGGACTGTCCTTCGGGAAAATCTTTTCGATAATCTCCGCGGCCTCGATCAAACGCACTTCTAGCGCCATTTCGATAATGTCGTTCCGGTTGACGTCATGACGGCGCGAAAACGCTGGGGCACTTGCGACTAACGCCGCCGCGCGCCCGATCAACGCCTGACGCACTGCGTGGAGGACGCCGAGATCCGCATCGATACCCGCGCCGTTCACGCCGCGATCAGTTTCTTTCATCTTATCGCGCACGCCGTCATAAGCCCGCAAATCCTGCGCAAGAAAGTCCGCGAGGCGCGCTTGCGACTGCGAAACATTTTCCTGCAACAAAACCTGAAGCACGGATTCATAGTGTTCCGCACGCTCTGAACGACGCGCCATGCCGGCGAGAGACGACCAATAGGACGGCGAAAAGAGCCCGGAATAAGCGCGAAGAATGGAAACGCTTGTCAAATCGCGCGCCCGCGCCGTCAATTTCAATATGCCCTTCATGCGGGGCGAGCCTTCGGCGTGCTCGATGAAGCGATCGGCTTCGCGCCCGCTGGCCGCGCCAATGCCGCCCGATACGTTCACCGGTAAGGCAAGCTGTTGCAGGATCGCATTATGCGGAATAGCCCGGATCGATCGTATCTCCGGCGGGCCGGCGCCGCGTGTTGCGCGTTTCACTTCGCGCGAGCCGGTTTTGTAAAGCAGGTTCTGGGCGAAGGAGAAAATAACGTCGCGATAGTCCTCGCGCGCATAGAGCGCTTCCTGCCAGGATTTCAGCGCCCGATAAACATCCCAGGAGAAGTTGATGTCGTCATAATAGCGGTCGGAAAAGTCTGGCGGCGGCGGCTCAATCGCCAGCGACCAGAGCGATGCAATCGCATTGCGCGCCAGCTCCGGCGTTTGAAAATGGAGATAGCCTTCCCCGCCCTGAAAGCTGAATTCCGCCGCGAGGTTTATGCCTTCGCGCCGGAACCGGTTGCGCACCCAGGGCGTTGTCAGATGATCCATGCGTTCGCGATAGCCACCCGGAAATGCGCCGCGCCCCATGGATTCGCCGTGCGTGTTGAAGATCAGCGCCTCGACATCTGGCAGGCGCGCCTTGCCGAGCGCGCGGGCGAACAAAACCTGGAGCCGTTCCGCGGCGAGCGACGCTGTCGCCTGCCCCATAAACCGTCCGGAATCGGAATATCCGATCTGCACCGACATGCGCCGGCGTTTTTTGACATAAGCGCAATATTCAGGCTCGGCGAGCAGGCGTTCGATGAACCGGCCGCCGCCTTCCAGCGCCTGCGGCGTTTCAAATAGCGGCGAAATGTCGAGCTTATCCTCAACGCCGTATAATCGCGCGAGATAGATCGCGCCCATAACCGTTGCCGGCGCCTCGCATTCGGCGATTAGAAAGCGAATGGGCGTGTCGGCGTCGATGTGTTTTAATATCTGCGCGCACAACATGAACTGGCGGCGCGCCGTCATCTGTTCAAGAAACACCGACCCGAAATTCACCGCCCGCGCCGCCGTCGCGCTGGCTTTGGTCGATGCGATATCAAGGGCCGATCGCCCCTGAAAGTCTTTGTCAGGATCAAGGCCGAGATCGGACCGCAGCGCCGAGCGGACTTGCGCGGCGTTTACACGCAAATGGATGCGCGCTGCGCCGAGCCCGAACGTAATCATCTCCGAGCGCAACAGCGACAATTGCATTGCCCTGTCGTCGTCTTTCTCGGTGTCGATGGCAGCGCTGACCATTTCGATCGCCGGCGCGAGGCTCGTCAAGCGTCCCTCATGGTCGCTGGTCAAGGCGTTGGATGCGGCAACGACAATTTCAGGATCAGCGAGATCGCCCGCAAACAGTGCAGCATGGCCGCGCGTCGCCTCCGCCGCGGCGCTGAGTTCCGCGCGTAATGCAGCGATTGGCGATCCGTCGGCGGCGCCCACCGCATCAATCAGTGCAACATACCGATCAAGCTGCGATGCCTTTTCCGTCAGGCGAATGGTGATCGACTGACCCCAGTGGATATCCGTGCGGCCGTCGAGATCGTAACCAACCCAACTGGCGACGCTGACCGGCGTTGGCGTAATGGCGCGCCAGCGATCGGGAAACCGGTCGCGCGCAAGCTGCAACATACGGCTGTTCAATGCCGCGACGCCGTCGCGCGCAAATGCAATCGCCTTCAACACGTCGTGATGTTCGTCGGTCAACGAGATCGCTGCGGGCGGGCCGGATGGTGCTTCAGCAACACAAGCCCGCCATGTTTTTTTGTCAGCCGTCGGATACTCCGCGATCAGCGCCCGGCGCGCCGTCGTCAATGCGAATGTCGGGTGTGCGGTGAACACGACGCCGATGGGTTGGCGCTCAATGCGGTCGCGAAACGCATCGAAATCCAGTTCCGCTAGCGCCGCGAACGCGGTGTCATCGTCTTCATCTTCATTGCGGGCTTCGTGAAAGGCGCGGGTCCGCTCTTCAAATCCGTCCCGTTCAAACTCATCGACTGCCGCGCCCAGCGTTGAAACGCTCGTCTCGTTGCTTTCAAGAGCAAGAAACAGCTGAGACGCCAGCGAGCGAACCGGATTGACCAGCGGGTCGGCAGCCGCGGCCGCGCCCGCATCGCGAAACGCGTCGCGCAGGCTTTCCGCGCCGGGTTTCAAGCTTGTTTCATTTGTCATAGGGGGACCGATTTATGCTGCACTGCACAATAACCGATTCCCGCCACGAAGGCCAGACGCGCCTATCCCCGTTCCTATGCCTGTCCGTAATGCAGATTTTTCCTGAAAATATTCCATTGCCAGCATCTTACGCCAGCCCGGAAGCGTGTTGATAGATATCGACCAAATGCGGGTTTTAGAACGATTTTCCCGTTTAGCGGGAGAGTTTTCGGCGCCAACACCCGTTAAACGGGCGTTTTATTCGCCGGATTTTTCCTTCACCCAGACGTCGACCGGGCCCTTCAGGAGGATCGTCAGCGGGTCGCCTTTTCGGTCGACAGCCTTTCCCGCCGCGACGCGGATCCACCCTTCCGAGATGCAATATTCCTCGACATTGGTTTTTTCCTCGCCGCGAAATCGCACGCCGATTTCGTGCTCCAGAAGATCCTCATTAAAAAAAGCGCTCTTCGGATTCACGCTGAGACGGTCGGGAAGCTGGTCGGTCATCTTTGTTTTCGCCTTTGTTCAAACACCCTGCGCCCAGACGCCGTGAAATCCGGCGGGTACGCGCTGCGGCAGCTTGATCCGCGCAAGCGGCGGCGCCGTCAAGTTCTGTGCGTCGAT
>JAJFFU010000092.1 GCA_021776465.1 Parvularculaceae bacterium
AATTTGATCCTCGAGGCCGCTGGATTGATTGAAAGTGTGCAAGCACCAGAAACGCTCGACGCTTTCATTGATGAACGGGCTGCGTTTTTAGCCGAATACCAGAACCCCGCCTACGCAGATGAATATCGCAGCTTCGTCGATGACGTTCGAAAGAAAACATCGACCGTCGCGGGCGACGATAAATTTGCGCGCGCTGTGGCGCGCTATCTTTTTAAATTGATGGCCTATAAAGACGAATACGAAGTCGCGCGTCTATACATAGATGGGCCGTTCAAGAAGAATATCGCCAAGACATTCACCGGCGATTATCGATTGAAATTTCACATGGCGCCGCCCGTTTTTAACAGCGGCAAAGACGCGCTTGGCCGCCCGAAAAAGAAAGAATTCGGACCCTGGATGATGACCGCGTTCAGCCTATTGTCGAAGCTGAAGTTCTTGCGTGGTTCAGTATTCGATCTTTTTGGACATACAGCAGAGCGAAAACTGGAACGCCGACTGATCGCTGACTACCGCGCGCGCATCTCTTCGATTGCAGACTCCGTCACGCCGGAAAATGTAGATGCTGCGCTGGCGATCGCATCCTTGCCCGATGAGATTCGTGGCTACGGCCCGGTAAAAGAGCAGTCCATGATGGCGGCGGAGGCGAAATTGCCGGATCTGATGCGGAACTTTGAGGACACAAACAGTACGGCAAAAGTCGCCTGATCTACTGACGCCATAACCCGTTCAACCCGGCGAAAGCCGGGGGCCAGATTGTCTTCCGCATGGATCCCGGCTTTCGCCGGGAAAAACGGACGCAGGGATGCTCAAAGCCTCCGGCTTATATTCCGAAACACAGACTTTCCCTCCGGCTCATTCCCGCGAAGGCGGGAATCCAGACGACCGAAGCGCAATTGGATTCCCGCCTTCACGGGAATGAGCGGTATTTGAGTTTGTGCTGCTCCGGCTGCATCGCCCGATACTCTATGAAACCGAAGACTTCCCAAGCGATTCAATTGCCCGTTCCCAATCCGTCCGCAACTCCGCGTTAGAACGATGACGCAAGCCGAGGCGTTTCAGCATTGCGAAACGCTTTGACTCCTCGCCGCCGAAACTCGCCGAAACGCGAGGCCGCCAATAATCCAAAGATGCAGCAACCGCCGCACTATCGCCTGGCGTTTCCTGAAGGCGGGCAATCCCCTCTTCGCCCAGTTCCATGTGGCGTCGTTCGCGCGGCAGGATGTCACGAAAGACCTCCGCCAGCGGCTGATAGGAACAATGCGCAAGATCTTCGAGTTGTACGATAGTCGCCTTACCCATTAAAACGTTCATGGAAACAGCGTCCGCCCAGCCCTCAATCGGATACCAGAAAACATTAAGGCGCATGTCGCCGCCCGGTCGCTCCGCGCCGATATCCTCGTCGCGCGCGCGGCGTTCTGTCCATGGGTGAACTTGCATATAGCGATCGGTATTGGCGCCAAATTCGCCCATGATCCCGAGAACGCGCTCTGCGTGATCATGTTTTTCGAGAACGATGCGCGAAGCGGCAATCCGTTCTTTGACGCCCGGGCCCATATTGATGCAATCGGCGAAACCGGCGGCGCCGGCGAGTTCGGAATCGACAAAACTCGCCATCATGCGCATTAGTTCGGCGCGATAGCGCGGCGGCGCGTTATCCGGCGCGGAAAGCTTGCCGCCCTCAGCGAGATAATCTGCAATGTCGTTCTGGTCACTCACGATTTTCGCCTATTGGTCATAGTCGACGATGATTTTATCCGTTCGCGGATAACTTTGACAGGTCAGAATGTAACCGCGTTCTACTTCGTAATCTTCAAGGGCGTAGTTGGCTTCCATATCGACCTCGCCCTCGACGATTTTCGCACGGCACGTCGAACAGACACCAGCCTTGCAGGCGAACGGCGCATCAATATTTGCTGCCAGCGCGGCTTCAAGAACCGATTGCGCGCCCTTTTCAATATCGCACTCGCGCGCGGCGCCGTCGAGAATGATCGTCGCTTTGGTTTGGGCCGCGGCGCCGGCATTGGTGCTGACAGCACGCTTTTTTGCCCGCCCCGGCTGTGCGCTCGCGAAGAGTTCGAACTTGATCGCCTTCTCGTCCATCCCGTGCGCCTTGAGCGCCTCTGAAACGCCAAGCATCATCGGTTCCGGTCCGCAGATAAAGGCGAGATCCGCGCTTTTGACATCGACCCAGCGTGCAAACAACGCGTCGCATTTGTCGCGCGTCAATCGACCGGAAAAAAGATCAATGTCCGCCTCGCTTTCAAGCACATGGACAATGTTAAAGCGTCCCATATAGACGTTTTTCAAATCCTCAAGTTCCTCGCGGAACATGATCGCATTGGTCGATCGGTTGCCATAAATTAGCGTGAAATTCGATTGCGGTTCGGCATCCATCACCGTCTTGATCAAACTGATCATCGGCGTGATGCCCGAACCGCCGGCGAAGGCGAGATACCCTCGCGCCTCCTCGGCATTGAGCGGCGCATGGAAATTGCCCATGGGCGCCATCGCCTCAATCGTTTCGCCCGCTTCAAGCTCGTCATTTGCCCAGCTCGAAAACCAACCGCCATCGACTTTTTTAATGCCAACACGCAGAACGCCGTCATTAACACCAGCGCAAATCGAGTACGACCGGCGCATCTCTTCGCCCTCGAACGTCCGGCGAAAAGTCAGATACTGCCCTTGCGTGAATTTGAATTTGTTTGCGTCCCCGTCCGGCGGCGCAAGC
>JAJFFU010000093.1 GCA_021776465.1 Parvularculaceae bacterium
ACACGCAGAACGCCGTCATTAACACCAGCGCAAATCGAGTACGACCGGCGCATCTCTTCGCCCTCGAACGTCCGGCGAAAAGTCAGATACTGCCCTTGCGTGAATTTGAATTTGTTTGCGTCCCCGTCCGGCGGCGCAAGCATTAGGACGACAGAGTCACGAGTGTCGCGTTTTACGTCGATGACGCGGAGCGGATAAAACTGCGCCATAAGTCAGAAGCTCTTAAAATAATCGAAGGGTTCGAGACAGGCATTGCAGCGCCAGCTCGCCTTGCAGGGCGTCGAGCCGAAACGGCTGATTTCTGATGTATCTGCTGATCGGCAACGCGGGCATTCGACGTCGGCAGGCGCCTTCAACATACCGGCGCAAGAGGCGGCGCCATTTTCGTTAGAAGGTGGCGCGATGCCATAGGCTTTTAGCTTTTCTTTCGCAGATTCGGTAATCCAATCCGTTGTCCAGGCTGGCGAAATTTTTGTTTCAATACGAATTACGTCAACGCCTTTGCGCCGGATCGCTTCTTCGACTTCAAACGCGATGACCGCGGTCGCCGGGCAACCGGAATAGGTCGGCGTTACTGTGACGACTAACGTCTCACCCTGCCATTCCACATTGCGAACGATGCCAAGTTCAACCACCGAAACGACCGGAATTTCCGGGTCCGGCACCTCTTCGAGCCAGCGCCAAACCTCATCCACAGTCGGTTTCACGAGCAACGCCATCACCATGTCGCCCCCGGATAAGCCAGTTGCAGCCATTGCATGTCAGTAAGAATGAACCCCATTTCTTCGGAATGAAGTCCCGCCTTGCCGCCTTTGCGCACCGCCGTTTCCGGCGCGGTCAGTGTCGCCTCGCTGAGAGAGCGCGCCACAAAACCGTCAACCTGATCCCGAAGCGCATTGAGGTCGGGCGCGAGCCCCGCCGCCGCCAGCGCGTCATCGGTTTCGTCCGGCGCCGTCAGTTCCCCGGCGAAGGGGAATAGCGCATCGAGCGCGTCTTGCATGCGGGCGTGACTTTCGTCCGACCCGTCGCCTAGGCGGATGATCAGATCAGTCGACCGTTCACGATGGTAGGCCGCCTCTTTCGCAGATTTCTCTGCGATTTCCGCGATGCGAACGTCGGCGCATTCTTTGAGTCCATTCAACATCGGATAGTGCCACGCGTCGAACAGAAACTGGCGCATTAGCGTTTGGCCGTAGTCGCCATTGGGTTGTTCAACAAGCAGACAGTTTCGAAAAGCACGCGCATCGCGCAGGAATGCAACATCGTCGGCGTTCTTTCCGGCCCCGAGGTCAGCGGCCAGGCCAAGCCAGAGCTTCGTCTGCCCGATCAAATCGAGCGCCACATTGGCGAGTGCAATGTCTTCTTCAAGGATGGGCGCATGGCCGCACCACGCCGATACGCGCTGGCCGAGGATCAACGTATTGTCGCCCATGCGAAGCGCGAGTTCGCGCACAAGGCCATCAGCTTCGCCGGCCATTACATGTGCCCCACTTCGTCGGGAATGTCGAAAAAGGTCGGATGGCGGTAGACTTTGGAATTGGACGGTTCGTAGAGCGGTTCTTTATCGCCCGGCGCCGATGCCGCAATGTCTTTCGACGGCACAACCCAGATCGATACGCCTTCATTGCGTCGCGTATATACGTCGCGCGCGTTCTTTATCGCGATTTCTGCGTCCGGCGCATGCAGCGATCCCACATGGCGATGGGAAAGCCCGTGCTGCCCGCGGATAAAGACTTCCCAAAGCGGCCATTCGTTTGTCATCGCACCCTCACGCACATTGTTTTGTCATCCAGAGTTTCAGTTTCTCAAGCCGCTCCCATCCGAATGCATCATCGGTTGGGCCCTCGGCGCGGAGTTGCTCAAGACGTTCGAACGCTTCATTGACTGTAGGAATATGCCCGACGGGCACCCACCACATCACGAAATGCGCCTCTTCCATTTGTGGAAACCATGCAGCGCGACCATCATAGATGCGTTTGTGAATTGTATTGAAGACGAAGTGCTCAAGGTCTTCAGCTGTTTCCCACACGGAAAGGTTTACCAATAAGCGAGGATCATCTGTGGGCGTTATTGTCTGCTCGCCCGCGTCGTCCTGGAGCCGCCAAACAAACCCTTTGCTGCGATCTGCAACACCGTTCACCTTGTCCAGATTATCGATAAAGCCCGCGAAGAGCGGATCGTCATTATCGTAGTTAGCGCGGCCAATGTTGAGTTGCGCAAGATGCTGTTTCATCACGCCACCCCTATTCCGCCGCCATTTTTCGTGCTTCGCGCTTTTTGGCGTGAGCCATCAATCCATCGCGGAACCATTCGCCGTCAGTCCACGCCTTTTGCCGGGCGCCAAGACGTTCCTTGTTGCACGGGCCATTGCCTTTCAGCACTTCGTAAAACTCATCCCAGTTGAGTTCACCGAAGTCGTAGCCTTTTTTCTCGTCGTTCCATATCAAGTCCGGGTCTGGCGCGGTGAGGCCGATATACTCCGCTTGCGGAACGGTTTCATCGACGAATTTCTGACGAAGCTCATCGTTCGTATTCTGCTTGATGCCCCACGCCATGGACTGGGCCGAGTGCACGGAATCGCCGTCGGGCGGGCCAAACATCATGAGGGAAGGCTGCCACCAACGGTTCAGCGCGTCCTGCGCCATCTCTTTTTGCTCAATCGTTCCAGCGCATAGCTTCATCATGATGTCGTAGCCCTGACGCTGGTGGAAACTCTCTTCCTTGCAGACCCGGATCATCGCCCTCGAATAGGGCCCGTAGGAGCAGCGCTGAAGCGGCACCTGGTTCATGATCGCGGCGCCGTCGACAAGCCAACCGATGGCCCCGATATCGGCCCAGCTCAACGTCGGGTAATTGAAGATCGACGAATATTTCGCTTTGCCCGAAAGCAATTGCTCCGTCATCTGATCGCGGCTGACGCCCAGCGTCTCCGCCGCGCAGTAAAGGTAAAGCCCGTGCCCCGCTTCATCTTGCACTTTGGCAAGAAGGATCGCCTTTCGGTCGAGCGTCGGCGCGCGGCTGATCCAATTTCCCTCCGGGAGCTGGCCAACAATTTCCGAATGGGCGTGCTGGGAGATCTGACGGACCAGCGTTTTGCGGTAGCCCTCCGGCATCCACTCCTTCGGTTCTATCTTGATATCGGCGTTGATCTTCTCCTGAAAGGCGCGCTCATCGGGCTCCATTTCTTCAAGAGATTTAATACCTTGGCCGGTGGACTTCACTTCCTGAGCGTACATCGAGCGGGCCTCCTTTGGGCCTGATTATGCTGCGCCGACGGGCCGGAATCCATTGCGGAATTCGGCTT
>JAJFFU010000094.1 GCA_021776465.1 Parvularculaceae bacterium
TAATATATCGGTGTGCAGGCCGTCCCCGACAGCAAGCAGCCGCGGCGGCGATGCGCCGGGCCCGCGCGCATTTTCGACCGCTGCAAGGGCCAGACGATAAATCGCTGGATAAGGCTTGCCGCCATAGACGACATCGCCGCCAAACGATTCATAAATCTGCGCCAGCGCGCCGGCGCACCACATCAACCGTCCGCCCCAGTTCACCTGAATGTCAGGATTGGCGCAGACCATGGGCAGACCCCGCTTGGCGGCAGACTGCAACATCTCGCGGTATTCGTCAGGCGCATCAGTGAACCCGTCATTAAGGCCGGTGCAGACGATAAACGCCGCATCTTCCAGCGCAACGAAATCAACGCCCATGCCTTCAAACAACGGATCGTCGAAACGCGGCCCGATGCGAAAGGCCGGCTTTGGCAGGAAGCGTTCGATTTCGGCGCGGGTGGAATCCCCGGACGTGATGACGGCGTCCCATGCGGCGCGCGGCAGTTCGAGTTTTTCGAGTTGTGCGGGAATGACCGAGGACGGTCGCGGCGCATTCGTCAGAATGATGATGGGGCCGCGGCTTTCACGAAAACGCACCATGGCGTCAGCGGCGCCGGGCAGTAAATTTTTGCCATTATGAATGACACCCCAGGCGTCACATAAGATTGCGTCGTAATCGCCCGCGATTTCCGAGAGCCCGTCGATAAACCGAAAGTCCGCCATAGGGCGAAGCGTTACGGCGCGCGCTGCACCACGGTCAAGACAGGAAAGCGATCAGGACGCCGCAGCGAGCTTCAGGCCCGGGTTCAGGTAAAACGGCGACGGGCGCGGGGCGCCAAACAAATCGCCCTGGCCGTAATCAATGCCGAGCGTCAGAATTTCCGGCATGTGGGATTCAAATTCGACTTTTTCGACAACGAGATCGATGTCGTTTTCACGCAATCGCTCGCGGAATGATTTGACGCGCATCCGCGCCTGCTCGTCGCCGCTTGTTTCCGCCATCAGCAACGCGCTTGAGCATTTCATATAACGGAAATTGCGCTCTTTGAGTTTCTTCCAGTTCAGATCAAAGCGGCGAACATGATCAACCGAAAACTTGTAACCGCGCTTTGCGATCGCATCGAGATTTGTTTCGACTGTGCCGCACATCATTTCAACGGCCGGGTACGTGAATTCGAACACGATCCGCGAGGCGAGGTCAGCATTGGCGTCCAGATAATCGGTAAACCGTGAAAAGAAGTCTTCGTCGAAAATCGTCGCCGGCGATATGTTACAGAAGATCTGATAGTGCTGGTTCTCCGCATCAAGATTGCGCAGCGCCTGCACAGCGCGCAACAAAATGAGGTTGTCGATTGCGCCGATTCTGTTGGCGCGTTCCGCAGCGTCAAGATATGTCGCCGGACGCAGGATTGAGCCATCAGGATTGCGCAAGCGCGAGAAGGATTCAAAAAACCGGATCTTGCGCTGCGGCAGCGATACGATCGGTTGAAGATATAATTCGAAGCGCTCGCTCTCGACGGCGGACTTCACCTTTTCCAATATAGCAGCGTCGTCGGCCGAGGCGGCGTCAACGGCGGACAACTCGATTTTTGGCGCCGTGGCGGCCTTGGTGCGCTGTTTTTCCTGCGGCAGTTTTTTGGTCTGGCTCGTCAGCATGTCGATTTCGCGCTGCGCAAGGCTGAGCGCAAAGCCGGCCCGTGCATGCAATATCAACGAGGCGATCAGCGCTGCGCCAAGCCAGATTTCAAAGTCGGGCTGGAAATTCGAATTAACGATTGCAACAAGCAGCAAAATTCCGTTGATTCCCGCAAGGAAGAGCACGGCGGTGCTGTATCTGGAAGTTCGCTGTCGCAAATGCATAGAAACGCCCCGTTTCCGCGTTCTTCCCGGCTCACCCGCCGTCGCGCCACATGTTTCGTCACTCTTCTTAAGGCCACTCCCTTTCAAACCGATTAAAACACGCCAGTTTCGGTCATGGACAGCGCTGGACAGCGCCATCTTTGGCCATTAATAATTCGTATAGACATATATTAATCGGCATTCTGATGAATAACCTTATTAACTCGCCTGCAAATCTGAGTGCGTTTCAGCAATTGCAGCCCTGGCGTTTTACGCTGGCGCTGCTCGGCGATTACGCCATCATCGCGATCGCACTTGCCGCTGGCGCCTGGGCGCTCGCCGGGTCGGCGTGGCTCTGGTTCAGCTTGCCGGTTTTATGGATCATCATTGCCTCACGGCAACACGCACTCCTCGTCCTGATGCATGATGCGACCCACAGCCTCGCTTATCGGCAACGGTGGCTGAACGAGCTTGTCGGCGAAGTCCTGTGCGGCGGGCCGGTGTTTTATTCGATGCAATCATACCGGCGAAACCACCTCGCCCATCACAAATGGATGAACGAGCCGAAGGACCCGGACTGGGCCCGGAAGCTGAAAGACCCCGAAGAACGGGCGTGGTGGGAATTTCCGCGCAAGGACAAATCGCTGCTTTACTGGCCGCGGTTCTGGCTGCGATCCATCGTCTATCAGATCAAGGCCTATGGCGAGATCAAAGACAAAGGCGCCGCGCCATTGGCGAAAACAGGCGGTCTCGCCAAATGGATCGTTCGCACCCGCCTCGCCAGCTATGTGATTTTAATTGGCGCACTGACATATTTTGGCTTGTGGCTGGAATTTTTCCTGCTGTGGATGGCGCCGGCGCTGCTTGTGCTGACGTTCATGGCGCGCGTCCGATCGGTCGCCGAACATTTTGCGCTGGAGCACACGACGTTCTTTCAGGGCGTTCGCAATATTCAATACCGTCATCGGTTCGAGCAAGGATTGTGGACGCCGCATCATCTCGGCATGCACCTGGTCCATCACCTTTACGCCGGCGTTCCTTTTTACCGCCTGAACGAGTTACACGACACGCTGATGCAGGACCCGACCTACAGCGCGCAGGCGCAGACCAATGACGGCATTTTCTTCGGCCGCAACACGGTCGCCGCCAACATGGCCGAAAGCGGACCGAGCGAGCCTCTCTGGCGCGACGACGCGCCGGCGACATAAAAAAAACCGCCGGACAATCGCCCGGCGGTTTTCAGTTTTTACGTTTTGACGCGGTTTAGAACTGCGCGTCCACCGGATCGATGGTGATCTCCACGCGGCGGTTCGCGGCCTGTCCAGCTGGGGTCCCATTGTCCGCAATCGGACGGCTTTCGCCAAACCCGACTGACGACAACCGGCTTGGTGAAACGCCCTGCGCCGCCAGGTAATTGGTGACAGACAACGCACGCTGTTGCGACAGCTGCATGTTGTATTGCTCCGGACCCGTAGAATCGGCGTGGCCTGCAACAGTGATGTAAGTCTTATCGAATTCGTCAAAAACTTCGGCAACAGCGTTCAGGGTCTGATAGAAGCCGGGCTTGATGTCCGACTGATTGACCGCAAACGTCACATCCGACGGCATGATGAGATAAATATTGTCGCCATCACGCTCAACCTGAACGCCGGCGTTCAACAACCGTTCGCGCAGTTTTGCTTGTTGCTGGTCCTGATAAACGCCGATGCCGCCGCCGATCAGCGCGCCTGCTGCGGCGCCAATCGCTGCGCCCCGGCCCGGACGTCCGGCGATCGCGCCGCCAATGGCGCCAGCCGCCGCGCCCGCCGCTGCGCCGCCTGCGCCCGAAGTGACCGCGCGACTGGCGCGTCGTTCACCGGTGTAAGGGTTCGTCGTGCAGCCGACGGCGAATGCCGCAATGGCCCCCAAAATAATTGCTGTCCGCATTTCTCTCGCTCCTCATTCATGCGCCCCGAGTAACGGCATGCGCCCTTGATAAACTCTTCGCCGGCAAAAAGGCGGCCGGCCCGCCAACACGTCAGTAATAACGGCCAATACGGCCTATCGCGCTTCGTCACGGATTAAAAACGTGTAATTGCGGCAGAACTTGTGCGCTTTCCAGCGCAATTTTGCGACCGACCATGACGAATACGTTATGTCCAGTTTTCCCCAGCCCTCATCCGGCACATCAGATTGTCGGGCGGCCCATCGCATTTTGCACCGGCGACCGCTTGACGGAGCCCCTCGCGGCTCCTAAATGCCCGACTAGCACTCGCCGACTATGAGTGCTAGCGTGAGTGAATAGCTCACCGCTATAAGTTTAACCTATTGTTTTAACTGACGTTTTCAGTCAAGGAGACGCACATAATGGCATTTCGGCCACTTCACGACCGCGTGCTGGTCCGTCGCATCGAAGAAGATGAGAAGACCGCAGGCGGGATCATCATCCCAGACACCGCCAAAGAAAAACCCCAGCAAGGCGAAGTTGTCGCCATTGGGACTGGCGCACGCAACGAGTCCGGCGACATTACGCCCCTCGATGTCAAATCCGGCGACCGCATCCTGTTCGGCAAATGGTCGGGCTCGGAAGTCAAAGTCGACAATGAGGAACTCCTCATCATGAAAGAGTCCGACATTCTCGGGATCATCGACTAACACCTAAAAACAGTATTCAGGAGACACATCAATGGCTGCTAAAGAAGTCAAATTCGATGTCGAAGCGCGCGAAAAAATGCTGCGCGGCGTCGATATCCTCGCCAATGCGGTGAAGGTTACGCTAGGCCCCAAAGGCCGCAATGTCGTCATCGACAAATCGTTCGGCGCGCCGCGCGTCACGAAAGACGGCGTATCGGTCGCCAAGGAAATCGAACTTGAAGACAAGTTCGAAAACATGGGCGCCCAGATGGTGCGCGAAGTCGCGTCGAAAACCAACGACGAAGCCGGCGACGGCACGACGACGGCAACCGTTCTCGCTCAGGCGATCGTTCGCGAAGGCGCGAAATCGGTTGCCGCCGGCATGAACCCCATGGACCTCAAGCGCGGCATCGAACTGGCCGTGACCAAAGTCGTTGCGGACATTAAAGAGCGCTCGACGAAAATCGCGTCCTCTGAAGAAATCGCGCAGGTTGGCACGATCTCATCCAATGGCGAAAAAGAAATTGGCGACATGATCGCCAAAGCCATGGACAAAGTCGGCAATGAAGGCGTCATCACGGTTGAAGAAGCCAAGTCGCTCGAAACCGAACTCGATGTCGTTGAAGGCATGCAGTTCGACCGCGGTTACCTGTCGCCGTATTTCATCACCAATGCAGACAAAATGATTGCGGACCTCGAAGATCCGTACATTCTGCTGCACGAGAAAAAACTCGGCAATCTGCAATCCATGCTGCCGCTGCTCGAAGCTGTTGTTCAGTCTTCGCGCCCGCTGCTCATCATCGCAGAAGACGTTGAAGGCGAAGCGCTGGCGACCCTCGTGGTCAACAAATTGCGCGGCGGCCTGAAAATCGCAGCGGTAAAAGCGCCAGGCTTCGGCGATCGCCGCAAAGCGATGCTCGAAGACATTGCTGTCCTCACGGGCGGTCAGGTCATCTCTGAAGATCTGGGCATCAAGCTCGAAAACGTCACGCTCGACATGCTCGGCACGGCGAAAAAAGTCTCCATCAACAAAGATGATACAACGATCATCGACGGCGCTGGCGACAAAGGCGACATTGAAGGCCGCACCGGCCAGATCCGCCGCCAGATCGAAGACACGACGTCCGATTATGATCGCGAAAAACTGCAGGAACGTCTGGCGAAACTCGCCGGCGGTGTTGCGGTGATCAAAGTCGGCGGCGCGACCGAAGTCGAAGTGAAAGAGAAAAAAGACCGCGTCGATGACGCGCTCAACGCAACCCGTGCGGCTGTCGAAGAAGGCATCGTACCGGGCGGCGGCGCGGCGCTTCTATACGCTTCGCGCGCGCTCAAAGGTCTCGAAGGAGAAAACGCCGACCAGACTGCTGGCGTCAATATCGTCCGCAAAGCGTTGCAAGCGCCGATCCGTCAGATCGTTCAAAACTCTGGCGGCGAAGGCTCTATCGTTGTTGGCAAACTCCTTGAGCAAGACAATCCGCATTTTGGATTTAATGCGCAAACAGACGAATATGTCGACCTGATCAAGGCCGGCATCGTCGACCCGGCGAAAGTCGTTCGTCACGCTCTTCAGGACGCGGCTTCTGTCGCCGCCCTCCTGATCACAACCGAAGCCATGGTCGCTGAAGCGCCGAAAAAAGACGGCGGCGGCGGTGGCGGCATGCCTGACATGGGCGGCATGGGCGGAATGGGCGGCATGGGCGGCATGATGTAATCGCCCGGCGTTCATTCGCTGAAGACTATCAGTTGCGTAAAATCAAAGGGCGGCCTTCGGGTCGCCCTTTTTTTTAACTCGCGGCCTCAGCGAAAGTGCTTCGACAATTTCAGCGCCTGGCCCTGATAGTTTGAACCGATGTCTTCGCCGTAAAGGCGGGTCGGGCGGGCCGCCATTTTCTCATAAACAAGCCGCGCGACGAGCTGGCCATCCTCAAGCACAAACGGTGTTTCACGCGAGCGGACTTCGAGCACGGCGCGGCTGCCCACATCACCGGCCGCGGACCAGCCGAAACCCGGATCAAAGAACCCCGCATAGTGGACACGAAACTCGCCGAGCCCAGGGCTGATCGGCGTCATCTCGGCGGCGTAGTCTGGCGGTATGACGAGGCGTTCCTTGGATACCAGAATGTAGAACTCGTCCGGATCGAGGATGAGCAGTCCCTGCTTCTGTTTTGTCAGCGGCTCGAAATAGTCCAGCGCATCAAGCGCGTCTTTTTTGTCGACATCGATCAACGCGGAATGGCGGCGCGCGCGCCACCCGATGAGGTCGCCCGTGCCAAATGACACGGACAGGCCGAGCCCGCCATCGATATTGGCGGGACCGCTGACCAGCGGCGCGTGTTTTTGAAGCCCGCCGAGCGCTTCGTCATCGAGGCGCACTGCGCCTTTTTTCAGGCGC
>JAJFFU010000095.1 GCA_021776465.1 Parvularculaceae bacterium
CAACAGCACTTTTGCGCCCGGCACGGACGCAGCCTCTGGGATTTCCGGCATTGCATCGAGTGGAGGCTTTGGCCCTGGCGGCGTCGCCTTTGGTGTGTTGTCGCCAGACGTTCGCGTCGCCATTGATGCGTTCGCCCAGAATAATCAGGTCAACGTTCTCTCAACACCGCGCCTCCTCGCCCGGTCCGGCGCTTCAGCGTCGGTTCAGGTCGGCACGGAAGTTCCGTTTCTTTCTTCCCAAGCGACAACGGATGCCGGCGGCGGCGGCGGCGCAATCCTTCAGGAAGTCCAATATCGGTCGACCGGCATCATTTTGCAGATCCAACCAATTGTTTTCAGCGACGACCGCATTGATCTGACAATTAGCCAGGAAATTTCGTCCACATTGCCGACGACCGGCGTCGCCGGTAGCCCGATCTTCAACAACACCAGCGTATCAACACTTCTGTCTCTTGAAGACGGCGGCACAGCCGTGATCGGCGGGCTCATTCAGGATAACATCTCGCGCGACAATAGCGGCGTGCCCTTCCTCAAGGACGTGCCTGTGCTTGGCGCCTTGTTTTCTACCAATTCGACAAGCGTGGACCGGACAGAACTTGTTATCCTGATCAAAGCTTACGTTGTGCGTGGCCAGTCGGACCGTTCAGCATTCGCCAACAAATACAAAAGCGAGATCGATCGCACGCTTCAGGAAAACAATCTGAAAACCCTGCGCCCTCGCGACTTTTAATAAATGATGGCGGGCGCAAAGCGAAAAGCCTCAAAGACGCAAGCCTCACAGTCCGGCTTTTCCCTGCTGGAATCCCTTGTCGCCGTCGCCCTCATTGCGGCGGCGTTTCTCCCACTGCTCGCGCTGCAAGGGCAACTGACGCGAACCGTTGTCGCCATCGAACGGGCTGAGACAAACGTCAAGGACATGACGAGCGCGTTGTCATATTTTCGCGTCATGAACCCTGCGAAAACTGGCGAAGGGTCGGAAAAAATTGGCGCCGCGACGCTTTCCTGGACGGCTCGCCCCGTTTCGGAGGAACGCCCGGCGCTTGATCAAGGCGGCGCGCCGGGGCGTTTCTTGCTGCAACTGTACGATATCGACGCCGTCCTCGTTTACGAGGACGGGCGCCGCGCAGAATTTACGGTGCGCGCGTTGGGCTGGCGACCGACCGCGCCCTTCAATTCCGGCATTGGTTGAGTTGCGGCGCAGGATGCAAAAACCGCCCCGAACCTACCGGTCGACTTAGACATGTCTTCCCAGCCATCAACGCGACCTGCGCGCATCACCGTTATTATCGTCAATTACAATTCCGGCGATCGTCTTCGCCGTTGTCTCGCGTCGCTCGCAGCACAAACGAGACCGGCGGACGAAATCATCGTCGTCGACAACGGGTCGCGCGATGCATCCCATCAGGCAGTCAGGGAAATGCAACTCTCCGCCACCCTGATAGATGCGGGCAAGAATCTCGGCTTTGCCGTCGCGAACAACCGTGCAGCCACGAAAGCATCTGGCGATTGGCTGGCGTTCTTGAACCCGGACGCTTATCCGCTCCCCGACTGGCTGTCGGAAATAGAGGCGGCGATCCTGAAGCGCCCACAATATGACGCGTTCGGATCATTGCAGATTGACGCCAATCACCCCGAGAGGCTGGACGGCGCAGGCGATGTTTTTCACGGCAGCGGAACGCCATATCGCGGTCATTTCGGCTGGCCCGTCGAGGCGGCGCCGCCGGATGGTGAATGTTTTTCTCCGTGCGCAGCTGCTTCGGTTTTTCGAAAAACTACATTTGACGCGCTTGGCGGATTTGAAGAAAGTTTTTTTTGTTACTGCGAAGATATCGACCTTGGGTATCGCCTTCGTCTCAGCGGCGGGCGGGCGCTGCAACTTCAGAATGCGCGCGTGTTGCACGAAGGCTCTGGCGTAACTGGTCGTCACAGCGAATTTTCTATTTATCACGGCCACCGGAACCGGATATGGACATTCATCCGCAATACGCCGGCGCCGATATTCCTGTTGGCGTTACCGTATCATTTGTGCGTGAATTTATACCTGCTCGTGCAAAATACGCTCAACGGACGCGGCGGTGTATTTATTCGCGCCATGCGCGACGCGCTGGCCGGCGCACCACAACAATGGAAAGCCCGTAAAAATATTCAGGCAAGCCGCCGCGCCTCGGTCGCGTCCATTTTCGCGGCTATTACATGGTCGCCATTCGCACTTCTGCGTCGCCGCGCAGACCTTCGCGCCGTGAAAGAAACGACCAGCGAGCCATAAATACGGCAGCGCCGAAGATCAGTAATCGCGCCTCGCCCGCGCCTCTATCTTTGCCCACCAGTAATCAGCGCTTAGGCGATGAAGCGTCTGGCGACGTCCGGACGGGACATCAAAGGCCGCGCGGTGAGTTTCAAGCCACGCCCGCAGCTTTTCTTCGTTGATCGCATCTGCGCGCCAGTCGTCGACGATAGCGACCGGAAGGTCTTCATACGCTTTCGATACCGGACTTCGGCGAATGATCGGAATCGCTCCATGCAGGATCGCCTGCCACGCTTTTGGCGACGGATCGAGACCGCCGCCCTCGACACACAAAACGAACGCATGGCGTTCAACATTCTCAAAATATTCGTCCTCGCTGAGCGCGGCATCGGCAAATGTTGTCCAATGCGCCCATTCGCTTTGCGCAAATCGGCTGACGTTCCTTCGCGTTTCCCATTGCGGGCCGGCCCGCAATCGGTGCGCACAAAATATCCGTAGCGGCCGCTCATGAAGCGGTGGCGGCAACGGCGCGATAAAGGCCGCGTCGGCGCGCCCGTCCTCGCGCACCAATCCGGTGGGCAGCGGCGAAAACCGCGCATCGCTATCATCGTCCAGATTTTCAGCGAACCAGTGCAACATCTTGGGGTGTTCGAGGATACGCGAAATCGTTGCGCGCTCACCTTCGTTAAACCGGCGCCAGCGCTTATCGGTCTGATGCGGTATTGTGGCGTCTTCCGATCCGGAAACAAGGACAAATTTCGCGTTCAGTTGCGGCAGAATTTCTTTTTCGAAATGGGTCAACGCCGAGAACGGCGACCGCATGGATATAAAAATATGACGCGGCGTTTGCGTATTGCAGTTTCTTCGTAACGCGACGTGAGGCGACTTCAGATCACTCAAGAGCACCCAGTCACATCGTGCAGCGGCACCGGAAACCTGGTATTTATCGGCGCCCTGGTTCCTGGGAAAAAGCCGGACCGAGTGCGCCGTGAGCGGTTTTGCGTTCGTCGATGCTACGCTGTTCCACTGCCTGGACGTTCGCCTTGCCTGGTATCTGAGTTTTCGATGAATGGCTCTCAACGCGTCGGGGAGTTCGAGATGGGGTTTGGGAACGTTGCGCCGCATTCTTTCTTCGAAGAACGCGAAACCATCAGGCGGTATTTTTAAATCGGCCGCGCGGCAGATCCCCGCAAGCGCGCGGCGATATTGATCAACCGACCAATCGTAGTTGATCACCGCAATGTCAGTTTTCTCACACAACGCTAACAGGCATTCATTGTAAACGCGCCATAGCGCTAAGCCTTTTTCGACTTCGAAGCCGTTGCGAGCGTGGAGAGACTGCGCAACGGCATACGGATCACGAAACGTTGCGACAAGCCGTGCATCGGGCAATGCGTCCAGCCAACCGTTCGCGGTGAGCACCGTCCGCGGGTCCTTAAAGCCCCACGCGGTCGTATCTGAATATTCATCGACCAGTGTGTTGCGCTGCGCATGATGATCGTCTGACCATCGCACGATTGCGGCCGGTGGATTATCCCAGCCGGCGCCATTGGCCGCCAGAACGTCGTCGTTGAGTTCCATGAAAGCGAGATTTTCGCGGGTGCCTTTGTCGTTGCACTTTGCTTTTTGATTGACCTCGCCGAGATACAACCCTGCCTCTTCAAGGCAGCCGGTCAGGCAGCTTGTCCCGCTGCGATGCATGCCGAGAATGATTACAGGCGGCGCCATGTCAGAATAATCTCATCCAAGAGGTCGAACAGTTAGCGGCAATGTTATTAACGCAGCGGCGGCGCAACGCCAATGTTCCTCACAAATACTGGCGACGCTACAGCCATTCAGCGGCGAGGAAGAATGTCGGCGACGCCGGCGTGAATTCTACCGTTGCGACCCCGCCTTTTTTTATAGGCTGATCCAACGTGATGACGTTTTGCCCGCCTGAATAGGTCGTAGACGCATCGCCTATAGACACTTTCCCGGCCGCGCCATTTGAGACTGTAAGCGCCAGGCTGTTTACGCCACGCTCACCATAGAAAACCAACGGCAACTGCGCGCTTCCCTGCACACCGCCGGCCCGATCAATCCCATTGATGATGCGGCCGTGATTGGCGTTTCGTCGCCGAATGACACGCGACACCGATTTCGGCGCACGGTATTCAAGAGCATAATGAAGCGCAAAGCCGATCCGGGCTTTCACCTTTTCGATCATCTGTTGATTGCCGCCGATGATGCGCTCCAATTCGCTGCGCCTTGCTGCGTTGAACCCGCCCGTCTTTGCGTCGCCACTCCACAGAACGCGCGACAGCACCGCATCTATAAAATCAAAGCGAGCGCCATCCCGCCATAACCGCACCCATAGATCCCAGTCCATCGTGTAATGAAGGTCGCGGTTCAAACCGCCGATGGCGTCGACCGCAGCGCGCCGAAAAAAACAGGACGGTTGAGAAATTATGCAATCGCGCAATAGCCGTTCGCTCGGCGGCTTTACGGCCCAGTGAAAACCGCAATAGGCGGCTCCATCGTCAACGATAGTGCTGTCACCGTATAGAACATCGACAGCAGGTTCGTCAGTGAGCCGCTTTGAAACCTTGTCCAACGCGCCGGGATAGAGCGCATCGTCGGCATTCAACCATCCCAGGAACGGCGCTGACAAATTGGCCCATCCCTCGATGATCGCATCTGACTGACCAGCGTCCGGCCCGGTTCGCCGATAAGCCAGCCTGTCATTAAATTGATCGAGGGTTGCGGCGACCCGCGCATCGCCGGATGCATCGAGTGCGGCGACTTCCGCTAACGGCCCTTGCGCGCAGAGGCTTTCCAGACATTCGGGCAGAAACGGATGCCACGCGCCGATCGGAACCGAAATCGCGAACACTGCACTCATGCGTTGTTATTCGCAGAGACTGCAGCGCGACGGTTTTCCTGTCGTACTTGTGCTTGTTGACGCTTGGTCTCTTCTTTAAACGCCTGCATTGCTTCATCGACGCCGCCGTCAAATTTCAACCGTCCGTTTTCAAGCCAGATAACGCGGCTGCACAAATCACGCATGACGCCTTCAGAATGTGTCGCCATCACCAATATGCCAGCGCGCTTCATCAGTTCGGACATTCGATCTTTTGCACGCTCGCGAAACGCTGCATCGCCGGCGCCGAAGACTTCGTCGATAAGGAGAATTTCCGGTTCGATCGCAGTCGCAATCGCAAAGCCGAGCCGCATTTTCATCCCGGCCGAGTATGTTCGCATTGGCATATTGATGAATTCGCCTAAATCGGCGAAGCGAATGATATCGTCTCTTTGCGCGGCGATTTGTGTGCGCGACATGCCAAGCGTACGCGCGGAAATATAGATGTTTTCGTACCCGCTCGCATTGTCGTTCATACCGATATTAGGCGCAAAGAGTGTCGATACGCGGCCAGCAATATCGATTGATCCGCTGGTCGGCTGATATATCCCCGCGAGAACGCGCAACAACGACGACTTGCCAGCGCCATTAACGCCCATCAGGCCGATTTGTTCGCCGGCCTTGATTTCAAGCGTCAGCCCGTCAAGCGCCTTGCAATAGCGCCCGCCGCCGCCGTCAGCGATACGCGAATCGTCGCCAAAAACCCGGCGCGGCGTAAAAAGATCGCGCAATGAGCCGTCGCCCACAGGCAAATGGAGTTTAACGGAGTTGAGAGTAACGTGATTCATCGGTGATCTATGCTGCTCTTGGCGCTGTCTTTGACGTCATGTTCCGTATCACAATCGGTAGATAAGCCGCGAACGAAACCTTGATTGCACCCACAGAGCAATGGCGAACCCGCCAAGCGACAGCACACTTACAACAATCCACGCATCAGCCGACGCGATTTCACCGTTTAACGGCGCCCGCGCCAATTCGATGAAGTAAGAAAACGGGTTGTATAGCGAGATCACTTTTCGAACGCCCGCGTCGCCCTGCCAGATAATTGGCGTCGTGAAGAACAGAAATCGAGAAATCGTCGGCATGACATGATGAAAATCGCGGAAATAAGCGCCAATGACCCCAAATACCGTCAAGGCGCTGAACATGAAAAACGCGTATAAAATTACAGCCGGCAGCAGCATCGCAGTGTTTATATTTACGATGCCGCCGTACAGAAAAATTGCTATTAACGGGATCGGCGCATTCATGGCGCTTCGACAAAACAGGAACGAAAGTTTTCGCACCGTAATGTACGAAATATTGACGGGCGTATTCTTGATGAGGCTTGCTTGCGCGGTAAAGTGTGTCGCGCCTTCACTGAGCGCGGACGATAGAAAATCCCAAGCGTAATATCCTAACACAACATAAAGCGCGTAGTTGGTGCCTCCACCAAGACCATTTTTGAGGATGAGGACGATGACCGCCACGAAAAGCGCCATCTGAATGGGTGACCAGAACGGCCCAATCAGCGATAGTCTAAACCGCGCAATAAAGTCGTACCAGCCAAGCTCAACAGCGCCGCGGTATCGCGCGACGCCATGATACAATCCGCCGAGCGCTTTGCCGGAGGGAATTGAAGCCGACGTTTCGCTCACCGGTCAGTCTTCAGTTGATTGTAGGTCGCCCACATTCCGCAGTTCCTTATCCGAGCAGTTCGCTTTCCGTCTGTTCAATCATATCGCTTAACCCATGGCTGCGGTCATGCTGCGCAATCGCCGCACCTGATGATACGGCGCTGTCTTGCGCCGATTTGTCAATTTTTGAACCCGAAACACCTAATTTTTCACGCCGCACCCTTGGCGCAAGCAGCATAATTCGCCGGTTTCATGCCCCTTTTTTGAGGTTTTATGCCGGACCTCTCAAGTTGGCGTTCTTCCATGAATAGCCGTTGCACGAGCCACCTCCCCCCATATATGGAAGCGAAGCACCAAACAATGTGAACGGCGGACCACCGTCAGTTTTCAAAAGCATGAAGGCAACGCAAAGTCATAAGATGGCCCACGCTCTCATCCTTATTGGCGGTTTTGGCTTCGTCGGCCGCAACATCCTGGACATTCAGCGCGCCGACAAGAAATTTGCGGCGTTCACACCCATCGTCATCGACGATTTGTCCAACGCGTGCCCCGGGCACGATCAACTCGACGTTGAGCGCCATATTGGGCCTTACCAGGCAGCTGAAGCCACCGCTTTCCTGGAAGGTCTAGGCGACGGCGCGCGGACATTCGTTTTTCTCGCTGGCGAAACACGCGTCGCAGAATCAAAAGACCGGCCGCTCGATTTTATCGAAGCAAATATCAGCGAGCCGGCGCGGTTTGTTCTGCAAAATTTACGCCCCGGTGATCATTTCATACTGATTTCGACGGCCGGCGCGCTCTTCGACGGCTCCTTTGAGATCACCGTAAATTCCGCCTATTGCCCGAAGAATTTCTACGGCGCCACAAAAGCGGCGGAAGAAATGGTCCTTGAAAAACTCGTGACCATGCGTGGCGGCGCGTTTTCAATTATTCGCATGACCAACGTATTCGGACGGTTTTCCGACAATAAGAAAAGCGCCATTCACGCGTTTACACGCGCCGTCATTACAGGCGACACGGTCACGCTCAATGGCGACGGGCGCCAAACGCGGGATTTCATCTATGCCGGCGATGTCGGCTTCGGGATCGCAACACTTGCGGAGCGCGCTCGTTGTGGCCAACCAACCGAACCGGTCAACATGCTCGGCAGCGGCGCATCGGTGTCATTGATGGATGCTGTACACGCCATCGAAAAATCATCCGGCAAATCGCTGAACTACAAGCAAATCGAGGCGGCGGACCTTTTGGCCACAGAGCCGCGGGATGTGATTGCGTCGCCGGCGGACATTCGCGTCTTGCTGGGCGACGGATTGACGCCATTCGATGAGGCGATCCGGCAGACTTACGAATATTATCGGTCGGTTTTATCGTAGGCGACCACCCAGATGCCACGCACGATAGCTGTTCGGCGGAGTTGGCGGCCCCCGACGCGCGTCCAAGCCCTCGATACCCAGACACGCTGCCGGCGAATTCGCATCGCACCATTCTGCTCATTCGCGAATCAGCATCCCAGCCGGGCGCCAGCCAACCCGATATGCCACAATCGCCGAGCCGGGGGCCTTTGAGCCCTGAATACCAATAAATCCTCAATGGGGTTGCGCGATCAGCCTGTGGCGCTTTATCAACCCGCGTTCTTGCTACCCGGCCTGTAGACGCGCCATATCGTCTTTGTAAAATCGGGAGCCCACGGTCGGAGACGAATATGAAAATTTTAGTGATTGGCGGCGACGGATTTTGCGGATGGCCAACGAGCTTGCATCTATCGAATCTCGGCCATGACATTGTCATTGTAGACAATTTATCGCGTCGAAAAATCGACATCGAACTTGAGGTTGAATCCCTTACGCCGATCCGGTCCGTTTCGACGCGGCTCGCCGCGTGGGAAGAGGTGTCGGGCCGCCGGATCCTGTTTGAAAATATCGACGTCTCGGAGAATTATGCGCGCCTGCTAAACCTGCTTCGCGATTTCAACCCGGACGCCATTGTTCATTTTGCTGAACAACGCGCCGCGCCCTATTCAATGAAATCGTCCTATCACAAACGATATACGGTCGATAATAATCTCAATGCCACCAACAACGTTCTTGCCGCCATCGTCGAGGCTGGCATCGACGCGCATCTTGTTCATCTCGGCACGATGGGTGTTTACGGGTATGGCACCGCCGGTATGAAAATCCCGGAAGGGTATTTGCCGGTGACGATCGAGACCGACGACGGGCGCCAGGTCCGGCAGGAAATTCTCTACCCCGCCAATCCCGGCTCGATCTATCACATGACAAAAACCCAGGACCAGTTGATGTTTGCGTTCTACAATAAGAACGACGCCGTGAAAGTCACGGATTTGCATCAGGGCATTGTCTGGGGAACACAGACCGAAGAAACCAAACGCGATGAACGCCTGATCAACCGGTTCGATTATGACGGGGATTACGGCACCGTTCTAAATCGGTTCTTGATGCAGTCAGCGGTTGGCTTCCCCCTGACCGTTCACGGCACAGGCGGTCAGACGCGCGCCTTCATTCATATTCAGGACACGGTGAAATGTATCGAACTGGCGATCGAATCGCCGCCGCAACATGGCGAGCGCGTTCGAATTTTGAACCAGATGACAGAAACCCACCGGGTGCGCGAGCTTGCGAAGATGATCGCCGATAAGACCGGCGCGAAAATCGAGAACGTCAACAATCCGCGCAAAGAGGATCCGGAAAACGATCTTAATGTTGAAAATAGACGCCTGCTTGGTCTTGGCCTCGACCCGATCACGCTCGAAGAAGGCCTGTTGGAAGAAGTTACGGAGATCGCACGGAAATACGCAGACCGTTGCGACAAAACAAAAATTCCTTGCGTCTCCTACTGGACCGCAGATCAGCAATCCGGCGCGACGTCGTAGCATTTCGGCAGAAAGGAAGAGTACCAGTTTCCTTGACCACTGACGTAAAACTCATTCAGTGAATGCCCGTTCGAACAAGAAAAATGGCGGCCTTGAAGACATGACAAAAAAAGTAGCATTGGTGAGCGGCGTAACGGGTCAGGACGGCGCCTATCTGGCTAAAATGCTTCTTGAAAAAGGATATGAAGTCCACGGCATTAAGCGGCGCTCATCATCGTTCAATACAGCGCGTATCGACGGATTATACGAAGATCCGCACGAACACGAGACCTCGTTTCACCTGCACTACGGCGACCTCACAGACTCGACCAATTTGATCCGGCTTATTCAGGAAACCAAGCCGCACGAAATTTATAACCTCGCCGCGCAGAGCCATGTGCAGGTATCTTTCGAAACCCCTGAATACACGGCGAACGCTGATGCCATCGGGACGTTACGCTTGCTTGAAGCCATTCGCATTCTCGACCTGCAAGACCGCGTGCGATTTTATCAGGCGTCAACATCTGAACTTTACGGCAAGGTGCAGGAAATTCCACAGTCAGAGACGACGCCATTTTATCCGCGCAGTCCTTACGCGGCGGCGAAACTTTACGCCTACTGGATTACCGTAAATTACCGTGAAGCCTATGGCATGCACGCGTCGAACGGCATCCTCTTCAATCATGAAGGACCGACGCGCGGCGAAACATTTGTCACCCGCAAAATCACGCGCGCTGTCGCCGCCATCGAAAAGAACCTGCAAACCACTCTTCACCTTGGCAACCTCGATGCGAAGCGGGACTGGGGCCACGCACGGGACTATGTGGAAGGCATGTGGCTGATGATGCAGCAAGACACACCCGACGACTATGTTCTTGCGACCGGTGAAGCCCACTCCGTGCGGGAATTTGTTGAACTGGCGTTCGCTGAAATCGGGCGCAAAATTTCCTGGGATGGCGCTTCCGTTGACGAAGTCGGCCGGGATGAAAAGACCGGCGATGTTCTTGTAAAAATCGATCCGCGATATTTCAGGCCAACGGAAGTCGAATTGTTAATCGGCGATCCGACAAAGGCCCGCAACAAACTCGGCTGGTCTCACAAAACGGCGTTCAAGGACCTTGTCAAAGAAATGGTCGCTGCGGACAGGGACGCCATTGAATTGGAGCGGCACCGGCGCGATCGAACGGGCTGATCAACGACGGCAAAGGCGGCAACGACTATTATGTACACGCTGACGGGCAAAACAATATTCGTCGCCGGCCATCGCGGCATGGTCGGCGCTGCAATTGTTCGCAGGCTCGGCGTGGAAGACTGCACAATCATCACTGCCGGCCGGGACAGCGTTGACTTGCGCGATCAGGCGGCGGTGCGCGCATTCCTGGCGGATAAAAAACCGGACGTGGTCATACTCGCCGCAGCGAAAGTCGGCGGCATTCTGGCGAATGATAAATACCCGGCGGATTTTCTCTACGAAAATCTCGTGATGGAAACGAATGTCATTGAAGGCGCTTTTCGAGCTGGCGTCGAGAAACTTTTGTTCCTCGGCTCATCGTGCATTTACCCCAAGCACGCGCCGCAACCGATCCCCGAAGGCGCCCTTTTGACAGGGCCGTTAGAGCCAACCAACGAATGGTACGCCATTGCGAAAATCGCCGGTCTAAAATTATGCGAGGCGTATCGCAAACAGCACGCCGTCGATTACATTTCCGGAATGCCGACTAATCTTTACGGGCCAGGCGATAATTTTGATCTGGAAAAATCCCATGTCATTCCAGCGCTGATGCGCAAGGCTCACGAAGCGAAAGCCGCCGGCGAGAAAGATCTCACGGTCTGGGGCAGCGGCGCACCGCGGCGCGAATTCCTGCATGTAGACGACTGCGCCGAGGCGCTGGTATTTCTCCTGAAAAATTACTCCGGCGACGAGCATGTCAATATCGGCTAGGGCGACGATGTGACGATCGCAGAACTGGCCAAGTAAATTATGGCTGTTGTCGGCCTGACGGGCGATTTGAAATTCGATACGTCGAAACCTGATGGAACGCCGCGAAAGCTGATGTCAAACGAACGCCTCGCCGCCATGGGATGGCAACCCTCGACCGGACTGCGCGAAGGGCTCGGCGCGACTTACGAATGGTTTTTGCAAAACCAGTCTGTCGCACGCATGAAGGTTTCGTGAGTTTTTCGCCCACCCATGCATTCGGACCTATCCTACAGTAGCGGTTCCAGCAAGAAGGTCTTGCGTTTCGGTGCAACATAATTCCGCAAGAGCCGAATGGACAGACAACTCGGCCGGTGACATATCTCAACCTTATGAATAACGCCCAACCAGACCTGAAAAGCATACGCGCCGACGAACACACCGCGTTCGTGCTCGGCAATGGCCCGTCGCTCGCCGATGTGGCTTTGCCAGCGTTAAGCGACTACGCAACAATCGGTATGAACGCCGCCTACCGGTACTGGCGCGAGATCGACTGGCGACCGCGATATTACGCTTGTGTCGATACTGTTGTGGGCATGTCGCACAAAGACGAGATCGCAGAACTCATTGAAGAAGGCCAGATTGAACGGTTTCTCTTACGCAACAACCTTGTCGAAGCGCTCGGGCGTACGGCGCAAACTGATCGCGTCGTTAATTTCGATGCGATCCGTGGCGACGGGACTTTGTTGGACGTTGACCCGCCAACAACAGGGAGCCATTCGGCGCTCTGGGCGGCGGAAATGGGGTACAGGAAAGTCGTTATCCTTGGCGTTGACGCTCAGTATAAAGAACTCGTTGACGGCGCACAGCGCGGCGACGGCATTGAGCTGGAAATTGTCGAGGCCCGCGACAACCCCAATTATTTTTTTAAAGGGTATCAAGCGCCTGGCGACAAATATAATGTGCCCAATCCGCGCCCAGACTTGCATGTAAACGCCTGGCGCCGTGCAAGCGTGAACCTTCGTGAGGCCGGCGTCGATATTTACAACGGCAATGTCAATTCAGGTGTTCGCTGCCTTCCTTTTATCGCGCTTGCGCCATTCCTCAACGAAGGCGCGGCGCCGACACCGCCCGACGAAACAATTGCATTCTGGGACAATGACGCGGCGGCAACGCAAACGACGCCGCAAGCACGACGGCGCCAGTTTGTCGCCGCCTATGGCGCTGGCGCAGCAGCGGCGTTTGCGGCGGTCGCATTGGCGCTTGTCGTCTGGGTCGTTTTTACGTCGCCATCGGCAGCCCTGATATCTTTGGCCAGCGCCGGAATTGGCGCTTTGTCCGTTTTAGTTACGGCTTTGATATATGTGCGCTTTGTAATTCTCGCCCAATTGGCGCGACAGGACGCCGCGTTAACCGCATTACGCGCGAAATTTGCCGATCTTGAGCGTTTACGCAATCACGAACCGAAGCTGCGTTAGGAAAGCCCCAGCGCACGACGCGCACCGCCCCTGTCTCAATTGACGAATTCATCATAATATCTGGTAGGATGGCGACAGCCGACAGCAAACGGGCCGACAGCAAGCGGGCCGACAGCAAACCAGCCGGGCAAGAACGCGGAATATGAAACTACTGATTACAGGCGGCGCAGGGTTTATCGGGTCGGCCGTCATACGCGCCGCACTTGATCGGGGTATGCAAGTCGTCAATTTCGACAAACTGACCTACGCCGCTAATCTCGACAATCTGAAAGGCTGGAGCGACCGCTCGGACTATGCATTTGTCGAAGGCGACATCTGCGATGGCGATGCGTTACGCGCGGCGCTGACAAAACATGCGCCCGATGCGGTCATGCATTTGGCGGCGGAAACACACGTTGATCGGTCCATCGACGGGCCGGATACGTTTATCCAAACGAATATCCTCGGAACCTATTCCCTGCTGACGGAATGCCGGCGATATTTCGACGGACTCGATGGCGCAAAGAAAGACCGGTTCCGCTTTCACCATATCTCGACCGATGAAGTGTTCGGCACGCTCGGTGCGACTGGACAATTTACCGAAGAGAGCCCGTATCAACCGAACTCGCCCTATTCCGCATCAAAGGCGAGTTCGGATCATCTCGTGCGCGCCTGGAGCGAGACATTTGATCTGCCTGTCGTCACCAGCAACTGTTCCAATAATTATGGGCCTTTTCAGTTTCCGGAAAAACTGATCCCGGTGGTGATCCTTGCGGCGCTGGAGCGTCGGCCCATCCCGGTTTATGGTGCCGGCGAAAACAGTCGCGACTGGCTATTCGTTGACGATCACGCGGATGCGCTATTGCTGATCCTTGAAAAAGGTGCGCTCGGTGAAACGTATAATGTCGGCGGCAACACGGAACTCACGAATATCGATCTCGTCCGGCGGATCTGCGCGATAATGGACGAAAACGCGTCGGATCAGCGCCCGCATGCCGACTTGATTGAATTCGTAGCAGACCGGCCGGGCCACGATTTGCGATACGCCATCGATGCATCGAAAATCGAGCGCGACCTCGGCTGGCGCGCATCGACCAATATCGAGGACGGCCTCAGACGCACTGTTGAGTGGTATCTTGCGAACCGCTGGTGGTGGGAAGCGGTGCGAGGCCGCGGCTTTCGCGACGAACGCCTTGGCGTTATCCAGCACAAAGGTACGGCGCCATGAAAGGCATTATCCTCGCGGGCGGCGCCGGCACCCGGCTTCATCCCATCACCATACCGACGTCGAAACAGTTGCTGCCCGTCTACGACAAACCAATGATCTATTATCCGTTGTCAACGTTATTGCTCGCCGGCATTCGCGACATTCTGATTATCACGACCCCCGAGGATCAGGCGAGTTTCGAAAAGCTCCTCGGCGACGGCGGTGCTTGGGGCATTCGCCTCACATACGCCGTGCAACCAAAACCTGAGGGGCTCGCCCAGGCCTTTATCATTGGCGAGGACTTTATCGCCGGCGAGCGATGCGCACTCATCCTCGGCGACAATCTCTTTTACGGGCATGGCCTGCCGGAAATGTTGCTGTCAGCGGCGGCGGAAAAAACCGGCGCCGTTATCTTTGGCAGCCATGTAACGGAACCGGAACGCTACGGGGTCGTAGAGTTCGACGCGGACTGGCGCGCCTTGAGCATCGAAGAAAAGCCGAAATCTCCAAAGTCGAACTACGCCGTCACAGGGTTGTACTTTTATGATGAAAGCGTTTGTGACCGGGCCAAACGCGTGAAGCCATCAGCCCGAGACGAACTTGAAATCACAACCCTCAATGAAATGTATCTGAAAGATGGCGCACTAAACGTGCGCCTGCTGGGGCGCGGCTTTGCTTGGCTCGACACGGGCACGCACGATTCCCTTTTGCAGGCTTCGCAATTCGTTCAGACAGTTGAGGAACGGCAGGGTCTGAAAATCGGTTGCGTCGAAGAAATCGCATATCGCAAAGGCTTTATCGATGCAGGACAATTGCGCGCGCTTGCCGCGCCGCTGGAGAAAAGCGGGTATGGCGACTATTTGCGACGCATTGCCGATGAACGCATCAAGTAACAACGGCCCGATCCGATGGATGTAATTAAAACAGCGATACCGGATATCAAAATCTTTGTTCCGGCTGCGCATGAAGACGCGCGCGGCGCGTTTTCTGAAACATTCAATGCGCGCCGATACGCCGATCACTTGCCTGGCCTGACGTTTATTCAGGACAATGAATCGCGTTCCGCCAAACCTTTTACAATTCGCGGGCTGCATTTTCAGACGCCACCTCATGCACAGGCCAAGCTTGTGCGCGTCGTGCAAGGACGTATTTTTGACGTCGTTGTCGATATCCGAAAAGGATCGCCAACCTATGGCCAGTGGGTCAGTGAAGAGCTAACGGCGGAAAACCGGAAACAACTTCTTGCGCCAATCGGCTTCCTTCACGGTTTCATGACGCTCGCTCCCGATACGGTCGTTTCCTACAAGGTCACGAACTATTACGACGGCCCCTCGGACAGCGCCGTGCACTGGGCCTCGCCGTCTCTGAACATCGCCTGGCCCGCATCGGCGGCGAACACCATTCACTCAGAAAAAGACGCCACAGCGATCGATTTTGACGAATTTGACAGTCCGTTTTCGGCGTGAACCGGCGCTAATTCCTGTAGGAAATACCGGGCGTGAAACGTTAATTCTTGCAACCGGAAATTGCGATCGCCCATTCTGGCACAGGGCTTGAATATGCAAAGCATCGATTGACAGGCTTGGCGCGATCCTTATTCAATTTGCCGCGCTGAAACGCGAGATCGCTTGTATCAGCCCATAGAATTATTTTTAGCGTAGAGGACGAATTATGAAAACCAACGGCGCAGCGATTTTAGCTCTTGTGATCCTGATCCCGGCGGCGTCTTGCGCCGATGCTGAAACCGACAGCACAACCACGGCCGAAACCAGCGGCGAAGCGGCGTCAAGCGACGGCGCTAACGTATATTCAGTTGGCGATCTCCGGCTCGATTGCCCGCAGGGTTTTGAACATCTTCAAGCCGAGGCAATCGCCATGGATGGCATGGAAATGGTCACCGAGACAGACGAACAGATCGCCTATATGGCGGGCCCTGTGTCTTTCACATTAACCAAAGACACGCATTACGCTCATCCGATGATTATCCGCCGCGACATTATCGTCGGGGAAGAAGACAAGCTGTCGGTAAACATGGCGGCGTGCGGTTACGGATCGAAGGAAGAATCCGACAAAGTGATGGAACGGTTCGCCCTACTGAATGAGCGTTTCTTATTGCAGCAGAAAATTCAGATTCAGTCGGATGCCGGTTCAGGCTTTGAAATTACGGAAGAAGATATGGAGGTCGGCGACGAAGAGTAACGCTGGCGTTATCCCGTATTCTTGAAATCCTGTCTGAACGAAAGACCCGCCGTTAAACGACACCGACATCCAGGCAATCGTGAACATGCACGATACCCAGCGGCCGTTGTTTTTCATCGACGATAAAAACCGCAGTGATCTTGCGGTCTGCGAAGAGCGCGAGCGCCTCGGCGGCGACGCTGTCTTCGCGGACCACATGCGGATTTTTCGTCATGATCTCGGCAACGCGCGCGCCGCTGAGCGACCGGCTGAAATGACGCCGAAGATCACCATCGGTCACCATGCCGACAAGCGCGCCGGCGCCATCAACAACGCCGGCGCAGCCAAAGCCGGACTTGGTGATGATGTCGATGGCATGGTCAACGCCATCCTCGCCCTTGCAGAGCGGCATCTCTTTGTGGTGCATCAGATCGGTGACGCGCTTTAAAGCGGCGCCCAGCCGTCCGCCCGGATGAAAGGCGCGAAAATCCTGCGCCGTCACGCCTTTTTTCCGAAGAAGCGCAATCGCCAGCGCATCGCCCAGCGCCATCATCATAGTCGTTGTGGTGGTCGGTGCAGGTGTCGACGCACCCGCCTCCGCCGCTTTCGGCAAAACGAGGCTTATGTCTCCGGCTTGCGCCAGCGTCGATCCGGCGCCCGTTGTCATCACAATCAATGGAATCGCGAACCGCTGAACGTAAGCCAGGACGTCACTCAGCTCGCCTGTCTCACCGGAATTGGAAAGCGCCAGCACGATATCGTCGCGCACGATCATGCCGAGGTCACCGTGGCTGGCTTCCGCGGGGTGAACGAAACTCGCGGCCGTACCGGTTGATGCGAAGGTCGCGGCGATCTTGCGCGCCACATGGCCGGACTTGCCCATACCGGTCAAAATCAGCCGGCCTTTTAAATCGGCAAGCTGGGCCACCGATTCGTTAACGGCGATCGCAAGATTACTTTTTGCGTCCCGCAATTGACCGGTAAGCGCGGTGAGGCCCTCGATCTCCGTCTCGATGACGCCGGCCGCTATTTCACTGTATTCATCCATAATTCGATATACGTCCGAACATTCGCATGGTTTCACTGGCAACGTTTCGCGGCTGTTGCAAAGGGCCTGACGTATCTATCATATGTCGCCGTCGCAGGCAGCAGAGAAAAGGTCCGTTAAGGCAATGCCGTCATCGCCAAACGCTATCGTCGAAATTACGACCCGCGACCGCACGATCAAAATCGGGCCGTCGGCGCCGTTCGCGCTATTTGCCGGGCCCTGCGCGCTGGAAAGCCGTTCGCACGCGCTGGAAATGGCCGCCGCCCTGAAAGAGATCGCGGACGCGCTGGAAATCGCCCTTGTTTTCAAGACGTCATTCGACAAGGCGAACCGGACCAGCGCCGGCGCAGCCCGCGGCGTCGGCCTGTTGGACGCCGTTCCGATTTTCGCTGAGATCCGTGAAACATTGGGGCTGCCCATTGTCACCGACGTTCATTTACCGGACCAGTGTGCCGCGGTCGCCGAAGCCGTCGACGTTTTGCAGATCCCTGCATTTTTGTGCCGCCAGACGGATCTGCTTGTCGCCGCGGCGAAGACCGGCCGGGTTGTAAAAATAAAAAAGGGACAATTCCTGGCGCCATGGGACATGCGCCATGTGGTCGCCAAAGTCGTCGATGCTGGCAACAACAATATCCTCGTAACCGAGCGCGGCGCCAGCTTCGGGTACAATACGCTCGTCACGGATTTTCGCGCGATCCCGACCATGACGCAGGAAACCGGCGCGCCTGTTATCTTCGATGCGACCCATTCGGTGCAACAGCCCGGCGGGCTGGGCGCCGCCTCGGGTGGGCAACGCCACATGGTCCCGACGCTTGCGCGCGCGGCCGTCGCGGCCGGCGTAGCCGGTGTCTTTATGGAGACGCACGAAAATCCGGATACTGCGCCCTCCGACGGCGCAAACATGGTTCCCCTGAAAAATATGCCCGCGCTGTTATCGGAATTGAAAGAAATCGACACGATCGCCAAGTCGCGCTCGTCATTGCACGGATTTCCGGAATAGGCGCGGCAAGAAAATGACCGTCGAAACGCTTATCGTTATCCCATCCCGGTACGGATCAACCCGTTTTCCGGGAAAGCCGCTGGCGGATATCTCTGGGCAAACAATGTTGCAACGGGTCGCCGCGCAAGCGCGCGCAGCGGCGGCGATTATTCCCAATGCCGCCTTTGTTGTGGCGACCGACGATGGCCGCATCGCTGATCATTGCGCAGCGATCGACGCGCCCTGTTTGATGACCGATCCGGCCGCGCCAAGCGGCTCTGACCGAGCGCTGGAGGCCGCTGATATTTTTGCCCCGGATTGCGAATTTATTATTAATCTTCAAGGGGATGCGCCCTTCACGCCGGTTCATTACCTGACCAAAACCGCCGAAGCGCTCACGCAAGACAAAGCTGAGGCTGCGACCCCTTGCATCCGTCTGGACTGGGCGGGACTCGATGCGCTTCGCGACGCGAAACACAAATCGCCAACCAGCGGAACGACATGCGTAATGGATCGCGACGGAAATGCGTTGTGGTTTTCCAAAACGATTATTCCCGCCATGCGCGACGAAGCGGCGCTCCGCAAACAGTCCGCACTCTCTCCAGTTCACCGGCATGTCGGGCTCTACGGGTTTACGCGCAACGCGCTGAAAAAATTTACCGAGACACCGGCATCGCACTATGAAAAAATCGAAGGCCTCGAGCAACTAAGGATGCTCGAAAACGGCATGTCGGTACGTTGCGTTTTTGTTGAGGCGCAAAAAATTTCGACCGGCGGTATTGATACGCCCGCAGACTTGGATCGGCTAAACGCGATGATTGAAGAACATGGCGACCCGGGCATTGTAGACTAATGCCAACTCTTTATGTCGTACGCCACGGCAACACGTTCGACGATGGCGAAACGCCAACGCGCGTAGGGCGGCGTACGGACTTATCTCTATCCAAATCTGGTCGCGCGCAGGCCAGCCGCCTCGGTGCATATTTTTCAGAACGCAATATCGCGTTTGCAAAGATATATGCAGCGCCGCTGAGACGAACCATGGAGACCGCGGAAGCTGTCGCCAGACAGGCCGCAGATCCGTGCGATATCGCATCGGAGCCAGTGTTGTTGGAAATCGATTACGGCCCGGACGAGAATAAGCCGGAGGCGGATGTCATTGCGCGGATCGGCGCGGACGCGCTTCATCGATGGAATACGGAAGCAATTCCGCCGCCCGGCTGGAATGTTGATCCAGCCGCGTTGATTGCCGGCTGGCAATCATTCTTCGTGCGCATTCGCGAGATGGCGCCTGATGACATTGTCCTCGCCATCACCAGCAACGGCGTTGCCCGTTTCGTATTGGACGCGGCCTCGCGCGCTGAACCAGATTTACCGAAAAAGCTGCGCACCGGCGCCTTCGGGCGTATCGACATCAATGACGATCAAGCCATCGTCGCGGAATGGGACGTAAGGCCGTAAAGGCGCTACTCAACGGTCACCGACTTCGCGAGATTGCGCGGCTGGTCCACATCGGTTCCTTTCGCCGTCGCAGCGAAATAAGCGAGCAACTGGACCGGGACCGCATAAACAAGCGGCGACAGCAACGGGTGCGTGTCCGGCGCTTCAATCGCCGCCCAAACGTCGCCGGCAGCTTTGATGCCGCGCTTGTCAGAAATCAGGAGCGGGCGGCCGCCGCGCGCGATGATTTCATGCATGTTCGAAATCGTTTTTTCATAGTGGCGATCACTGGGCGCAACGACGACAACGGGCACATGCTCGTCAATCAACGCAATGGGTCCGTGTTTTAGCTCGCCAGCGGCGTAGCCTTCCGCATGAATGTAGGAAATTTCCTTGAGCTTCAACGCGCCTTCGAGCGCCATCGGAAAGCTGACGCCGCGGCCAATGTAAAGAATGTCGCGCGCCTTCGAGAGCTCCGCAGAAATTTTCTCGATCGCGGCTTCCTGCTGCAACGCCTCAGCGATTAGCCGCGGGATTTCCATCAACGCGGCGACAAGTCCCGATTGTTCATCCTTAGACAGGAGACCGCGATCTGCACCCGCCTTGATTGCAAGGCAGGCGAGCGTCACGAGTTGGCAGGTAAATGCTTTCGTTGACGCAACGCCGATTTCCGGGCCTGCGTTGATCTGGAAAATATCGTCCGCCTCACGGGCGATGCTCGATTCCGCGACATTGACGACCGCGCCAATGCGCTGACCGTGGGCTTTTGCTTCCCGAAGCGCCGCCAGCGTGTCGGCCGTCTCGCCGGACTGCGACACAAAGATGGCGCCGCCTTTTTCAGCGTAGGGAATATCGCGATATCGAAGCTCCGAGGCGATGTCGATTTCAACGGGCAGACGCGCCCATTTTTCAAACCAGTATTTCGCGATTAATCCCGCGTAATAGGCAGTGCCGCAGGCGGAAATGGTCAGCCGATCCAGTTTCTTGAAATCGAAATTAGCGCCAAACGCCAGCAAGGACGCATCTGTCGGATCGACAAACCGCGCCAGCGTGTGGCCGACAACTTCCGGCTGTTCATGGATTTCCTTGGCCATGAAATGGCGGTGGCCGTCCTTGTCGACCATGGCGTCAGACGCACTCGAGACGGTTTCGCGCCGCTTTACTGTAGCGCCTGACCCGTCAAAAACTTCGAACCCCGCGCGCGTGATCGCCGCGTGATCGCCTTCATCGAGATAGGTTACGCGGTTGGTGAATGGCGCCAGCGCAAAAGCGTCTGAACCAACAAACATCTCGCCATCGCCGCGGCCGATAGCGAGGGGGCTGCCTTTACGGGCCGCCAATATGAGATCGTCATTTCCGGCAAAAACCGCCGCGATGGCAAACGCGCCGCGAACGCGCCCGAGCATTTTTCGGAACGCCTCAATCGGCGCAGCGCCCTCTTCTTCAACAAACACCGTAATCAGTTGGGCGATAACTTCTGAGTCTGTCGCGGACTGAAAGTTTCGTCCCTTGGCGGCGAGTTCGTCGCGCAGTTCGCGGAAGTTTTCGATAATCCCGTTATGAACGATGCTGACATGGTCGGTGGCGTGGGGATGGGCATTTTCCTCGATCGGCGCCCCATGCGTCGCCCAACGCGTATGACCAATGCCGGCCCGCCCGGCGAGCGGAGCAGCGCCTAGTTTTTCATGCAGGGCGTTCAGCTTCCCGGCTGCGCGGCGGCGTACGATCTCGCCATTGTCGATCGTCGCGATGCCGGCTGAGTCGTAGCCGCGATATTCGAGACGCTTGAGCGCCTCGAAAATAGGGATCGCTACGTCGCCCCCGCCTAATATCCCGACTATGCCGCACATGGCGTGCGCCTCCGTTCACCGTCGCCGATCACAAATAACTGGCGCCTAAGACTGGCACATAAGATAGGCCAATGTTTGAGGCAATTGATTGATCATTGTTTAGCTTTATTTCGGCGCCGCGACGATCAAGCAGATTATCGGCGCACCGGCGGCCAGCGGCGTTGGCGCACCGGGCCAAATCGGCCTTTATCGAGAAAAATGGTACCGCCTCCCCGGATTGAACGGGGGACCTCTAGATCCACAATCTAGCGCTCTAACCGACTGAGCTAAGGCGGCCCTTCGGCGCGTGACGCCACTTGCGACCGCGCTTTGAGGCGGCGGAAACTAGTCCCGCCACTGCCTGAACGCAAGCAAGCGCCGCGCCTAATTCGCCGGCTTGCGGAAACGCAGCGTCATTCTGTTGGTTTCGCCGATCGCCGCGTATTTGTCGCGGTCCTGATCGCCAAGGCCATAAGTCGGCGGCAACCGCCAGACGAATTCGCCTGGTCCCGGCAGATCGGCCGGGTTGGCGTTCAAATCGCTTTCAGCCTCCAACTCGAAACCGGCCGCCTCGACCATGGCGACGACGTTCGCCCGGCTCATATAACCGAGCGTGCCGTCCGCAGCCGCCCCTTGCGCGCCCGCCGGGGCGTGGTGCTGGACGACGCCGAGTACGCCGCCGGGCTTCAACACAGCGTAGGCGTCAGCGAGGGCTTCGGCGCCGAATTCGCCGCCGGCGCGATTGAAATTATGGAGCGCGCGAATCATCAAAACGGCGTCAGCTTCGCCAGCGAGGTCGGCCGGCATTGCGCCAAATTCATAGGCGGCGACCGGCGTCGTCGGCGCAGCGAACGCCGTGGTCGTTTCCGGAAAGCTATCGGTCCAGTTCGATAGGCGAGCGACCAGTTCCGGCGTTGGGTTCGGCAAGATCAGCGGCCACATCTCGTCCTGATAATTGACGCCGATATAGCGTCCGGTATCCGCTACAAAGGGAAGGATCACGCGCGTATACCAACCGCCGCCGGGCAGCGCCTCAACCACCGTCATGTCCGGTTCCACGCCGAAGAAGGCGAGCGTTTCCGCCGGATGGCGCCATTGATCGCGGGCTTTATCTTTGTCGCTGCGCGCAGCGACAATATTTTCCAGCGTGGTCTTTTCCGTCGTCGCTATCGGCGCAGTCTCGCTCTTTGGCATTGTGTCGCAAGCGCTGAGCGCAAGTGCGCTTAATGGCGCTGCTAACATCGGTAAAAGGCGCATATCGTCCTCCTTATTGATAGGTTTACGGTGATCAATAGACGCGCGAGACGCCTTAGATTCGACGCGATTATTTCAAGAGCGAGATTTCGCGTTGTAGTGCAGAAATGCGCGTTGCGTCCGCCGGGTGCGTTGACAGGAACTCCGGCGGGGCGCCGGATTTTGACGCCGCCATTTTCTGCCAGAAGCGAATGGCTTCATTGGCGTCGTAACCGCCGCGATGCATGTAACGGACGCCGAACTTATCGGCTTCCAGTTCGTGCTTGCGCGAAAATGGAAGGATCGCGCCAACCTGCACGCCAAGCCCTAACGCCTGCAGCGCTGCGTTACCGGTCTGACTGCCGCCAACGGCAGCGCTCGCCGCGCCGAGGCCGGCTTGCGTCGCGGCCGCCTGACTATAGCGTTCGCCGGAATGGTTGAAGAGAACATGCGCAACCTCATGGCCGAGCACGGCCGCGATCTGCGCGTCATTTTCCATGATGTCGAGAATGCCGGTGTAAATCCCGATCTTGTTGCCGGGCAGCGCAAAAGCGTTGAGCTGATCGGATGCGAATACCTGCACTTCCCATTGGGCTGGGTTGCCGCCAGCGGCGCGAATGATTTTCGGCGCAACGCGATTGACGCGAGATGTGTATTTAGGGTCGTTCGAAATTGGTTCTTTTTTCTTCAGGTCCGTCCAGGCCGAACTCGCCAATTGCGCCATTTCACCCTGGCTGACGAACAGCAATTGATTGCGCCCCAGCGCTTCATTGTATGTACAGCCGGCTGCAACGGAAATTAGCGCCAGCGCCGCGCCGACGCGCAACATGACCCCGCGCGCCCGATCCGGCGAACCCTTCAGAAATTTCATGAACTGCTCCTCGATTACCCCGCCCCCGAAAGCTGAACATAGGCGATTACGCCGGCGCGAACAACGCAAGAAGTCCGCCCGCAATCAGGGCTCCAGCTCGATATCCCAGTAGAGGAAGTCCTGCCAGCTATCGTGCAGGTAATGGGGTGGGAAGGCGCGGCCTCGCTCATTGAGCTCGAACATCGTCGGCCGTCTGGGTTTTCGCGCGGGGATCATGCGCGCGACTTCCGGCATGCGCCCGCCTTTTCGAATATTGCAGGCGCTGCAGGCGGCGACGATATTTTGCCACGTGGTGCGCCCGCCCTTTGACCGCGGCACCACATGATCAAAGGTCAACTGGTCGCGTTCCGTCGATCTGCAATATTGGCAGGTAAAGCGATCGCGCAGAAAAACATTGAACCGCGTAAAAGCCGGTGTGCGCGCATGACTGACATAGGTCTTCAGCGACACCACCGACGGCAGGCGCATTTCGAAAGTCGGGCTGTGCACTTTGGTATCGTATTGCGCGACGACATCGACGCGATCGAGGAAGACTGCTTTCAACGCATCCTGCCAGGACCAGAGCGATAAAGGAAAATAGCTCAAGGGTCGAAAGTCCGCATTCAGAACAAGCGCGGGACAGGCTTCGGGTTTTCGCGCGGCCAAGTTCATTGGCCCGCACCCGCGAAGCGGTATCGATTATCTGTTGTGTGCGACTGGCGACAAGTGAAAACGCGCGCTCCTTCAACTGGGTTCAGTCTATACGCACAATCGCCAAGTCGAAAGCGATTGTTTTTGCATATATCTGATTCTCGATGACAGTAGTTTGACGCTTTCGTCGGTATTTTCGCAACAGTGCCCGGAAAATCAGATCGGCGTGCGGCCGCGAATATGAGCGTAATAGGTCCACAGGATATGCGCCGCGAGGCCCCGCTGCGGCGCCCATCGGGCGGCGCGGGCGTCAAAACCGGCCATGGTCGGTTGCGGGCCGCGGGCTTTTCCCGCACCGGCGCGGGCGTCACGCCAGGCGGCGAGCAAGGCAACATCACCGGCCGGCCAGACGTCAATGCGCCCTTCGCAAAAGAGGAGATAAATCGCCGCCGTCCACGGCCCGATCCCTTTTAAGGATTGCAGGGCGGCCGAGGCAGCTTCGTCCGAAAGCGTTGCAACATCGTCGGAATTGAATTGGCCAGACTGCACGGCGCCAGCAAGGGCCAGCACATATCGGATCTTCGGCCCCGACAATCCGCAGGCGCGCAAGCCGTCTTCACCCGCAGCTAATGCCGTCGCAGGCGACAACGGATCGACGCCAGCAAGACACCGTTTCCAGATTGCCTGCGCGCTAGCAACGGAAACCTGTTGTTCGACAATGATGCGAAAGAGCGCTTCAAAACCGCCGGGCCGACGACGGATGTGCGGCGCGCCGATCGCATCAAGCGCATGAGCGAGAACGGTGTCCTGACGCGCGAGCGCTGCACATGCACCCGCCGTATCACCGAAGGCATTGGTGTGTCGGGCCTTACGCAATATGCCCACCGCATTTTTCCGCAAAGTCGGGAATCCAGTTTTGCTTTTTATGGATTCCCGACTTCGCGGGAATGAGCGGCGTATGTTGTGCGCTCATGCACCGCACTAATATTTACATTCCTCAAATAGCTTCTTCGCATCGCCGCCAAGCTCGTCAAGGAAATGGCGCGCTGTATATTCGCCCATCGTCTCGCCGCTCTTTGCGATTTTGACGAGCGGATCGAGATAGGTGGTCTCGTTGTCCATGAGATTACCGGGCCGGGCCCGCGCTTTCAGCCCGCTTCTTGCGATGTCGAGCACCTCAAGGGCGATGTCTTGAACGCTCCGCCCACCGATCTTTGCCTTGAAGCCCAGCCTCGCTGCATCATCGCGCAGCGCTTCACGTTCATCGCGCGACCAGTCCTTTGCAATATCCCAGGCGGCCGCCAGCGCAGCGTCATCATACAAGAGTCCGACCCAAATCGCCGGCAGCGCACAGATGCGCGCCCACGGGCCGCCATCGGCGCCGCGCATTTCCAAAAAGGTCTTGAGGCGCACTTCGGGAAACGCCGTGGACATATGGTCTTCCCAGTCATCCATGGTCGGCTTTTCACCGGGCAGCGCCGGCAGCGCACCCTTTAAAAAGTCCCGGAAAGATTGTCCCGACGCGTCAATGAACCGCCCATTGCGGCGGACAAAATACATCGGCACATCAAGCAAATAATCGACATAACGTTCAAACCCGAAACCGTCTTCGAAGACGAAATGCAACAGGCCAGTCCGATCGGGATCAGTGTCGGTCCAGATATGGGCGCGGTAGGACGCATGCCCTGACGGCTTTCCTTCCTTGAGCCCGGCATTGGCAAACAGCGCCGTCGCAATCGGCTGCAAGGCCAACGACGTTTTGAACTTCGCGCGCATGTCGGCTTCGGACGCATAGTCGAGATTGACCTGCACGGTGCAGGTCCGGTGCATCATGTCGAGACCAAGCGATCCGACTTTCGGCATGTAGTTGCGCATGATGTTGTAGCGCGCTTTTGGCATGCGCGGCGTTTCATCCAGCGTCCAGGTGGGCGCAAACCCCATTCCAAGAAACGCAACGCCCAACGGGTCGCACACTTTTTTAACCGCATCGAGATGGCGGTGAACTTCATCGCATGTCTGGTGAATATTTTCGAGCGGCGCGCCGGACAATTCGAACTGGCCGCCGGGCTCCAGAGAAACGCTGGCGCCCTCGCCTTTCAGGCCGATGGGCAAATCGCCTTCGCGAAGAATTTCCCAGCCCGTTTCTGCCGACAGTTTTTCCAATATGACGCGAATACCCGCATCGCCCTCATAGGGGATTGGTCGTAAATTCGTCCGACAGAAGACGAATTTTTCGTGCTCCGTGCCGATCCGCCATTGGTCTTTTGGTTTACAGCCGCTCGCCAGATAATTGACGAGCTGCGCTTTCGATTCGATCGGCGCCGCATCGCCGGTTGGTTCTTTGCCTGTGGTCAATGTTTCGTCTCTCCTCGGCGCCCGCCGAATAATGCAACCGCTCTAAAGCCCATGCGCCGGTCCGCCAAGTCCTGAATGCATCACGCCGACGTTACCATCGGTCATCGCCAGTCACCGAGCGCCGCTTGCCATAGTGTCAGCGCCGCGATCGCCGCCGTGTCGGCGCGTAAGATGCGCGGGCCGAGTGTTACAGGCGTAACGAAAGGTTTTTCGCGCAGCGCCTCGCGTTCGGCCGGCGAAAAACCGCCTTCCGGTCCGATCAGGATCGCCCATTGATCAGTTTTTTTATCCAACGCCTTTAGCGCCTCTAATGCGGGCGCGGCGCGGCCCTGATCGCCGCCCCAATCTTTTGTCTCATCGTCGCCGGCTTCGTCGCAGAACATCAAGCGGCGATCTGATGGCCAGTCACCAAGCAGCGCATCGAATTTTACGGGCGCATCAATTGGCGGAACGCTCAACCGTTCGCATTGTTCGGCCGCTTCCGTTGCAATCGCCTGAAGGCGTTCGCGATTGATCCGTGTCGCAACGGTTCGTTCCGTGATGACCGGCGTCATGGATTTAGCGCCGAGTTCAACCGCTTTTTGAATAATGGTTTCCAGGGGCCCGCGTTTTACCGGTGCAAAATACAGCGCCAGGTCGGGCTCTTTCGTTTGCGGGCGCGTTTGCGCGCCGACGGTTGCAAGACCGCCTTTCTTTTTGAGCGCCGTAATTTCAGCGCTGAATTCGCCGTCCTTTCCATTGAAGAGACGAACGTCGTCGCCTTCAGCGCGGCGCAGCACGTGTTTGAGATAATGCGCTTGATCCACGCCAAGCGGCGTGGCGGCCCCTTCGGCAAGCGGCGCAGCGATGAACAAACGCGGGATCACGTCAAACTCCGTTTTTCCCGGCCAAAGCCGGGATCCAGTCTTTGCGCCATAATGGATCCCCGCCTTCGCGGAGATGAGCGGGAATAGTGTGTTGGATTGTCTGCTTTAGCGCATCTCGGAGTTCAGGTATAACGCGCCCATGAACAATCCCGCCACCTCTCCATCGACACCGGACGCCGCGCCCGACAATTGGGTGAGCGCCATGCCGGCCGCCGCACAGCCTTATCTCAGGCTTGCGCGGGCCGACCGGCCGATCGGGACATGGCTGTTGTTCATTCCCTGCCTGTGGGGATTGGCGATTGCCGCCGCGAACGGACATGCTGGGTTTCACCTTCTCTGGTTTGCCGCGCTGATGGGTACTGGGGCGCTGGTAATGCGCGGCGCCGGTTGCGCTTATAACGACATTGTCGATCGGGATTTTGATGGCAAAGTCGAACGCACAGCGTTGCGCCCGATCCCGTCCGGGCAGATTTCCGTGCGACAGGCTTGGGCTTTTCTTGGCGCACTTTGCCTGACCGGACTTCTTGTTCTTTTGCAGTTCAATCGCTTTACGATCTTTGTCGGCATCGCATCGCTGGGCCTTGTCGCCGCCTACCCCTTCATGAAACGGATCACTTATTGGCCGCAGGCGTGGCTGGGGCTGACATTTAACTGGGGCGCCCTTCTCGGTTACGCCGCCGCGACCGGAACTCTTAGCGCCCCGGCATTCGCACTCTATGCGGCGGGCCTTTTCTGGACCCTTGGCTATGACACGATCTACGCCCATCAGGACAAGGACGATGACGCGCTGATTGGCGTCAAATCCACGGCGCTGAAATTCGGGTCCACGACAAAATACTGGCTCTCCGGATTTTATGTTTTGACCATCGCCGGATTTGCGCTGGCCGGACTGCTCATTAAAGCAAGCCCTGTGTACTATATTGCCCTGCTGCCGGCGGCGGCGCATTTCGGCTGGCAGGTGCGCACGCTCAACGATAGCGATCCTCACAATTGCTTGAAGCGCTTCAAATCTAACCGCGATGCGGGGCTTTTGCTGTTGCTGGCGCCGATTTGTGATCTGCTGGTTCGTTTCATGTAAAGATGCGAAGCTATAGATATGTTGATCCTGTTTGAGTAATGAACGGAAACGATGATGACATTAACGAGACGATCTGTATTGCACGCGAGCCTTCGCGCCGGTTTGGGCGTCGGACTGGGCGCCGGCGGCGCTTTGATGATCAATACCGGAACGACAATGGCGAACGAAAAACCAGACCCGGCGACTATTCCCGATTTTGAGAAATGGCAATTGACCGAAGCAGAGTGGAAGACGCGTTTGCCGTCCGAAGCTTATGCCGTGCTGCGCAAGGAAGCGACGGAACGGCCGGGATCGAGCGCGCTCAATAATGAAAAGCGCGACGGCGTCTATGCCTGCGCCGGCTGCGGCTATGATCTGTTTTCCTCCGACACCAAATTTGAGAGCGGCACAGGCTGGCCCAGTTTCTGGGACTATCTGCCCGGCGCGCTCGGCATCAAGCGCGACTTCAAACTGATTATTCCCCGCACGGAATATCACTGCGCGCGATGCGGCGGTCATCAGGGCCATGTCTTCAAGGACGGCCCGGCCCCGACGAGATTGCGTTATTGCAATAATGGCGTCGCCCTTTCCTTCAAGCCGGCGTAAGAAACAGCGCGGCTTCCGCGGCCCGCCGTCGCACAAGACCGGGAACAACGATCAATGCGCCGGCGACGGTCGCCTTGTTCCACCATTGAAGCGCCTCGGCCGCGCCATCGCGGTCGCCATCATTGAGACGACGCAGCGCCGTCGAGCGCGACAGGGCGCCGGTGTTAAATTCAAAACTCACTAACGCATCGAATGCGTGTTGATTGATCGCCACAGCGACGAGACGCCGGACGGTGTCTTCACGGGGACCGAGATCAGCGCGCAACAGCGCTTCAGCGCATGGCTCGTCGATCACGCTCACCCGTGAGAACCGGCCATCGCGAAAGCCGGCAGTGTGGCCGTAGCCGATGGTCCAGACGCCGGCGACGTCGCGGTAGGCTTTTGTTGCCAGCCCTTCCCAGTGCTTGATGAAGTCGACGCCATCGGGGCTTGTTTCCATGTCGTCACCATACGCGCCGATCACGACCGGATCGCCGTTATCGCCGCCTTCAGCGCCGCGATCTCGCGATCACGGTCGGCGCGCTCAAGGGCGCGTTCGGCGCGGTCGCGGATCCGTTCTTCGTGGCATTTCGAACAATCGGAGACGCATTTTTCGAGATCGGTTCGTAACGCCGCAATTTGTGTCTGCTGATCTGCAATTGTCGCGCATTGCGCCGCGATGGTTTTGTTTTGCTCGGCCGACATCGCCATGATTTTTACCGCGAGGCTTCCTGTCGATGTTGTCTCGCTGACCTTCAGGTCAAAAAATTTGCCGCTGCGCAATTCCAGAAACCGCAGCGCCGCCAGTCCGATCAACAGCGCAACCATCGCCGAGGCTGCAATCGCTGGCGCTTTGGCGCCGATAGCCTGAAAAACATCCCACATCAGCGGCGCTTCAATGCCTCGACTTCATCGGCGAGTTCCTGCACCGACTTGATCAACAGGGGGATGAACTGATCGTAGCGAAGGCCCTGAACGCTCTGCGCATTGCTCTTGTCAGCGAGGACCCACCCTGCAAAGTCGCCGGCCCGATGGGCTTTCAGTGACGCGCGCACCTGTTGGGCGCTCAATCCATAATGGGTGCGGACGCCTTCGCGCGGCGCCGTAATCGCCGCGTCGGAGGCCGGGTCTACACCGACGATGCGGCTGCCGCCGTCCTTGCGCCGATATTTGATGGGTCTAAGGTCGCGAATGAAAGCAAGACCAAGATCGCACGGTTGCACGTCCCGTTTCGTTCGCTCATCGGACGTGCTGATAGTGCCGGTTGCGGCGTAGACGACGGACCAACGATGCGACGATGTTCCAAGCGATTGGTTGTTGTCCGTATCGGGACGAAAAACCGACGCTCTCGATATAAAATCGCCGGCTGACGTGCCTATAAGAAAATCATGCGTTGTCGGCCGATACCAGAAAACGTTGGTGACGCCGCCCGTGTCGGTGTCGACGATATAGCACTCCTGATTTACAGCCGGGTCGGAGGCCCAGAAGCGAAATCCGCCCGCGACTTCGAGGACATAGCTATTATGCGAGGCTCGAAGGAGCCCCAGATGCCCGGTGTCTTTGTCGACATTGAGCGCATCGCTCCATGACGAACCGTTCGCACTGACTTTGACGTGAAAGTCGTCGTCGCCGGTTAGGCCAAACTCAGCGCGCCCCGAAAATCCCGTCTGGAAAAGATGCGACGCCGTATCGCCCGCCGTCGCTTTGTTCACTTTGACCTGTGCGTCCCCGGAACCGGGCGTCACATCATCATGACTGAATAGGACTGCATCGGATTTAACGCTCAACCGGTTGGTCGCATCGGCCGTGGTGTTTACGCCGAACTGTACGCTCGCTTCTCCGGCCCCGATTGGCGACCAGGCCACACCGTCAAACACAACCAGACCGACGTCATCTGCAACAAAGGCGCGCATGCCCTCCACAGGCGCAACCGACACCCATGCGCCGTCCTGATAGAAAGCGATATCCTGCGCCGAATAATTGTCCCACGCGGCGCCGGTTGGCGAGGCCGGCAAAATATAGCCGTCGCCTTCCGCCGGCGCGGCCGGCTGCGCAGCGACAGTTCGCGACCGCACGGACATTTGCACCAGCGCATCAAGCCGGCGGAATGTTTCATTCACGGTGACATGTTTTTGCGCCTGACTGGGCGCCACATAAGGTAGGGATAGGCGGGGGCTCTGCTCCATGGGCGAGACACTCCTGAACGCAACAAACGAAATCTGCCGAAGAGTATAGGGGCGTATGGAAAAGCGTTGATAACTATCGACCAAATGCGGGATTCGTGCAGATTTTCGCGTGATGCGGGAATTTTCGGGGGTCGGTGATCGCCTTCCGGTTGCGCCCTTCACGGCGCCAACGAGGTTCGCTATAGCCGGTCCCCCGCACCAGACTTTCAAGCCGAAACTGAGGACATAAAAATGCAGAATGACGCCGCCGCCGATGGCGCAGTCACCGCCGACTTTGATATCGCCGTTGAATTTCTCCAGGGGCTGATTGAAAAAGCCGCGGCGTTTCTGCCGAGCGCCATTGGCGCGTTGGTTGTTCTCATTGTCGGTTTGTGGATCGCCGGGCGCATCCGCAAAATTGTGCGCAAGGCGATGCTGCGATCGCCGCGCGTCGACGAAACCTTGTCGGGCTTTTTGTCGAGCCTTGTCTATTACGGCCTGATCGCACTCGTCATCATCACGACGCTCGGGGTATTCGGCGTACCAACCACAAGTTTCGCCGCCATCATTGGCGCCGCCGGCCTCGCCATTGGTCTCGCTTTGCAGGGTACGCTCGGCCATGTGGCGTCGGGCGTGATGATGCTCAGCTTCCGCCCGTTTGACGTTGGCGATTATGTGGAGGCGGCTGGCGTTTCCGGCACCGTCAAGCAGATCGGTTTGTTCACGACCGAAATCGCCACCATCGACAACAAGATGATCATCGTGCCGAACGGAAAGATTTTCGAAGACGTCATCACCAATTATGCAGGTTACGAAACGCGCCGTGTCGATTTCGTGTTCGGCGTTTCCTATAGCGACGACCTCGACAAAGCGATGGACGTTATTCGCCGCGAAGTCGAAAAAGAAACGCGCGCCAAGAAAGACCCCGAGCCGGTGATCGCCGTCGATAATCTCGGCGAATCCTCCGTCGATATCGTTTGCCGCGTATGGGTCGAGCGCTCGGATTATTTCCCGGTGAAATGGGCGCTGACGAAGTCCGTCAAGGAAGCCTTTGACGCATCCGGCGTTACGATACCATTCCCGAGCCGGACGGTTTACACGGAAGGCGCTGCGTAATTGGGGTATTTGAGCCTGATATTGAATTGCCGATCAGCCTGATCGTAAATTGCTGTTGCTCGCCAATCGCGGACATTTGCGACGGACGGACCCGTGTGTCGGATGGCGTAATTGTCGACATCAGCGTATCAAATTGCAGTGTCGGTTTACGATCATAGACGACACAGCGAAAAGTCAGGGGCTTCGGATGCATCGATTTTTGTTTATGGTTTTTGCCGCACTTTACGGATGCGTTGCGAACGGCGCTTCCGGGCAACCGGCTCCAGCCCTCATGGAAGAAATATTTCAATTCGAGGCGCAGTCGGGCGACATCGTTGATGCATACAGAGGCGCATTTCAGGTTCCGGAAAATCGTGCTGATCCGAATTCTCGATTATTGACCCTGCACTATATCAGGTTTCCGGCGCGCGAAGGCGCATCGGGATCGCCGACGGTCTATCTCGCCGGCGGGCCGGGCGGTTCGGGCACATGGTTCGCGGGGAGTTGGCGCTTCCCGCTTTTTATGGCGTTTCGCGAATTTGGTGATGTAATCGCGCTGGACCAGCGCGGGACCGGAAAATCGGCCGATGCGCCAACCTGTACTTCATCCCGTACGATTAATTACAACGCAGCGATCTCCGATGCCGACTTCGTTGAAGCGCATCAACAAGCGCTCCGTGAGTGCCTGGCGTTCTGGCGAGAGGAAAATATTGATCCGTCGGGTTATTCGACCCTTGAAAGTGTCGCGGACCTTGATGCTTTGCGTAAACATCTGGGTGCTGAGAAACTAAATCTATGGGGTATTTCTTACGGCTCTCACCTCTCGCTTGCTGCGCTCAAGGAGAGTGATGAGCATATTGACCGTGTCGTTATCGCGAGCGTTGAGGGCTTGGATCAGACAATCAAATTACCGTCTCGAACTGACGCCTATTTCGGCCGCCTTTCAGACGCCCTGAATGCGAGCGCTCAAGCAGACGGGAAGCGCGTGGATGTCGAACAACTAATACGGCGCGTACACGCGAAATTGGACCGCGCACCGATTACGCTGCAATTGGAAAACGAAACGACTGTTCCGACCGAAGTCATCTTTCAAAAACGCGAAATGCAGCGCTTGGCATCAGCCATGATTGCTGATCCGAACCGATTTGCCCGCCAGTTGATTGAAATTTACTTGGCCCTTGATCGCGGTGACGCCGCGCTATTGAATTCATATGCACAAGAGGGGCTAGATCTCGGAGCGCCCATCAGTTTCGAGATAATGCCGGTCATGATGGATATTGCGTCGGGCGTTAGCGCTTCGCGCGCCGAACAAATCAAATCGGAATCCGAGGATGCTTTGCTCGGCCCGTGGCTGAACGACACACTTTATCTCCTGGATGCGGCGCCGGGGTTTGACCTCGGTGACGACTTTCGTTCAACACCGCAATCTGATCGCCCCGTGCTCGTATTAAGCGGAACGCTGGACGGACGGACCTACATTAAGAGCCACCAAGAGGCGGTGCTCGGTTTACGAAATACTCAGAGCGTGACGATCCATAATGGCGGGCACAATCTATTCATGGTTTCGCCGGAAGTGACCTCCATCATTATGGACTTCATGCGCGGCGAGGACGTATCAGGGCGCGAAGTGACGATTGACGCCCCAAGCCTTGACTGACTTGGCCCATCAACGCCGCGCCAGGGCATTGTTTTCTGATTTTTTGGGCACAAAATCGAGTATCAGCTTCGGGCCTAAAATTTTCATGGCGCTATTTATTGCCCCGCCGTGCACTCATTGAATTTAGCGACCCACCGACGTAGAATTGTCGGCAACTCAGTATCGGGCGTAAAGGGCGGGTCATGACGGAAACACATAAACGCAGGGACGCGATCAAGCAGCGGATCTTTGGCGGCAGTATTGGCCGGACCGTTATTCAGCTTGTTGTCGCCAGTATTTTTGTCGGCGCGATCTTCTCGTTCATCGGCCTTGGCGCATTTGAATTCTGGGAAGGCATCTTTCGCTGGGTGCGCGAAATCATCGCCACGATCGGCGAGAGCTTTGGCGAGGTGTTCGTCAATGTCCTCACCTATTTCCTGATCGGCGCGGCCATCGTCATTCCGATCTGGCTCATTGCCCGCATCCTGACATCGCGGCGTTAAAGCCTATGCGGCGCCAGCTATTCAGCAGCCGCGGGGCGCAACAGCGCCTCCATGCGCGCGATATAAGCAATCCAGGCATCGCGACCCTTCTTGGTCAAGCGCATACGCGTTTGCGGTTTGCGCCCGGCGAATGATTTTTTGATTGCGATATATCCGGCTTCTTCGAGCTTGCGGATTTGAACCGACAGGTTGCCGTCCGTGCCGCCGATCTTCGCTTTTAACTCGTTGAAGTCAGCCTCGCCTGAACCGGAAAGATACGCCATGACGGCGAGCCGCAGGCGTCCGTGAATAACGTCGTCAATATCTCGGTAATCGTAGTCCGGGCCTGTCATACTGTTTCGTCCGTTATCAGACAATCATTGCAGGTTCGCGGCGCATCAGGATTATACCGGGGGTCAAGGCGCAGACGGCAAGACCGAGGGCGCCGATCAGGAACAGATGCGATGTGGCAAGAAAGAACAACAGCAAGCCGGAGAACGCCCACGACGCCAGCGCAAAGTATTTCAACCAACTGACCCGCGCCGCCGTCGAGGTCGCCCAGAAAGAGACGCCGTACAAGCCAAAGCCAATTGGATATAGAAAACTGAACAGAAAATATTCCGGGATGCCGAGGCTCTCATAATTGCCGTGCGCAAAAAGCAACGCGCCGAAGAAAAATGTCATGAATAGTCCAACGGCGTACCAAACCGACCCGGCGGTTTTGTTGCCGAGCGTCGCCGCGCCCGGCTTGCCGCTGACATCCTTGCGCATCACGTAAGAGACAATCCAGCCAGCCGCCAACGCAACGAACCACGGCGCCATGAACCCGGCATTGCCGAAGTTCGTAACGCCGACAGCGTTCAGATAAACGAGTAAACTCGCCGCGGCCATCAACCCGCCCCAGACCACAAAATAGCGCCCGCTGACCAGCGGCGCGTGCGCGCCCTCTTCCGCGAGGCTGCGCACATAGGCGAGATCGCTGGCGAGGTCGGCTTGGGCGGGCTCGGCTTGGGCGGGCTCGGCTTGGGCGGGCTCGGCTTGGGCGGGACGGGCTTCTGCGGGACGGGCTTCTGCGGGACGGGGCATAATTTTCTCCACCAATGTACTTTACAAAATAAAGTTCTTTTGGTTTGATTTCAATAGCGAGCCGTCGCGCATCCCGAAAAAAATGGATAACCTTATGATTTATAATCTATTTTCGACCCATGACACAGCCACTGCCAACATCGCCGAGACGAATAACTGGCTGAATGACGTTTTCCAGCGCGGCGTCGATTGGCAGGCGACCTATTCTTTTTGGGACTGGTCGAACGACGCGCTCGGTTATTTTCACATGTACACGGCGATCGCCGCGCTTGTCGTTGGCGCCGTGGTTCTGGCCCGGCGCAAGGGCGACATCGCGCACCGGTTACTCGGCTTGTTGTACATATTCTCCATGTTCGCGACGAACATCACTGCACTGATTATGTATGACTTTACCGGCGGCCCGAACTTCTTTCACATCGCCGCAGCGATGAGCCTGGCCACCTCAATCGGCGCCTTGGTCGCCATCGTTGTTTACGCCAGCACCCGCGCGCGACTGGCGCTGGAAACCCATATGGAGTTGATGAGCTGGTCATATCTGGGCGTTGTCCTGGCCGCCGTGGCGGAGGTGATTACGCGCGGGCTCGGGCCGCAAATCGACGGGCCCGAAGCGTTCTGGACCGTCTTCTCAATTTCAATGGCCGTGTCCGGCGTCGTCGGCGCCGCGCTTGTCTTTATCTTTATTCGAAACGCCAAACGCCAATGGTTCCGCGATGCGACCTAGGCGCCAGTTCGCAATCAACCGTTCATCGCAGCAGGGCGCCGCTTCGTCGCACACGCCCTAACGCGGCGTCGGCCGCCGCCATAGCATTGCCTCATCATCATTGACGGGGCGAAAATATGTGCAGGCGATTGTGAGGACAGTAACGCGGAGAATAGTGCTCGCCGGCGCTGCGGCGGCGGCGGTTGCGCCCGCAAGCGCACAGTCGCCGAACACCCTCGGCAAGACCATTCCGTCTAGCAATGAATCCATTCCGGCGATCGGCATGGGCACGTGGCGCACCTTCAATGTCGGCGACAATGAAGCGGCGCGCGCCCAGCGGACGGAAGTCCTCGCGCGTTTTTTCGAAATGGGCGGGCGCTTAGTTGATTCATCGCCCATGTACGGCTCATCGCAAAGCGTCGTCGGCGACGCTCTGGCCCGCTTGGGCCGAAAAGATGACGTTTTCGCCGCCGACAAGGTCTGGGTCTCGGGCGGCGCCAATGGCCCGGACCAGATCGCGGAAACACGCAGCCGCTGGGGCATCCGCGCATTCGACCTTCTGCAAGTCCACAATCTCGTCAGCTGGCGCGCGCATCTGGAAACGCTGTTCGCCATGAAGGCCGATGGCCGGCTGCGCCATGTGGGCGTCACCAGCTATTCCGGGCTGCGCTACGACGACATTGAGCGGATCATGGATACCCATCCCATCGATTTTATTCAGATCACGTATAATATTGCCGACCGCGAAGCTGAGAGCCGCCTGTTGCCCCTCGCCGCAGAGCGCAACATTGCCGTCATCGCCAATCGCCCGTTTCGCGAGGGCGCGCTTATTGATTACGTGAACCGCTTTCCTCTGCCTGCCATGGCGACAGAGATCGGCGCGGAAAACTGGGCGCAGTTCCTGCTGAAATTCATCATTGCGCACCCGGCCCTCACCGCCGCCATTCCGGCCACGCGCCGCGTTGATCACATGACGGAGAATATGGGCGCCCTGCGCGGGGCCGCGCCCGACGCCGCCATGCGACGGGACATGATCAGGGCGTTTGACGCTTTGTAAGAAGCGCGCCGAAACACGCCTTCTTCAACAGGCTCTATTGCACGCTCTGATACGCGTACCAAAATTGATTGATACGACAGAACGCGGAAACGAGGCCGTCATCGTGGTCCTTTTCGAACCATTCAAGGGCGCGTTCGTCGCATTGGTCGAAGAGCGCAATATTCGGTTTCTCGCTGGGCGGCGGTAACTCAATCTCAGAGTAAACGAGGCTCACGACGATGTAATCGTCGCCGTGATTATACCGCTTCAGCACAACATCAATTTCGTCTTTGCTGGTATCGGAGAGGGGCAAAAAATCGATGAACTCGACGGGAAACTGTTTGCGCAGGGACTTAATAAAAGCATCGTCCCGGCGCGTTTGTTTCGCAGGGTCCCGCGCGGGAATACGCGTAAATTCGGTAAATGGTCCGGGATAATCGCCGCGCACCGTTGCGAATAATAGCGGATTGGTTTGGTAGATTTCAGCCGCGTCGAGAATGTTCAGTTTTTCTGTGTCCGCACTGCAACCGACAACCGCCGCCGCCAGGCAACAAACGGCAAAAGACATTACTCTTTGCATTTTCACGCGCTACTTTCAGCTTGCGCTATATTTACAATCGTAAAAGAAACACCGTTTCACGCGCCCAATCAGATGCGCTTGCTGCGCGGCAAAAGTCTAGGGCGAATTTAAAAATCACGCACGGCGGTTGTTCGGCCGCGACAGGCGCGTTCGCGACCTCTGGCATTGCGCCGAAACCGGTCATCGGCGGCGCACCGATCTTCGTTTCAGGCGGTTTCGACCTGCACGACTGAAAGCAAGTTTCCGTCCGGGATTTCCGAAGGCCATGTCGTCGGGACGGGCGATATGCGAAGGTCGCCGCCGCCAACGTCAGGAACAGGCATGCCGCCAGGCGCCGGAGCGTTCGATGTCGAAGAGAACTTGACTCCATCACGATATATTTGCCTATCATTGTCTTGAGGTGACAATGCAACCCAATCCCAATCCGCTATTTTATGTGACAATGTTCTTCATCGCCGTGGCGACGATGTTGGCGCACGAAATCGTTCATTGGTTGGTCGGGACGGCGCTTGGGTATGAGATGTATTTCCAACTGACGAAGGCCGGGATTGTTGACGGCGCCTGGCGAAGTGACTTGGACTATGCCGTCGTTTCTATTGCGGGACCTGTGTTTACATTCGCCGTCGGTTCGGTTGGCGCATGGTTGGCCATCAGCAAGCGAAGTGCGTTTGGTTACGAACTGGTGTTCGTTGCTTTCATGCAGCGCTTTCTCGCGATGGTCATGAGCGGGATAGCGATCCCGAATGATGAAGCGCGCGTCAGTTTGTATCTGGGACTGGAATGGTGGGTGGTTCCGCTTATATTTGTTGTCCCGCTATTAGCACTCACCGTCTGGTCGAGTCGAGTTTTGAGATACGGCCTCTTGGTGAATTTTCTTTGTTATGTGACGGCCAGCGCCGCCTTCACATTTATGGTCTATGCTGACGGGCAGATGGCAGGATTTAGAGGAGCCAGCATCATAGATCCGCTCCTGCCCGAACAAGTTCAGTTTTCACAATAATTATCGCCCGCGATATCAGACATTTTGCGCCGCCGCATCACTCCTCGACAAACTTGTCCTCGCCGCCAATCACAGTACGCAGTACACGGACATCTTTGATCGCAGCCGGGTCGATCTCGAACAGATCATCCGACAACACCACAAAATCCGCGAGCAAGCCCGGCGCGATGACGCCGAGCTTGTCTTCCTGAAAACCAGCATAGGCGTTTGCGGCCGTGTAGGCGCGCAAGGCGTCCTCGACGGATATCCTCTCTTGCGGGACCCAGCCGTCAGGGTTTGCGCCGTCGGTCGTGCGCCGCGTCACGGCCGCGTAAATACCAAGCAGCGGGCTGATCGGCGCGACGGTCCAGTCGGACCCGAAGGTCAGCGGCGCGCCGGTGTCGAGCAATGACTGAAACGCATAAGTGCGCTGGATGCGATCAGGGCCGATGCGCTTTTCGGCCCAGCGCCCGTCATCAATCGCATGATAGGGCTGCATTGAGGGAATGACGCCAAGCGCCCCGAACCGGGGAACCGCCGCCGGCGATAAATGCTGCGTATGTTCAACGCGAAAGCGCCGCTCCGAAATATCGCCGCCATTGACGCCCACCGCCTCTTCGAATGCATCAAGCAACCAGTCATTGGCTTGATCGCCGATGGCGTGAATGGTGACGTGCAACCCCGCCGCGTCGGCGCCGAGGAGGTCCGCCTTGACGTCGTCCAGATCGCCGATCGGAAAACCGTTCGTATCCGGCGCATCGTTGTAGGGCTCGTAAAACCATGCCGTTGTCGAGCCCAGCGAGCCGTCGATAAAGCCTTTCAGTCCGCCCCAGCGCAACCAGTCGTCACCGCGCCCGTTTGCATCGACGAACGCTGCAAGGCGCTCCCATTCATCCAACGGCGTGAACCCATAAATGCGCAGCGGTAAGGCGGCGTTTTCTTTCAAGCGCAAATATGTTTCGAGGCTGACCCAATCGCCTTCGACCAGTCCCATATCGTGAATTTGCGTGACGCCGCGCGCCAGCGC
>JAJFFU010000096.1 GCA_021776465.1 Parvularculaceae bacterium
AGCGGCGCGAATGCGCAACCGGCGAGCCCGCGCCAAATGCCGCTTAACGCGCAATTGGTTGAAATCTCCGGCCTTGCTGTTGCGTCTGAAAATACGGTCTTTGCGCATAATGATGAGTTTGCGATTGTTTATGAGATCGATATTCGTGATGGGTCCGTGCCGCGCGCCTTTGCGCTCGGCGACCCGACGACACAGGGCGATTTCGAGGGCATCGCCGCTTATGACGGGCGCATCTATCTCGTCACCAGTGCCGGAAAAATTTACGAGGCTGATATCAGCGAGCATCGCGCGCGCACGCGATTTAACGTCTATGACACCGGCGTCGGGGCTTATTGTGAGGTTGAAGGATTGTCGTTGGCGCCGACGCCGGGTGAATTTTTTATCTTGTGCAAACGGCCGCGAAAAGGCCGGCCAGACGGGCGGCTTTCGATTTATCGCTGGAGCCTTGCCGAACGCCGCGCCGTGAGCGAGCCGGCATTATCCGTTCAGTTTCGCGACTTCCTGCCCGGTTCTGAGCGTGAAGGGTTTCGGCCGGCCGGTATCGAATGGGATGCCGCTGCGCAAACGATCATGGTCGTCTCGTCGCGATCTCAGATCGTATATTCGTTTGATCAAACAGGAAAGTTCCTGCGCAAAAACCGGCTTGCCGCAGACCGGCATCGGCAAACGGAAGGCATCGCCGTTCTTTCAACAGGTGCGATACTCGTCGCGGACGAAGGGAGCGGGCGCAATGGCGCCGGGTTGCTCTCTGTTTACGACGAATTGCCGTAGGGTTTTTTTTAATGCCGGCCAATCGAGGATATTCGATGATGGCTGTGTGTTAATCCCGACAATGCCGGAATAGTTTTTTCTCGATTGTCGCATCGTCCGCGATATCGTCGAAAAAGGCATTGACATAGCGTTCCGCGCTTTTGAGCGTTCGGTCCTCAAGCGCGGAGTTGTCAGCAAGCACCGCCAACAATTCGCCTTTTTTCGCCCGAAACGCGGCCGCTGCCGCGAGCGCGTCACCATTATGTGTGCAGAACCCGCGGTAGCGGCGCTGTTGTACATTCCGTACAGATATATTTTCGGGCGGAACGGCGTAAGGCGCGTTAACAAGTCCGGAATAATCGAAATCATAAGGAACCGGCACGAGTTGCTCCTGCGCCGCCGCCTTGGCGCCAACGAGCTTGGTGTTATGACAACAATCCTTTCCGTCGACGCCTGAATGCATCGACCAGTCGAGGTTGCCGATCATGTACTGGAATATTGAATAAAGCCCCGCATGGGCCGCGTTCAATTGGGCCTTGTTGATGTCGGGCGTGTCGATCTCTACCATATCGTTGCGCCGCGCCGCGTCGTCGGTATCCTCGATGAGGAAACCAAGTCGGCTAATGACAGTCTTGCCGTTCTTTGCATCGACATAATCGATTTCCGCCATGCGCACTTTCAGGCTCAGCGGCGTCATTACATTCAAGAAGCGATAGGCCGTGTATTCCATTAAATAATATTGCTGGAAACGCGCCGACCGTTTGCAATGGGTCACCAGTTTGAGACGGTTCTGGCCGTCAAAAAAGGAAGCGTCGACAGGTTTTTCGGCAAATTCGATGCGCAAGGGTGGGAAATCGCACAGAAGTTTGCTTCGCCGTGAATTGCCGCGAGCGGATAATTTTATCGCATGGGTTTCTGCCGCTGCGCCGTGATAATCGAGGCGCGCCTCATGTTGGTCAGTCGAGCGTTCCGCCTTGTGTGTGATTTCTCCAAACGGCGCAGTGATCGTGAGTTTAATGGGGTTTTCGTCGGCGAATAACGGGTGCGGATTTCCAGCCCAGGCCGGCGTCGTCAGCAATATAGCGAATGCAATTAAGAAGCGCGTCATTTCCCAGCCTCCCCTGCTGATGAAAGTGCCCGGCTGTCGCCGGTAGTGACATTGTGCGCGATGACGTCGCCGCCGACAATCTCAAGATAACTCGCAACCCCGCCGTAATGGGCCGACGCGCCAGTGTCGATCTGGATTACACGGCCGTTCAGCCTGGTGCGAATGCCTTCAAGGCTAGGCGTGTGGCCGACAACGATACGTGCGGCGCTATATGCGGCGAGCACTGTATCAATTTCTTTCTGCATGGATGGCCGCGTTGTAAATTCAACAGCGCCGCCATCGGCTGCCGCAGCGATTGCGTCCTTTATCGCCGCCGACGAGTCGCGTTGAACATTTCCCCGATACCATAGCGGTCCCATTGGATCTGCAATAATGGACTCTGGCGATTCGTCGCGCGCATTCAGCGCGGCGGCGACGCGCGTGTTGATGTCGTCGAGCGTAAAGATGCTGTATTCAATGCTTAGCCCGCCATGAACAAACAGCGTATCGCCAATTTTTGCGACCGCGGGATTATTAGCAACCCATGCGCCAATATCGCCTGCCGCGCTCCACGCTGCGTTATGTTCGATCCGTCCAAGCGGCGCTGTCTCCATGAAACGTTGCCGGATCGCCTCGCTGGAAAGCGTCGGGTCGATATTTTCCAGATAAAACTTCTCTGTCGCCTCGCGATTTTCCTCAAAATATTGCGCCCGGAGTTTTTCTGATTTGCGACTGGAAAATGCTGCATACTCACCCGGATGAACATAACGCAGATCGCCGGTCATGTTCATTGCTTCATGGTTGCCGACGAGGGTAACGACGGAACCGCCTTTCTTGGCAGCATTTTTTTGCAGCTTTTGCAGATGTTCGATGATCTTGCGGGAATCCGGCCCGCGGTCTGGAATATCGCCGGTCTGAACGAAAATTGTCTTGCCGCCCTTCCAGTGGCCGCGTTTATCAGAAAGTCCGGCGGCGATGACGATTGATTCGTAGGCGTTGTAATCGCCATGCAGGTCACCGACCGCAACAATGCGCTGCGATGTGTCCGCGCCCAGCGCTACAACGCCGCCTGCAACAACGGCGGCAAAAAACAACAGCGCCGCAAAACCTCTATAAAAAATTGCTGACATTATCCGCGCCCTCCCGGATTTACGCATTTTGTACGCTATGGCACCGCTCTGCGGCGAGGTTGTCAAGTATAACCATCGCTTGCGCCAGTTTGGCGTTCGCCCGCGATTGCGCTATTGCGGGCGGCCCTTTTCCACGATGGATGGAGCCCCTTTATCCTAAATATACTTCGCGATCGCACAAGACCGCTGGTTTTCTGGCCGCCCGCCGCACTTTTGCTCTCTGCGCTCGTTTTCTCCGTCGTCGACTATGCGGGTTTTCATGCGGCTGTCTCCGGCGCAAATTCGTGGCTCCTCAGTCGTTTTGACTGGCTATATTCTCTCGCCTCATTTGGCGCCGTTATTCTCGTCACGTGGGTCGCAATGTCGCCGATCGGGTCGGTGCGCATCGGCGGACCGACAGCAAAACCGATTCTCAGCCGATGGAACTGGTTTGCGATCACGCTCTGCACAACAGTGGCAATCGGCATCCTGTTCTGGGGCGCTGCCGAACCCATGTTTCATGTCAGCGGTCCGCCGGCGTTTTCAGGCGCGGAGCCAGGTTCCGACGAGGCGGCGCGATTTGCGATCTCGACCCTGTTCATGCACTGGACGATTACGCCCTATGCGCTTTACTCCGTGCCGGCGCTGGCCTTCGCGTTAGCGCATTTCAATCTCGGGCGGCCTTATTCTTTAAGCGGACCATTATCGCTGATCTTCGGCAAAGCGGCGACCGGGCGCGGCGGTGCGTTGATCGATGCGGTCGGGCTTTATGCGCTCGTTGCCGGTGTTGCCGCGTCGCTTGGCGTTGGCGTGATGACACTCGCCGGCGGGCTCGAGCAATTGACAGCGCTCAATGATGGGCCGTGGCTTCGGCTCTCGATTACGCTGGCCATTGTCGGCGTATTCGTGGCGTCGTCGATCACCGGCATCCAGCGGGGCATCAAATATTTGTCCGACATCAATGTGAAATTCTTTTTTGTGTTGGCGCTGTTCCTGCTGATCGCCGGACCAACGGGCGCCATTCTGTCGCTTGGCGCGGCGGGGCTTGTTGATTATGTCGTGAATTTCGTGCCCGTCAGTCTTGCTTTGGGCGAACGCGCGGGCAGTCAATGGATGCGCGACTGGACCGTCTTTTATTTCGCCAACTGGCTTGCCTAGGCGCCGATTACGGCGCTTTTCCTGGGACGCATTTCGGTCGGGTATACCGTGCGCGAATTCCTGTTGTTCAATCTTGCAGCGCCCGCAGCGTTCGGGGCGCTGTGGATGACGATCCTTGGCGGTGCGGCGATCAATATCGACGCCTCATCGAGTGGCGCATTAACAGCGGCATTGAATGATCGTGGCCCTGATGCGGTTATTTACGCGCTCTTCGACGCATTGCCATTTGCTGTTTTCATTGCCGGTGGCTTCGTGGTGCTGACGTTCATTTCTTTTGTCACGGCGATGGATTCCAACACCCATTCAATTGCCGCGGTGTGTTTGAAGCCGGCGAAAACGCCAGCCGAAGAACGCCGCTCGGCCATGCCGGTCAAGATTTTCTGGGGTGGGCTTGTCGGCGCTGTCGCCTGGGTGATGACATCGACGACCGGTATCGACGGCGTGCGCATGTTGTCAAATCTCGGCGGTGCGCCGGGATTGATGATCCTGATTGCCATGGGCGCGGTGATCATCGCCATGCGTGTAAAATGGATGGACGAAATTCGCGCTGGCGTTCAGCCGGCGCCGTCACACGAGCGGTCACCCGAACCGGAAGCCGGGCATGAAGGCTGAATAAAAAGCGGTCTGTTGCGCAGAGATCGTGCGCGCTTCGTCTTCGGAAACGCGGCGAAACCAGATTTTGTCGCCGGCGCGGATCTGAGCGGTGAGATGAAGGTCCGGTTCAATGATTTGCGCAATGCGGGCGTAGCCCCCGACGGTTTGGGCGTCAGCAAGAAGTAGGAACGGCGCGCCTGAAGGCGGGCATTGTACCGTACCCGGAAAGACCGGGCTTGAGAGCATTGAAAATTCTACCGGCGGGCAAATCGCGGCGCCGTTAATTTCCAGCCCCATGCGATTGCCGCGCCGTGAAGCGATAAAAGGTTCCGACAGAAACGCTTTCTGGCTTGCATCGGCAAATAGTTGAAACTCCGGTCCGGATACGACACGTAAAATTACGTCGCCGGCGTATGCGGGGACTGCAGATGCCGGGACGCCAACGCATTGGGCTGAGGCTGCGCCAGCGCTTGAAATGACGTTGCCGTCTTCCAATGCGCGCCCATTGATGCCGCCGAGTTGCGCCGGGGCATAGGTAGATACGCTGCCGAATATCTCAGCGCCGCGAATGCCACCTGCAAATGCAATGTAGGCGCGTAACCCGGTCCGTGCGGCGCCAAGTTTTAAAATGTCGCCACTGGCGGCGTGCTGCGTTGCATAGGCGCCGATTGGGGCGCCATTCAGTGTTGCGCTCATGTGAGCGCCGCCAAGAGCAAATTCGGTCGATGACGTAAATTGCAATTCAGGGCCCAGCGTCGCGCATTCCAGCGCCGGCGCGTCCCATCGGTTGCCAGCGGCGGCGTTGGCAAGGGCGAAGGACAGGCGATCGGCGGCGCCCGA
>JAJFFU010000097.1 GCA_021776465.1 Parvularculaceae bacterium
CGTCGAATTCAAGTGATAGCGTCCACACATAGGATCGGAGTATAGGGCGCCCATGAAGCAGAACGAAACAATCCGCATCGGCGTCGGCGCCGTCGTCTTCCGGGGCGAGGAAGTCCTGTTGGTGAAGCGCGGCAAACCGCCTTTCAAGGGCCATTGGTCAATCCCCGGCGGCGGGCTGGAATTTGGCGAGCGCCTCAAAGACGGCGTCCGCCGCGAGGTGATGGAAGAAACCGGGCTTGAAATCGAGATCGGCGGGCTGATTGGCGTTTTCGAGGCGATGCCGGAAGACACCGGCCAACTCACCCATACGGTGATGGTCGATTATGTCGCCAACTGGGTCGCCGGCGAGCCGGTCGCGGCCGATGATGCCGCGGACGCTGCGTTTTTCTCCTTTGACGAGGCCCGCGAGCGGCTCTCCTGGGACGAAACGCGCCGCGCCGTCGCCATGGCGATCGACATGCGCGACAAGAAGCAGGAGCGGTAATGTCGAATTGCCGCCCTATTTGACGTATAATGAGCCGCAGTCCCGCAACGGATTTTGCTGCGGCGAACGAGACAATACCAAAGGCCATGTAGTCGGTATGCGAATGATACACTTTAAGACATTGATGTTTGCGCTTGTCACCGGCCTCGCCTTCGCGACGATCGCCGCCGCGCAATCGCAGTCGGCCGACGAGTATCAGCAGCGCCAGAACGACCTCGTTGAACTCGCCAGCGTGTTCGGCGAGATGCACCATATTCGCAGATCCTGCGCACCTCGAATTGAGGGCGATATCTGGCGCGAGCGCATGAAGCGTCTTGTTGACCTTGAACAGCCATCCGTTGAGGCGCGCGAGGAAATGGTGCAACGGTTTAACGAAGGCTACCGCAATGCCGGCGATCATTTTCCGGTTTGCGATCGCCGCGCGCGCGATCACGCGGCGGCCCGCGCAGTGTTCGCCCGCCGGCTCGTTGACCGGTTATCGGCGCCGTTACGCGAAGCGGCGCGAACAGCGGACGGCCCGCTGATTTTGACGATCCCTCAGGACGGGGAATAATTATTGGAACGAGCCATTGATCGCCAATCCCGTGCACACGCGTTATTGCCGGCGCGCCTATGCGGCGCCAGCAAAGCGCCAGGCCAGGGTCTCACCCGCATGAAAGGGCACAATCCGCTCGCCGCCGGCATCCATCGCCTCGGGCACTGGCGTCGGCGCGCGTTTCAAGGCGATGCGCCCTTCATTGGCCGGCAAACCGTAAAACGCCGGGCCATGCAGGCTCGCAAAGCCTTCCAGCCTGTCGAGCGCGCCCTCCTCCTCGAAGGTCTTGGCGTAGCTTTCCAGGGCAAAGGGCGCATTGAAAACGCCGGCGCATCCGCAATCGGATTCTTTGGCGCTGGCCGCATGGGGCGCTGAATCGGTTCCGAGAAAAAACTTCGCGGAGCCAGAAACCGCCGCCTTGCGCAACGCCAATCGGTGTCGTTCGCGCTTGGCGACAGGCAGGCAATAATTATGCGGACGCAGACCGCCGGCGAACATTGCGCTGCGATTGAACTCAAGATGATGGGGCGTGATCGTTGCAGCGATATTGGCGCCGGCCTCGGTCACAAATGCAACGGCGTCAGCCGTGGTGACATGTTCGAAAACTATTTTCAGCGCCGGAAACTTATGCGTCAAAGGCCCAAGGACGCGATCAATGAACACCGCCTCACGATCGAAGACATCAATATCGGCGTCCGTGACTTCCCCATGAACAAGCAACGGCATGCCGGCGCGCTGCATCGCTTCAAGCGCCGGATAGATGTTGCGAATATCGGTGACGCCATGGCTGGAATTGGTCGTTGCATTGGCCGGGTAAAGTTTGCACGCGGCAAAAACGCCATCGGTAAAGCCGCGCACAATGGCGTCGCCGTCAGCGCCATCGGTCAGGTAACACGTCATCAATGGCGTGAAATCCGAAGCGCTGTCGAGGCTCGCCATGATGCGCTCGCGATAGGCTGTGGCCGCAGCCGGCGTCGTCACAGGATCAGCAAGGTTCGGCATGACAATGGCGCGGGCAAACTGGCGCGCCGTGTAATTCGCGACCCCGCGCAGCATCTCGCCGTCGCGCAGGTGGACATGCCAGTCATCGGGCCGGCGGATGACAAGCGTGTCCGGTCCGGCATTATCGGTCTTGTTCATGGCCGCTTTCTACGCGCTCACCGCGATGCTTTGCAAACGCCCGAGAACCCCCTACATGGCCGCCTATGAGTGACAAGAAAATTTTGCCCGGCCGCGCTGTCGTGTCGGTGACCGGCGCGGACGCAACGACGCTGTTGTCGGGTCTCGTAACCAACGGACCGCCGGCGAAGGACGCCTGTTTTTCGGCGCTGCTGACGCCGCAGGGGAAAATACTGTTCGATTTTTACATCTCCCCGGCGCCGGACGGCTATTTGTTTGACGTCGCCGCAGACGGCGCCGATGCATTCGTCAAACGGCTGACCCTTTATCGCCTCCGCGCCAAGGTCGTTATCGGTCGCGACGAAGCCCATGCGGTTTATAGTGACGCGGACGACAATGACGCCCGCACAATTATGGCTATCGATGAAAACGCCAGCGTCGATACTGATTATCACGCACGCCGCATCGCCGCTGGCGTTCCCGAATGGGGCGCGGATTTCGGCTCGGACGAACTCTTTCCCATGGACGTCAATTTCGACCTGATCGGCGGCGTTGACTATAAGAAAGGCTGCTTTGTCGGCCAGGAAGTGGCGAGCCGCATGAAGCGCAAAGGCTCGGCCCGAAAGCGCACGCTTGTTGCGCGGTTCGATGGACCGCCGCCGCCAAAGGAAACGCCCGTCACTGCCGGCGATTCTACCCTTGGCCACATCATGTCTGGCGTCGACGGAAGCGCGCTTGCACTCATCCGCCTCGACCGATGGGAAAACGCGCTCGACGCTGGCGACGCAATCACCGCCGGTGAACGCACAATAGAGCTATCGCGCCCGCCTTACATGACAGTGGATTGATCAATGCCCGCCAAGAAAAAACTCCATTGCCTGTGGGCGCCGGAAAACGACGAAACCTATCGCCGCTATCACGACGAAGAATGGGGCGTACCGGAATATGATGATCGCGCGCTCTTTGAAAAGCTGATCCTCGATGGTTTTCAGGCGGGCCTTTCCTGGCGGACCATTCTTTATAAGCGCGACAATTTTCGAAAGGCTTTTGACGGTTTCGATCCGCAAAAGATTGTCCGTTACACGCCGAAAAAAATCGAACGCCTGATGAACGACGCCGGCATCATCCGGTCCAAGTCGAAAATTAATGCAACGATCGGCAATGCCCGCATCTGGCTCGACATCATGGAAGCCGGCGACGGCGCGTTCAGTGATCATCTCTGGAGCTTCGTTGACGGCGCGCCGATTGTGAACCGGTTCAAGGACCAGAAATCCATTCCGACGCAATCGCCGCAAAGCGAGGCCATGGCCAAGGACCTGAAATCGCGCGGTTTCAAATTTTGCGGACCCGTCATCATATACGCCTTTATGCAGGCCGTCGGCATGATCAACGATCACGAAGCCGCCTGCCCCCGCTGGAAAGCTGTTCAAAAATTCGCGCGCTAAGGCCCAACTGGTTGCGCCCGCAGCGCGTTCGGCGCAGGTTAGCGCAAACGAAATTTCGAAAGACGAACGCATGACAGAGACCGCTAACGCCGACGTTCGCATTGTTGCGACCGGCCTTTATACGCCGCCAAATGCGATTTCCAATGAAGAGCTGGTGTCAGCGTTCAATCAATATGTGGACAAGTATAACGACGCGAACGCCGAGGCGATTGCCAAAGGCGCGCTTGAGCCTCTGCAGAAATCATCTGCGGAATTTGTCGAAAAAGCATCGGGCATCAAATCGCGCTACGCCATCGACCGCGAAGGCATTCTCGACATTTCCCGCATGGCGCCGCGCATCCCTGCGCGGCCAAACGACCAACTCGCCCTGCTTGCGGAAATCGCCGTCTTCGCTGCGCGCGACGCCATGCGCGCCGCCGATCTGAAACCGGCAGACATTGACGGCGTCATTTGCGCAGCGTCGAACATGCAGCGCGGGTATCCGGCGGTCGCCGTTGAAATACAGGACGCGCTCGGCATCGAGGGCTATGGCTTCGACATGAATGTCGCATGCGCATCGGCCGCATTCGGGATCGAAACCGCGCTTGGCCTGATCCGCACCGGCGCCCGGCGCATCCTGATGGTCAATCCCGAGATCTGTACCGCGCATCTGAATTTCCGCGACCGCGACAGTCATTTCATCTTCGGCGATGTCGCCACGGCCGTGATCCTTGAACGCGCCGATGGGCCGGCCGGCGGCGAGGCCTGGGAAATTCTCGGCACAAAACTGCTGACCAAATTTTCCAACAATATCCGCAACAATTTCGGCTTCCTCAACCATTGCGAACGCGAGGACGGGGCAGCGCCGGACGCCCAGAACGACCCGCATACAGACAAGCTGTTCATTCAGGAAGGTCGCAAGGTCTTTAAAGAAGTCGTCCCAATGGTCAGTGAGCTGATTAGCGGACATTTGGCGACGGTCGGCGTGGCGCCGGATGCGGTCAAGCGCTTCTGGCTGCATCAGGCCAATCTCGCCATGAATGAATTTATCGCCCGCAAGGTGCTGAGCCGCGACGCCGACCGCACAGAAGCGCCGGTCGTCCTTGATGAATACGCCAATACGTCTTCGGCCGGTTCCATTATAGCGTTCCACAAACATCGGGGCGATTTCGCAGCGGGCGACATCGGCGTTATCTGCGCCTTTGGCGCCGGCTATTCCGCCGGCTCGGTCATCGTCCGGAAAACGGCATGATCGAACGTTTTGACTTTGTTAGGCGACGCGGCGGTATTATCCGCGCAGGAAAGGCCATGAACCGGCAATGACGAATTTCGTACATAAAGGCGATCTGCCAGGCGACATTAATCTCGGCGACATTGTCGCCGTCGATAGCGAAACGATGGGCCTGCAAACCCATCGGGACGGCCTTTGCGTTGTGCAATTGTCAGCCGGCGACGGCAACGCGCACCTCGTTCAACTCAATCGCGAGACCTATGACGCGCCAAATTTGAAGAAGGTATTGGCCGATCCGACCGTCTTGAAAATTTTCCATTTTGCACGGTTCGATATCGCTGCGTTTCAGCACTGGCTGAAGGTCGATACGACGCCCATTTACTGCACGAAAATCGCCTCACGCCTTTCGCGCACCTATACGGATCGGCATGGCCTGAAGGACATCACGCGCGAGTTACTCAGCGTCGACATGTCCAAGCAGCAGCAATCCTCGGATTGGGGCGCGGAAACGTTAAGCGAGGCGCAAATCCAGTATGCCGCCTCGGACGTCCTCCACCTGCACGCCCTGCGCGAGCGGCTCGAAGAGATGCTTCGCCGAGAAGGACGGGCCGAACTGGCCGCCGAATGTTTCCGTTTTCTCCCCACCCGGGCGGCGCTGGACCTCGCTGGCTGGCCGGAAATCGACATTTTCGCCCATAGCTAAGCCATTCTTGCCGGCGCTTTTCGGCGATCGGCGCTTCCCATTGCCGCTTGTGCGACTATATTAAAAAGCGTGGGGAAAAGCGCCGCCCCCGCGGCGGCGCACCAATTGGTCAGACGACGAATATTCATGAGCGAAAACACCATTAAGGACACTCCGGCGTCGACGCGCGGCAAGTCGGTGAAGGGCGCTCGGGCGCTCGATAACCTCGACTTTCGCTCGCGCACGACCGGCGACGAAGCGGCGGCAAGGTCGCGCCTCGTGCGCCGCTTGCGCCTCGCGCTACCCGCCCTCGCGGTTTTCCTGGTCATCGCCTTCATTTTCAATACGCAATCCAACCCCGTCGATCAGGCCTTCCTAGACGATTTCAAAACCGTAACAGCGTCAACCGAAGAATTGCGTATGGCCAACCCGCGCTTTGCCGGCGTTGACGACACGGGCAAGCCTTACGAGATCACCGCGGTTTCCGCCTCGCAAGACCCCGCGACCAAGGATGTCATTCAGCTCGACCGACCGCGCGCCGTTCAGGGGAATGATGACGCATCATCGGTCGTAACAGCGGAAAGCGGTTTATTTCGTTCCGATGAAAACATCCTGACCTTGAACCGCGCCGTCACACTGGAACACGAACTTGGCGCCAGAACATATGTATTGCGCTCGTCCACCGCGACGGTGTCAATCAAGGATCAAATCGTTACAAGCGACGCTGGCGTTGGCGCCGAAGGCCCGGACGGCGCCACGTTAAAAGCAGACAAAATGAAAGCCTATCGCGAAGATGGGCGCGTTTTATTCGAAGGAAATGTCAGCATGCGTATTTACCCCAATAAGGGTGAGATCGCAGCGCCGGCGCTCCGTGACAGCGAAGACCGGAAAGTGGAAGAATGAGAAATTTAGCGCTTGGTTTAGGATTGGCGATATTGTCGGCAGGCGCCGCAAATGCGCAATTTGCAGCAGAAAGTGACGCGCCGATCGACATCACTGGCGATTCTGCGGAATTTCAGGAAAACATCGCCATCTGGACCGGTAATGTGCGCGTCGTTCAGGAAGACTCCATCCTCGCCGCCGACCGGCTTGAGGCGGATGTAACCGAAGACGGCGAATTTTCATCGATTACCGCAACCGGGTCCGTTCGCTATTCGAACGGCGCCGAAGCGATCACCGGAAAGCGCCTCATCTTCGACAATGAGGCGCGCACCATCACGGTGATGGAAAACGTCATCGTGACCCAGGGCAAACAGGTGATGTCCGCGGGCGCGGTTACGTTCTGGATCGATACGGGAATGGTTAAGTTTTCCCCCGCCGCCGGCCGGCGGATTCGAGGCATATTCTACTCCGATGAAGACGAACAAACCTGATCGTTAAAATTGTACCTTCACTGATCCTTAAAGAGAACAGGGCTTAATGAGCAACGCGATGAATGACATGACGCAAAACGTAACCGATGTTGAAACGACCGGCCGGCAGCCAACTGTGGTTGAAGGCGGCGGCGCGCTTATTGCTGAAAATCTCGGCAAGTCGTTCAAGCGCCGCCCCGTTGTTCGCGGCGTTTCGATGAGCGTCAAACGGGGCGAAGTGGTCGGCCTCCTCGGCCCGAACGGGGCCGGCAAAACAACCTGTTTTTACATGATTACCGGATTGATCCCTGCCGATCGCGGGGCCATTTCCATTGACGGCCACGACGCGACGGCGCTTCCCATGTATCAGCGCGCGCGGCTTGGCCTTGGCTACCTGCCGCAGGAAGCATCGATCTTTCGCGGACTGACGGTTGAACAAAACCTGCGCGCCGTTGTCGAGTTGGTCGAGAAAAACAAAGACCGCCAGCAGGCGATCATCGATGACCTGCTCAATGAATTTCATGTCACGCATCTGCGCGGCGCACCGGCGCTGGCGCTCTCCGGCGGTGAACGCCGCCGCGTTGAAATTGCGCGCGCGCTTGCGACGGCGCCCTCATACATGCTGCTTGACGAACCGTTCGCCGGCATCGACCCGCTGGCCATTGCCGAAATTCGCGAACTTGTTTCGCATCTTAAAGACCGCGGTCTGGGCGTTCTGATTACGGATCATAATGTCCGCGAAACGCTCGACATCATCGATCGCGCATACATCATTCACGAAGGCGAGGTGCTGCTGGAAGGCGCACCTGGAGACATTGTCGGCGATAAAGACGTAAGACGCGTCTATCTTGGCGACCGTTTCCAAATGTAAGGGAGTAAGGGGGCAGTGTGGCGTTAGCTCCAAGACTGGAACTCAGGCAATCACAACAATTGGTGATGACGCCGCAATTGCAACAAGCGATCAAGCTGTTGCAATTATCGAATCTCGAGCTGGCGGAATTTGTCGCCGAACAGCTGGAAGAAAATCCGTTCCTCGAAGCGGACGAATCCCCCACTGACGCGCCGGAAGAGCGACGCGGCGCCAAGGACGGGGAAGCCGGCGAGAGCGCAAGCGCCGGCGCCGACGAAGTTGACCTGTCCGGTGCAGACGCGACCAAAGAAGCGCAAGATTCAATCGACGCAGAATATGAAGATATCGATCCGTCGAGCACCGGCAGCGACGCCGCCAATCAGGAATACCAGACAAATGACTGGGCCAACACCGGATCGGGCGGATCAGCCGTTGGTGATGATCGCCAATTCGACGCGGCGCTTTCGCGCGAAATTACGCTCTCCGAACATTTGACCGAACAGCTGCACGTCGCGACCCGCGATCCTGCGCAATTGTTTATTGGCGCCTATCTGATCGATTTGATTGATGACGCCGGTTATCTGCGCGATTCGCTCGAAGACGTCGGCGAACGGTTGGGCGCTGATCTTGCGGATCTCCAAACCGTGCACGCCCTGATTACAACGTTTGAACCGTGCGGCGTGGGCGCCCGAAATTTGAAAGAGTGCCTGTCGTTGCAACTCAAAGAAGCTGACCGTTGCGACCCGACGATGCAGTCGTTCCTCGACAATATTGAATTGCTTGCAAAAGGCGATCTCAAAGGGTTGATGCGAACAACCGGCGCTGACGAGGACAATGTTCGCCAAATGGTCGCTGAAATTCGCGCCCTCACGCCAAAGCCCGGCTACGCCTATGGCGGCGGCGCCGTTCAGGCTGTTGCGCCTGACGTATTCGTTCGAAAGTCCGCCGATGGCGGTTGGAAAATCGAATTGAACAGCGACACGCTACCGCGCGTCCTTGTCAATCGACACTATTACACAGAAGTCTCGTCTGCGCGGGCCAATGACCACGACAAAAATTACGTCGCAGACCAATTCGCAAACGCCAATTGGCTCGCCAAAAGTCTTGATCAGCGCGCTCGAACGATCCTGAAAGTTTCCAGTGAAATCGTCCGACAGCAGGACGGGTTTTTCGCCTATGGCGTCAAACATCTGCGTCCGTTGAATCTTAAAACGATCGCCGACGCCATCGAAATGCACGAATCAACGGTGTCGCGCGTTACGTCAAACAAATATATGGCCACGCCGCGCGGCCTTTTTGAGCTGAAATATTTCTTCACGGCGTCCATCGCATCCACATTGGGCGGCGAGGCTCACTCCGCCGAAGCCGTTCGGTTCCGAATCCGCGAATTAATCGAGGCCGAGAGCGCCAGTGCCGTCCTGTCGGACGACAAGATTGTGGAAACTCTTCAAGACGAAGGCATTGATATTGCGCGGCGGACTGTCGCGAAATATCGCGAAACGCTAAACATTCCCTCGTCGGTCCAGCGCCGGCGTGCTATGGTGCAAGGCGCCATTTGACCCCTTTTAATGGGGCCTGGCGGCGCCAATATAACGTATCGTTCGGCGCCGTCTGAAATCGCCAAGCGAGGATAATGCATGGACATCCAAGTCAGCGGAAAAAATATCGAACTCGGCGACGCGTTGCAGTCGCATGTGACGGACCGTCTTGCCGATGGCGTCAGAAAATACTTTGATCGAGGCGCTGCTGCGACCGTTACGTTTGCGCGGGAAAAGCGCGAGGTCGAGTGTGATCTCACGACCCATCTCGCCTCCGGCGTGTTCCTGGCCGCCCACGGCCGCGCCAGCGACGCCTATGGCGCCTTTGAAGAAAGCCTCGAAAAACTGGAAAAACGAATCAGGCGGTACAAGCGACGCCTGAAAGACCATCACACAAACGTCAAAGACCCTTTGCCTGCGCAAAATGCCTCCTATTACCTCCTGGAACCCCTGAAGGACGAGGAAACTGACGACCAGATAAACGGCGATCCGGCGCCGGTGATCGTCGCAGAAAGCCAGACGACCTTGCGCGAAATGACGGTCGGCGCAGCGGTGATGCAGCTGGACCTTGCCGAACAACCGGCGATTGTATTCAAAAACGCAGCACACGGGCGGATTAACGTCGTTTATCGCCGCCGGGACGGCAATATCGGATGGGTTGACCCAACGGCCCAATAGGGTAAATCCCCGCCCTTCGCCTGCCGCGCCAGAGGCCGCCAGCGGCGAAAATCCTGCAAAGGAATGGTTCGGGGATCTGACGGGGCGCTGCAAATGGTGAAATACGCGCGCGACCGGCAATTTGTGAGTACGAAAATGGGATTTGCCGATATTTTAAAGCCAGACGGCGTTATCCATAATCTGAACGCGCGCTGTAAACGCGAAGCGCTGGAGATTATGGCGGAGAAGGCGGCAGGCATCGTTAATCGCCCGACGCCCGAAATCGTTGAGACGCTGCTTCAGCGCGAGCAGCTTGGCTCGACCGGCGTCGGCGATGGTGTTGCTATCCCCCATGGCAAAATTGATGGACTGGGATCGATCGTCGGCGTCCTGACGCTGTTGGAAAAACCGGTCAGCTTTGACGCCCTCGATGACCAGCCTGTCGATCTGATATTCTTATTGCTGGCGCCAGCGAACGCGACGGCAGCCCATTTGAAGGCGCTGGCGAAGGTCTCTCGCCTATTAAGAGACCCCGACACACGGGCGGCGCTACGCGGCGCCGACAGCGCAGAATCACTATTTGCCCTGGCGACATCGGCCGAAAAGCCAGACGCCGCCTAGTAACAACGAATTTTCGTTAAAATTTTAGTGAATGCTGACTTTAGTGAACGCTGACAGGCGTCATCTCATATTGGCGCGCCGCCGCAAATGCGAGCTCGCGATCACCGACAAGCGCCAACCGTTCACCGTCTTCATCGTGCACCGAATAAAGCGTGGCGTCGGCATCAATCTGAACGCTCATATCGCCGTATTCGTCCTGCAGATCATCAATCACGTCGCACGCCAGAATAGGCCGGATATAGACGAGCTTACGCCCGTCATAGGATGCAAACCCGCGATCTGCGCCTGATCCCTCGCCGTCTAATTCGAATGGTTTATTACCGTTCATAGATTGGTGCGTTCCTGTAAATTTTCTATCCGCAGCGGCCAGCTTCACCGATCATCGCTATCAAAACCTAAACACCGCAGCTTTTTTGGCGTCTTTCTTTCCCTATAAATATGTGGTCGGACGCCCCGCCATTCAATGGCGCAATGGCCGCCGGCGCCAAATGGCCCAAATTGAGACGCCCTTATAATCAGGCGGTATTTTCCCCGTCGCGCAAAATTGATGCGAAAAACGCCGGATCGACGTTGCCGCCGGACAGCGTTACCGCCGTCGTCGCGCCTTGGGTCGGGATCTTTCCCGCCAAAACCGCCGCGAGGGCCGCCGCGCCGCCGGGTTCAAGAACCAGTTTCAGATGCCGGAACCCAAACGCCATCGCGCGGCGAACATCGTCTTCGGATATCGTTGCGCCGCCGGAAACCCGGCGTCTCAGGATCGGGAATGTCAGTTTCCCGAGGGACGGCGTCGCGATAGCGTCGCAGATTGTTTTTTTCGTCACATCGGCTGTCAGGCGTTTTCCCGCCTGGACCGACGCCCAGCCTTCATCGAAATCGTCCGGTTCTGCGATCCAGATTTCCGTGCCAGGCGAAATGTCTTCCAGAATGGTCGCACAGCCAGCAGTTAATCCACCCCCGCCGCAGCAAAACACATATCGATCAATCGCTGTATCGCCAGCTTGATCCACCGTTTCCAATGCAACTGTACCCTGCCCTTCCATGATGTTCGGGTGATCAAAGGACGGGACGAGCGACAAGCCGCGCTCTTGGCCGATTGCATTTCCGATCGCTTCGCGATCATCTTTGTAGCGATCGTAAGTGACGATTTCCGCTCCGAATGCGCGCACATTCTCCGCTTTTACGGTCGGCGCGTCGGAAGGCATGACGATGACCGCCGGGCAGTCGAAAGACTTCGCGGCAATTGCGACGCCGGTTGCATGATTGCCCGATGACCAGGCAACGACACCGCGCGCACGCGCCTCGGCTGACAGTTGCGAAATCAAATTATATGCGCCGCGTAATTTGAACGAACCGCCGCGTTGCAAAATTTCCGCTTTTAGCAAGACACGCCCGCCTGCGATTTCATTTAAACGGTCATTCTCGATTAGCGGCGTGCGGACGATATGGCCGGATAGCCTTTGCGCCGCGGCGCGCACGCCATCGGCTGTTATTAATGGGGACGTAATCTCAACTGCTTCACTCATTTTGCGGAACTCTCATAGATGATTTTTTCGTGGGCCACTTTGCCCGCAAATCACGTCCGCGCATAGGCCATATTGCGGCGGCAAAACGTCAGTTGAAAAATCCGGCGGCGAACGCCAAAAGCGCGGCGCCCATGACGACCCGGTAAATGACAAAGGGCGTAAAACTGATTTTCCGTGTCAGCGTCATCAAAACGGCGATCGCCGCATAAGCCGTAACGAAAGAGAGCGCGGCGACAATGCCTGCCGCCTGCATCGTTGCGCCGGCGCCATTGCGAAAGATTTCTATCCCCGCAAAGAGGCCGAGCGCGCCAATCGCGGGAATGGCCAGCAACATGGAAAACCGGGCCGCTTCTTCCCGGGTCCAGCCGAGATATCGGGCGGCCGTAATCGTCACGCCGGAACGCGAGGCGCCGGGGATCAAGGCGAACGCCTGTGCAATGCCAATGAGCAACGTTTCGCGAAGCGTAATACGCTCAAGACCGCTTGTTTCGGTCGGCTGGCGATCGCCGTGCCACAGTAAAAGGCCGAAAACGATGCTCGCCGCGCCGATCGTCGCCGGCGAACGCAACACATCAATGATACCGGTGGCGACGATAACGCCTGCCGCGAGCAGCAACGGGATCGTCGCCGCCGCTATAAACAAAAACAACCTGCGGTCGGCGCTTTCGCGTAAGCGGAGCGTATCGACGCCACCGCGTACAAGCATTGCTGATTCGGTGCGAAAATAAATCAATACAGCGAACAATGAGCCAACATGAGCGGCTATATCGATCAACGGACCCTGGTCGGCCCACCCATCGACGACGATCGGCGCCAGGATGAGGTGGGCGGAGGACGATATGGGTAGAAATTCCGTAATGCCCTGAATGATAGCAAGGACAATCAATTGAACGAGCGTCATGGCCTGTCGCTATCCCTCAATTGCGGCATATCGTCGACGAAGTGGCGACGACACGGCTGACGGCCTTATTTTTTTACCGCGATAGTGTCAGCCGTTTCATGTCCGTTTTTTTCGAGCACGCCGGCCTCCGCAAATACGGTTTCGATCGCCGCACGGTCAAATGGCTTCAAGAGATGATGGGCTGCGCCGGCGGCTTTGGCCAAGGTAAATTGTTGAGGGTCGTTTTCGGTCGCGCAGATCACGATCAGCGGTCGTTTTTCTTCCGGCAGCTCCGCGGCGCCGCGCAGAAAATCAAGCGCCGTCATGGACGGCAAATCCCAGTCAAGCAAGACGATGGACGTCGGACTGTCAGCGCAGAAGTCGATGCCTGCGGCAGCGCTTGCTGACTGTGCAGCCGCCAGCCCCAGGTCTGTGACAATCCGCGCCGCGATTTCCCGGATGACGTCTGAGTCATCGATAATTAGGCAGGTATTTTTTTCGGTCATGGTTTCCCTCGCATGGTGCGGTGCGTTTCCCGAATAGTGCCTGTTCTGTATTAGGGATGCGTTAACGAAACGGCTTGTTACCCGCCCGCGTCACCGGAAAACCGCACTTCGATCACAACTTTTTCGTCGTCGCCGATCACATCAACCGCGCCCCCACTGGCGACAATCATCTGTGCAGCGATTAAGGTCGGCGTGAACTTCGGCGTCAGGTCACGCGCTTCGCCGCTTAGTGATTTAACGAGATCGTCCTGTAGATAAATTCGCTTGCCGGTAGCGGTAATTTTGAAGGCGTTGATATCGCCGGCAATAGTGACGGCGCCGCCGCGCGGCACGCAATCTGCGGCGGCGTTGGCGAGGATCAGGATTGCCTTTACGTTTTCCTTTGGCGCCATGCCGCCCGCCATTTCCCAAACGAGATCCGGTTTCAGCGTCGCGTAAAGCCCGTTCAGGGCATCGCGCGCATCGTCCATGGAAATGACCGCGCCGAACCCACCGGCCGCGCCATAAGCGAGCCGGGCATAGCTTAAAAGCGCCAGCGCTTTCGTTGCGCCGGATCGGATGAGATCAAGCGCCGCGCCGCGCATGGTCTCGTCCATTTCCGGATCGTCGAGGACATCGAGACCGGAACCGATTGCGCCGACCGGATTGATGAGATCGTGACAGACCCGCGACGACAGCAACGCCGACAGGCCAAGGGCGTCCGGGCCGTCTTCCGTTTCAGTCTCTGCCGACACCGCGCTATCAGCGGCTGGCGCTGGGTTTTCATTCATCATCTACGCATCTCCGATCACATTGCCGGCGATCATATGGCCGATTCGCGCCGACTTCGGGAGAGCCGCGTCGAAACGGCGGCGAAAGCCCCACCAACACTCCGGCTGCAATGCGTCAGGTCGCTGATCCTAACTCTTTCAACAAATCGTCGATCATGGCGTAGCCTTTGCCCCAGCCGCCATCCATGTTGGACATCATCTGCGCAAAGAACGCCGTTTCTTTGTCGCTGGCGTCGATCGGGACCTGGCTAAGGCGGACGTTTGTTTTGCCCCCGGTCTCCGTGAAGGTGACCGTCGTCAGCAGAACACGCGGCCAATCTGCCATCATCGGGTTGGCGATAATGTTCCAATCGGCGTCAGTCGATGCGTGATGCCAGACCAGCTTTTCACCCGTGTTCACGTCCTGAAAGTCCATACGACTGAAATCCGACATGCCGCGCATCTTCATCTCATTCAGCCACGAACCCCCGGGTTTGAGGTCATATTTGTGGATAATGGTCTCGACGCCGGGCCCGTACCAGCGTTGCAGAATGTCGGGATCTGTCCAAGCCCTCCAGACGAGTTCCCGCGGCGCCTCAAATGTGCGGTCCAAAACATATTCCGGTGAATCGCTCATCGCATCATTCCTTTGCTTCTTCTTTTTTCAGCGCCTCAAGGACATCGTCCAACTGATCGAAACGCACGCCCCAGAACGCCTTGAATTCGGCGAGCCAACTGACTGCAGACGCCATGGGCGCACCGGTCAGCCGGGCCGGACGGCGTTGCTCGTCGACATCGCGCTCAATCAGGCCAGCGCTTTCCAGAACCTTCAAATGGCGGGAAATCGCTGGCTGGCTGATCGGGAACGGCGCGGCGATCTCTGTGACGGAGGCTTCGCCCGCAGCGAGACGGGATAATATCTCTCGGCGTGTCGGGTCGGCCAGCGCTGCAAATACTGCATCGAGCTGCGCCTGTTGGGCGATGTTGGTTGCCAGCTGCATAACTAGTATGTTATATAACCGTAAGGTATTAGTCAATTGTGCGCGAAAAATTAGTGCACCGCCTAGATGACGGCGCACTTTAAAAACTGCGGCGTACACCGCGACTAGCAAAGTTTGGGAATTAAAGTCCCTGGCGCGGCCCGCACCGCCAGCCACACTGGCAATCGGCAGGCCGCCCTAGAATTTTACCCAATTGCCATCGGCTTTGCGAACGCATTCGCCAGCGCCAGCGCTGTTGATCAGCTTTTCCGCGGTAAGCGCCGCAGTAACGTCAATCGAAACACCATTGCTCGCTGCAAGGTCCGCGTAGAAAGCCTTGCGCTGTTGGTTGATATCGCGGACTTCGCGTTTCAGCGCAGTGTCCGCGGCGCTATCATCAACAAAGCCGAGATAACCGTCTGCTTGTTCGCCGACAATGCAGCGGTCTTTTGCGTCTTCGACGATCGCGCTGGCCGCGATCGCTGCAGCCGGCAATGCTGCAAAACTCAACATGGCGCCGGCAATCAATGACAGGTGAATTTTTCTCATGGCGCGCATCCTAAAAAATGTCGGGGTTGTTGGCGATCAGGTCTTCAATTTCCTGATCAAGTTTCACACGAACTTCCTGATCAAT
>JAJFFU010000098.1 GCA_021776465.1 Parvularculaceae bacterium
TAGCCGGCATTGTTACCCGCCTTTTTCAGGGCATTCAGAAACTCATAAATTCGAGCGATCGCCTTGTTGAACCGGAATTGCTCAATGTCGTCGGTGATCCCGGCGATCGCGACGTGGGTCGCCTGACGAAGCGCCTTGTCGTCATCCGGCGCGGCGGCGCCAAGATCGATAGCCTTCAAAATCCCCGGCGACGCCGAGACGGCTTCCCAGATCCGGCCGACCAGCTTCCAGGCGCCTTCAACGCCGGACGCGGACCATTCGACGTCGCGCTCAGGGGGCGAATCCGACAGCATGAACCAGCGCGCCGCGTCCGCGCCGTAGGTGTCGGCAATGTCGTCCGGTGAGACGACATTTTTCTTCGACTTCGACATTTTTTCGATGGGCCCGACGATAACCGGCGCGCCGGTTTTTTCCTGAACGACCTTCCCGTCTTTCTTGACGACATCATCAGGCAAGAGCCAGCGCTTTTTTAGCGGTTTTGTGTCGTCGCTGTCGAGATAAGTCTCGTGCACCACCATCCCTTGCGTGAAGAGATTCTCAAAAGGTTCGTCTACGGACAGTAATCCGCATTCCTTCATGGCGCGGGTAAACCAGCGCGCGTAAAGCAGGTGCAGGATCGCGTGCTCGATGCCGCCGATATATTGATTGACCGGGAGCCAGTAATCGGCCTCGGCGCCCTCCACCGGCTTGTCATCGGCTGGCGCAGCGAAGCGGGCGAAATACCATGAACTGTCGACGAAGGTGTCCATGGTGTCGGTTTCGCGCCGGCCCGCGCCGCCGCATTCCGGACAGGCAACGTTGCGCCATTCATCATGGCGGTCGAGCGGATTGCCGGGTTTTTTAAATTCTTCGGCGGGCACGTCGGGCAGCAAAACCGGCAGGTCTTTTTCGGGCACGGGAACGATGCCGCATTTTTCACAGTGGATCGCCGGGATCGGACAACCCCAGAAGCGCTGGCGGGAAACGCCCCAGTCGCGCAGGCGATATTTCGTCTGCCCTTGGCCCAGCCCCATCGCCTCGATTTTATCGATGGCGGCGGCGATGGCTGCATCAATTTCGAGGCCGTTCAGGAAATCCGAATTAAAAATCGTTCCCGGCCCTACATAGGCCTCATCGCCCAGCGTGAACTTTTTTGGGTCGGCGTCCGGCGGCAAAACGACCGGCGGCACGGGCAGGCCATACTTTCGCGCAAACTCGATGTCTCGCTGATCATGGGCCGGGCAGCCAAAAATCGCGCCCGTGCCATACTGGATGAGAACGAAATTCGCCACATAGACAGGGAGCTTGCGATCATCAAATGGGTGAGCGGTCTCAAGCGGCAGCCGGTAGCCCTTTTTCTCGGCTTTCTCGATCGCCTCCTCAGACGTGCCGGCGCTTGCGCAGTCGGCGATAAAGTCGCGCAGTTTCGGATCGTCCTTGGCCATCGCCGCAGTCAGCGGATGATCCGGCGAGATGGCAATGAAGCTCGCGCCATAGAGCGTGTCCGGCCGCGTTGTGAAGATCTCCACACCGTCTTCGAAACCCGTCGGAGGTTTTGTATCGGCAGCAAAACGGAAGTTCATCTGCAAGCCCTTTGACTTGCCGATCCAGTTCCGCTGCATGAGCTTGACGTTCTCCGGCCACCCGTTCAGGCGCCCGTCATCGAGGGCGTCGAGCAAATCTTCGGCCTTGTCGGTGATGCGGAAAAACCATTGCGACAGGGTCCGCCGTTCAACGGATGCGCCGGAGCGCCAGCCCTTTCCGTCGATCACCTGCTCATTGGCGAGCACCGTATGATCGACCGGGTCCCAGTTGACGAGGCTCTCCTTGCGGTAGGCGAAATCCTTGTCCCAGAATTTCAGGAACATCGATTGTTGCCACCGGTAATACTCAGGCTGACAGGTCGCGAATTCGCGCGACCAGTCGATGGAAAGGCCCATGCGTTTTAACTGGCCGCGCATCGCCTCGATATTCGACAAGGTCCATTCGCCCGGATGGGCGCCGGTTTCCATCGCCGCGTTTTCCGCGGGCATACCGAAAGCGTCCCAACCCATCGGATGCAGCACATTGTAGCCGCAGGCCTTTTTATAGCGGGCAATAACATCTCCCATGGCGTAATTGCGGACATGGCCGATATGAATTTTCCCTGATGGATACGGGAACATTTCGAGGACGTAATAATTCTTACCGCCGCCGGCCATACTTTCGGACGCGGGCTTGGCCGCAAAGACATCTGCGTCTTTCCAGCGCGCCTGCCATTTCGGCTCAATTTCTTTGGGATTGTAGCGGGACATTTTGAATAGGGATTAGGTGTTGGGGATTAGGGACTAGCTTGTTTTGCGGCGTTCAGCTTTTCAATCGGTTATGGAGGGCGGTCAACATGCGACCGATCTCCTCACATAAACCAAGGGCCGGCCTTACATTGTCCTGATCGCCGAGCTTTATCCGAATGGCAAGCATCAAAAACGTAGATAGCTCTGCGGTAGAGCCGCGCGCGATGGCAAAAAAGCGTGCATAATCTTTACGCGAGCCGCGTGCATTGCCCTCAGCGATATTCGCCGGAATCGAAATGGCCGCTCGCGTCATCTGCGATGTCAGCCTGTATTCTTCAGTTTTTGGAAATTCTGACGTCAGCGCGTAGATTTGGGCCGCCAAATCCATCGACTTTTGCCATACAATCAGGTCGCGATACGATTCAACGCCGCCCACAGCCGCATCTAATCCCTAATCCCAATAACCTAAAACCTTAGTCGTCAATCACATTGAGGCGAAGCTGGCGCGCGCGGGTGAGGATGGCGTTTTCGATCTCCCGGCCCGTCGCCGGGTTCACATTGGCATCGATCCAAGCGCCAAGCTCGTCGCGTTCCTGGCGGAACACCGAAACCCGGAGGGCGTCGGCCCGGAGCGCATTATCTAGGATATAGACCGTCGTTTTGAAGCGCTCACCCGGCGCTTCCGGGTTGATATACCAATCGGAGATAATCAGCCCGGCGATGGGGTCGGCCGAATTGACGGGCAGGAAATCGAGGGTTTCCAGGGATGCGGCCCACAAATAGCGGTTAACGGTGGTCGCGGTCGCGCCGTCGCCGGTGACATAGGACGGCAGCCCGATGTTGCGGCCGTCGCTGGCGTTGTTGCCGCCGCAGGCTGCTAATGTTGCGGCGCCGACAAATAGCGTTAAGGCCTTGAAAAAGGTAGATTTTCTTGAGCGCATTTTTATGTAATCCAGTTTGGTCCCGCGGACAATGGTAGGGCCCCGAGCCCGTTTCGTGGCTTTCCTACCACATTCGCGGTTTTACACAATGACGGCGTTCAGGGCCGCTTGAACAGGGCCTCGGGCGGCGCCATTATTTCAAATGGTCACGAGGCTGTTAACCATACGCTGATATGGGCTCTGGTTTATGGGCCTTTCGGCGTGATTTGTGGCGTGGGGTGAAGGGCGCAGTTTGCGTTCGGGTGCGATTTGTAACGAGGCTTGATGCGCTGGGGAGCGTGGATTGTCTCAAAGGCGTATTGAAAACCGCGCGGCGATTTTCGCCGGCTTAAGAAAAAGACGATGACCATTAGACGATGACCAGATTGCGGACGATATTGTCAGGGATCAGCGCTGCGGCCTTTATGGCCGGCAGTGTCGGCATGCCTGCGTTCGCCGCCGATCCGGTCGAGCTTGAAGTCGAAGGCGAAGTCAGCGTTGCCGCTGGCATTACCGACGGCGACGCCGAGGCGGACGCCAATGCGGAACTCACCGTCAAGGGCTCAACGTTTTTAGACAACGGACTGGAGCTTGGCGCTGTCATTGGCGCGCGCCTTGACGCCGACCAGCCCGCACAATTGTTCGCAGGCGGACGATATTCGGGATTGCGAATTGGCGGGCCTCGCGGCATCGCACCGCTTGAAAGCGACGCATATTTGCAAAGCGCTTATGCATACGCCCGCGGCGCTTTCGGCCAGGTCATCATCGGGCGCGATCACGGTATCGCGCGCACGCTTGCGGTTACATCACCGACGATTTTCCGCTCCATAAACGTCAATGATTGGCAGACAGACCTTTCCGGCCTCAACGACGTTCATACAGTCAACGACTTTTCAGGCTTTTCCAACAAATTCACCTACATGCCGCCAGCGAATTTCCTGGGCGGCGCCTTTGGCGGCTTGCAGCTCGGCGTTTCCTATTCGCCGAAGCTCAGAAATTGCGGCGATCGTTTGTGCGCCCCGGCCGACAGTCTGATCCTGGCGCCCAA
>JAJFFU010000099.1 GCA_021776465.1 Parvularculaceae bacterium
TTGTTCGTCATTCTGACGACCGTCCTTCTCATTTTGCCGGTTCATGCGCACGGCGATTTCCGCCGAACTCATGAGCAATCGAAGATCGCGCGCATCGCGGTCGAAGGCCGCGTCGTCAACGCAGTCTTCCGCGATCATCCGGTCGGACTTGCCAAGCGCCAGCGTCAGGATGTTTTCCGAGAGCTGTCGCCAGTCCCGTTCATCCGTATGCGATGCGTCTGACGCCAATGGCGTGTTGCGATCTGAATTCATCATGAGGAGAACCATAAGGCCTCCCGGCAGGGCGTTGATAACTACGCACCAAATGCGGGATTCATGAAAGAATTTACGGTTATTGGGGTGAAATCCGCACCCGGATCAACTTATTGGGGTGGGGTTTTTCGGGGAAATATGGAGATGGGTATTGGCGCGGGGATGCGTCTGCTTTTCGCCAATAGCAGTCAGTCATAGCATTTGAGTGACTGGCGGGTGTCAAAACGAAAACGGTCATCAGAAAGTCCAACAGATTGACACGCGTGCCGCCACCCAGTACCCAAGCAAAATGATTTTGAACAGGCTCACATACTACTATTCGTAGTGCTGCCGCTGCCGACCGCCATTCGGTCGGCCAACGCGTTCTCGCGTTCATTTTTCAACAAAGAATGTAATTTGGGTCACTTTCCCCACGCGGCGCTGTAAACGCCGTCCCATTTACCACCAAGTGGGGTGGTGCCGGTGAGAGGTTCGATTCCTCGGTGACCCACCAACTAAAAGGTGGCCGATTATGGCTGACTCAAAACAAACGGCAGAAGAAATATCCGCGATTTCTAGGTTAGTTTCCCTCAGACGTACGGATAATAACCAAGACGAACAATGGGACATTATTCGACGTCTTCATAAATCTGGTGAAGCGCATATTCTGAAGCGCTGCTTAGCTATGTGCAAAAGCGGAGAAGCTGTAGAAAGAGAAATTGCTGCCGATATTCTCGGGCAACTTGGTTGGCGCGATGGTGAATTTCCATTCCGAGAAAAGAGCATCGAGGCTCTTTTTCCTCTTCTTAAAGATAAGAACGAAAAAGTCGTTGATGCCGCAATCGCTGCGTTAGGCCACATGCGTGCGTCAGAAGCAATTTTGCCGAACATAAATTTAGCTAGGCATTCTTCCGACCTGATTAGGTTCTCGATGGCGCGATGCCTTAGCCTCCTGGATTCACCGAAGGCAAGGCGGGCCCTCATTAAGTTGAGTGCTGACGACGACCCTGATGTCCGAAACTGGGCAACGTTTGGTTTGGGCACTCAATGCGACAACAATACCAAAGAAATTCGCGCGGCATTGTTCGCACGTATTGATGACTCAGATGAAGAAACCCGAAATGAAGCAATTTTAGGACTGGCGCGACGAAAAATTCCTGACGTCATACCTATTCTTGTACGGGAGCTAGAAACAGACCCCGATAACCCGAGCCCATTGGCAATTGAGGCGGCACACGAATTATTGGCCAAAGAGTTTCTCACACCGCTTCAAAAAATAATGGAAGCGCACGGTGACCCGAACGGGGCAATAAAAGACACGATCAACACGATAAAAAGTCAATGACAATCGACTTACTTTGATTTCAATTCGGGCATTCAGCGCAGATTCGCTGAATGTCCATTATGGGCCAATAGCGGACATCACCGCGCTTTTGTAATCCGGCTTTCCAATAGATCGTCGTCGATTTCGCCTTCGGGGATGAGATCAGGCGGGACGGCGACGCCGGCGCGCTCTACTGATTTCGGATCGCCGGTGATCAGGGGGTGCCAGTCCGGCAGGTTCTTGCCGTTGGCGAGACGGCGATAGGCGCAGGTTTTCGGCATCCATGACAGGGCTTTGGCGTTGTCCGGCGTCAGGCGCACGCAGTCCGGCACGCGCGTTGACCGGTTGCCGTAATCCGTGCAGCGGCGTTTTTTGGCGTCGAACAATTTGCAGGCGACATCGGTTTCAAACACATCGCCGCTCTCTTCATTATGCAGAATATAAAGGCAGCACCGCCCGCATCCGTCGCAAAGCGATTCCCACTCGGCGTCTGTCATTTCGCCGAGCGTTTTCGTTTCCCAGAAAGGTTTTTGGATGGTCATATGCTGAACAGTAGCACGAATTTGGCGGCGCGAGCCGTTTCAGACGACCGACCAGAGTTTCGTGAGGCTCGCCACCGAACGATGTAAACGGACGGCGACTTCGCTTCGGGGCGAAACGGCGACGATCTCATCGCGCGAAAGCGTCAGCTCATACAAGATCTGGCGCCGCATCGGATCGGCGATCCGGCTCTGCACCCAGGTGACAAGCGCCAGACGCTGGCCGCGTGTCACCTTCTGGACTTCATGGACGAAATGCGTGGCGTAAACGATTGCCCCGCCGGCCGGCATCTTTACGTCAAAATCGCCGAACTCCGTTTCCAGGATCAGCGCGCCGCCGTCATAACTTTGCCGATCGCTCAGGAACACGGTGATCGAAAGATCAGCGCGCATGGGGTCGGGATCGCGAAGGAAAAGCGGCGAGTCGAGATGGCGCATGTAATGCATGCCCTCGGAATACCGCGACAAGACGGGTTGGCGCACCGTTTTCGCTTGCGTAAAGGCC
>JAJFFU010000100.1 GCA_021776465.1 Parvularculaceae bacterium
GGCCGCACACACCAGATCCGCGTCCACCTCGCATCCATCGGCGCGCCAATCATCGGCGATCCTCTCTATGGAAACCTATCGGAATTTGAACGCGCCGAGCCGATGATGCTCCATGCGCGGCGCGTCATTATACCGATCTCGAAGAATAAAGAGCCGGTTACCGTGGAAGCGGCCGCGCCGCCTTCTCTCAACGCGTTGCGCAAACAAATCGACAGTACGATTTAGCGCAAATCATCCAACGTCAATTCGTTCATGGAAATCGCCTTTGCGACGGCATGCGTTTTATTTTTTGCGTTAAGCTTCGTTCTCACATTCGCCAAATGTGTGCGAACAGTATTTGCGCTTATGCCAAGGAGTTCGCCGGCGTCTTTATCCGTTTGGCCGTGCGCTGTAAGTACCAGGCATTGGCGCTCTCGCACCGTCAATAATGCACCGTGGCCGCCCAAACCATCATCAACAAAAGTTACAGCCGAAAGATGGCCCCTGACCAAACGCGAAAGATTGCAAACCGACTCATGGGTCAGTATCTCGCGCATTGAGACCAAGACCACCACACACTCTTTGTCCGCGTCTGTTTTCAAGGGAATATAGGCCACGCCCTTAAGCTCATCCTCAATGAGCGCGTCAATAAAGGCGACGGCGTCAGTGTCTTCGGAAAAATCGTTTCTATGACCCAATAAATCGATCGGATATGAAAACCGGTGCGCCGTTATAATGCCCGGATTCCGATTATTTCTCGCGAGCATTGAGCCAAGAGAATTGATTTTCGCCGAGAACTCCAAATCGTTGCAGAGGATAGTTGGCTTACCCGTTTCCAGCCCCATAAATACCGCGCCGATCAAAAATGACGGGTCGCCGATCTGGTTGGGAAACTCGCTTGCATAGCCGTCAGAAAGCGTTCTCCGTTCCGGGGAGCGTGCGTTGTTCATCTTGATAATGAACTCCTGAACCTTTCAGCCACGCCAAATTGGCGCAACCCAAATGAGCCCGAGCATGTTCGCAAAAGTGGATCACACGAACCGGTCCGAAATATGCCAGCTTTGATATATTGAGTACGCAGGATACGCCGCGCGAGTTCACTTCAATCTTGTTACAGAAGCAAAAAAACTTTGGGCTGCCATCATCAAAAACAACTAGTAGGTTTCGGTGATTTACAGGCGACGCAACTCATCCGCTTACTAATAATATAATAACACAGACAAGGGGGGGGGCAATATTCCTGTTGCAGTCGAAGCAACACGGTAGGGCCCAACACAACTGAGGAATCATACGCCGCCGCAGAGAGAAATGCAACTTATCAGTCTACTAATTATATATTCCGAAAAGAGGTGAAATGAGCCAGTCACAACCAATACAACACGCTAAGGCGCCCAACACGATAGAGGAATTATGCAGCGCCGCAGAAACGGCCGCAAAAAAAGTCCTGGAAACACACGTTGGTGATCCGAATCATACCGATCACGGCGAGACAAAGCACACTCAAAACGCGCAAGGCAGTCAGGCGGAATACGATCGCGCGTGGGATGATATCATCGAGTTTGCAAGTCGATTGTCGTTAACCCCGACCCGCTTGCTGCAAGAGATCGTCGGTAAAATTAAAATTTTTCGGATTATCTCACATGAGCCTGAAGAAATGCCCACTGTTGAAGAGCAATTGCTGGCGTCAATTCTGGACGACATGCAACGCCTCAACGAAAAGACGCTCTGCCAAAGCTAAGTTGGCGGACGCTGCCTTAAAGCGCCGCTTGCAACGCCTTCAGACTATCAAGCGATTGCTGCGCGGCGAGTTTTTTATCGTCCGTCTGCGCATCCGCCACGTCTTCTTCGGCGTTCTTGATGCGCTGGGATATCTTCTCTGCGTTGAGCTCTTCGGCGGGCATCGCCTCTTCGGCGAGCACCGTCAGCCCGGTTGGCGAAATTTCCGCAAAGCCGCCGCGGACGAAAATACGCTTTTCGTCCGACCCCTCGCGGATTTTGACCATGCCGGGGGCGAGTGTCGTCATCAGCGGCGAATGATTGGCGAGGATGCCCATCCAGCCTTCCGTACCCGGAATATCGACCTGATCGACATCCCGAGACATGAGTTCTCGCTCAGGCGAGACGAGGGTGAAGTTGAGTTTGTCAGGCATATCGCTTTACGCCGCTTCCGCCGCCAGGTTCGCTGCTTTTTCGATCGCTTCATCCATCGAGCCGACCATGTAGAAGGCCGCTTCCGGCAAATGGTCGTAATCGCCTTCAACGAGCCCTTTAAAGCCTTTGATCGTATCAGCGAGCGAAACCAGCTTGCCCGGTGAACCGGTGAAGATTTCCGCCACGTGGAAAGGTTGCGAAAGGAAGCGCTCGACCTTACGGGCGCGCGCCACGACGAGTTTATCTTCTTCAGACAGCTCGTCCATGCCGAGGATCGCGATGATATCCTGCAACGCCTTGTAGCGCTGAAGGATGCGCTGCACGTCGCCGGCAACCTTATAATGTTCATCGCCGATGATGCGCGGGTCGAGCATACGCGATGTAGAATCAAGCGGGTCCACCGCGGGATAAATGCCTTTTTCGGCAATCGCGCGGTTTAGAACCGTCGTCGCATCAAGGTGGGCAAAGGATGTTGCTGGCGCCGGGTCAGTCAAATCGTCCGCCGGCACGTAGATCGCCTGCACTGAGGTGATCGAACCTTTTGTCGTTGTTGTAATCCGCTCCTGCATCGCGCCCATATCGGTGGCAAGCGTCGGCTGATAGCCCACCGCCGACGGGATCCGGCCAAGCAACGCAGACACTTCGGAACCGGCTTGCGTAAAGCGGAAGATGTTATCGACGAAGAAGAGAACGTCCTGGCCTTCGTCGCGGAAATGTTCCGCAACCGTCAGGCCCGACAGGGCAACCCGCGCGCGCGCGCCGGGAGGCTCGTTCATCTGGCCGTAAACGAGCGCCGCTTTGGAGCCTTCGGTTTTGCCGCCATGTTCATTCGGATCGACGTTCACTTTCGATTCGATCATTTCCCAGTAAAGGTCGTTGCCTTCACGGGTCCGCTCGCCGACGCCGGCGAACACCGAGTAGCCGCCATGGGCTTTCGCGATATTGTTGATCAGCTCCATGATCAAAACCGTTTTGCCGACACCTGCGCCGCCGAAGAGGCCAATCTTGCCGCCTTTTGCGTAGGGGCAGAGAAGATCGACAACTTTGATGCCGGTCTCAAGGACGGCCGATTCCGTTGATTGCTCGATGAAAGGCGGGGCCGCCTGGTGGATGCCGCGTTTTTCCGTGTGCGGGATGGGCCCGAGCTCATCGACCGGTTCGCCGATGACATTCATGATACGGCCCAATGTGCCGTCGCCGACCGGCACCGAAATCGCCTCGCCGGTGTCCGTCACTTTGGCGCCGCGCACGAGGCCTTCCGTTGAGTCCATCGCAATCGTCCGCACCGAGTTTTGGCCAAGGTGCTGGGCGACCTCAAGAACGAGACGGTTGCCGTTATTGTCGGTTTCCAGGGCGTTCAAAATCCCCGGTAACTGGTCGCCGAACTCAACGTCGACAACGGCGCCGATGACTTGTGAAATGCGGCCTTCATTGCTCATAACTTCTTCCTTACGTCTAATCCGTGACGCCTAAAGCGCTTCCGCGCCGGCGATGATTTCTATCAGTTCCGTCGTAATCTGCGCCTGGCGGGCGCGGTTATATTGCAGGTTCAGCTTGTCGATCATTTCGCCGGCGTTGCGGGTTGCGTTGTCCATGGC